>NZ_JBFUEN010000018.1:0-89183 GCF_056403915.1 Terrabacter sp. P2_E3
GTTGACGATCGTCAGCGTGCCGGAGGTGGTGAGGCGGCCGACGAGGAGGTTGGCGACGGTCTGGCCGGCGGCGAAGTTGGCGGTGGAGCTGCCGGTGGTGGCGGTCGAGTCGGCGCTGAGGAAGCCGGCCGCCCGGGGTGAGGTGGCGGTGAGGTTGATCGCGGCGGCGGTCGCTCCGGCGGGCACGGGTGACCCGGTGACGCCGGCGACCTTGATGGTGAGCGAGGCGCCGGCGGCGATCGCGGTGCGCACGGGGTTGGCCGTCGTGCCGACGCGGGTGTCGAGCAGGCGAGTGGGCGTCACCGGGACGAGGTGCGAGAAGGACGAGGGCCGCACGGCCGCCGACGGGGTCGAGGCTGGGCCGGCACCGATGACGTTCGTCGCCGTCACCGTGAAGGTGTAGGCCGTCTCGTTGCGCAGCCCGGTGAGGGTGGCCGACGTGGCGGAGCCGGACACCGTCGCGCTCGCCCCCGCGGGCGAGGACGTCACGGTGTAGCCCGTCACCGGGCTGCCGTTCGACGTGGCCGCGGTCCAGCGGACGGTCGCGCGGCCGTTGTCGGGGACCGCCGCCACCGACGTCGGGGCCGACGGCGCGGTGGCCACGAGGGAGAACCGCATGGCGTCGACGCCGACCTGGGCGGTCGTGGGGCTGGGTCCGTTGTCGCCGGCGTGGACCCGCACCGAGGTCCCGGAGCGGGCGAGGTAGGTGCCGAGCGGGGACCACGTGCCCGCCGCCGTGGACTGGTCGACGACGGTGGTCGCGGACCCGCGGGCGTCGGTGACGGCATACGTGACCTTGGCGTCGGCGCGGGTGGCCGGGACGTAGGCGCTCACGGTGTACAGGCCGGCGGAGAGGGCCGGGGACCACGTGGCGCCGTTCTCCTCCGTGCTGCCGTTGGCGTAGGTGGAGTAGGCGCGTCCCTGCACACCCTGGCCCTGGTTGGGCTTCCAGTAGGACATGTTGCCGGTGAAGACGAACGACGGGCTGCCTGGGCCCGTCGTGTCGGAGCCGTAGCTGATCGGGACCGGCGCGCCCGTGACGCGGCCGCCGACCCAGTCGGCGTCGATGTCGATCCTCACCCCGCCCCACGTCTCGGTGCCGGTGGCGTACTGGTGGAGCCGCTGGCCGCCGGCCCAGTAGCTGTCCCGGAACTCGGGGTGACTCGTCGAGTCGGACAGGGTCTGCAGCCCGTTCCAGCTGGCGAACCACACGTTGTCGGGTGCGGTGAATCCCGTCGTGCCCATCGCCCTGGACAGGTCGACCATGAGCGAGGCGCTGCTGCCGTACGCACCGGACGTGTAGCCGCGGGCGTGCAGCTCCTGCGTCCACGCCGTCAGGAACGACAGGACCGTGGCCGTGCAGCCGGAGACGGTGGGGTCGTACGCCTCCATGTCGTAGTAGACGGGCGTGCCGGCGCCGAGACCGAAGAAGGCCGCGCGCCCGGCCGCGTCGGCAGCGGCGGCCCTGCCCTGCGCGGCAGCCTGCGTCGGGTCGATGGTGCTGAGGCCGGTCTGGTCGACGCAGGGTGCCTGTGGCCCGACGTAGATCGGGATGAGTCCCCAGCCCATCGAGCTGACCTGGCTCACCCACGTCGAGGAGAGGTTGCCGTCGCCGCAGGCCCGCATCGAGCCGCCGATGTAGATGCCCCCGGCACGGTAGGGGGACGCCAGCCAGGACTGCATCGTCGCGACGCTCGGGGCGGCGCACGCGTCGAACGCCATCCCGGTGAAGGGGTGTGGCCCCGACGTCGCGGCGGTCGAGGCCGTGCCCGGGGAGGCGGTGGCCGTGGAGGCAGTGGCCGACGAGGACGAGGCGGACGGGGTGGCTGCCGTCGTGCCGGCGGCTGCGACCGGGGCCGTGCGCGTGACCGCCGAGCTCGCGGTCGCGGTGGCGAGGACGTCGTCGACCCTCGACTCGCTCGCGCCCCACGTGGCGTCGACCTGCACGTCCTGTGCCGTGAACCTCGCCACCTTGGTGCCGGCGACGCGGTCGGTGCCGGTGTGGGCCCGGAGCGTGCCGAGGGCGGTCGTCCTCGAGGTCGTCGCCGTGCTGGCGCGGTCGGAGCCCGGGTGCAACCAGAGCGTCTCGGCGCGCCCGACGAGGTGCGCGGGGCAGTCCTGCTGGGAGCCCGGTCGGCCGAGGTAGACGGCCCGCACGTCGAGGCGGACGCAGCGGGTGGGGTCGGCGTCGAGGTCGACGACGGCCCAGTCGGACGGAACGGAGAGGTGGACGCCGCGGTAGTCCACGGATCGCGTGCCCGTGGGTGTCACGGCCGAGGCCGGCGCGGGGGTCGCTGTCGCGGGCGTCGCTGTCGCGGGAGTCGCCGGTGCTGGAGCCGCCGTCAGAGCAGCGGCGCTCGCGCTGGAGGCTGCACCGAACGCCAGTGCGGCAGCACCGACGAGTGCCGTGAGTCGGCGGGGTGAACCGGGCATGTCAGAACCTCTCGAGCGTCACGGCGGTGGTCCGGACGGCACGTGGATCCCGGTGGAGGCACGGCACAATTCGGGTGAATCGGACCACCCCCGTCGGAGGGTACCGGCTCGCCGCACCGCTGGGGCCCTTCCGGGCTCGTCAGCTGCCCAGGCGGGGTGCCGGCCCGCCGATCACGTCGTGAGGAGGTATGCCGGGTGCTCGGGGACCGCTCCCGTGTCGCGCAGGTGCCGGGCCAGGTGGAGGGCGCCGTCGAGGGCCCCACCGCGGGCCGCTGAGCGCCGGGCGCCCGCGCCGACCCGGGCGAGCCGGTCGTCGAGAGCGTCCGCGACCGGTCGGGCGCTGAGGAGGCCGCCGGTCGCCGTGAGGACCGGGTCGGTCAGGCCCTCCGCCGCGCGCAGCAGCGAGTCGGCGAGGTCGGCGCCGGAGCGGGCGCAGAGGGCGCGGGAGACGTCGTCGTCGGCTGCGGCCGCCGTGACGAGCGGGGCGACGGCGGCGAGGCGCTCGGGGGCGTCGGGGCTCGTCATGACGAGGCGCGGCCAGCCCTCCGGAGGGCCGAGCAGGTCGCTGGCCGCTGCCAGCAGGAGCGGCGACCCGTCGGGGAGCCCGTCGTGGGCGCGCAGTGCGGCGCGGAGTCCGGCCATGCCGAGGGTCGCCGCCGACCCGGCGTCGCCGAGCACGTGCCCCCACCCGTCGACCCGGCGCCACTGCTGCTCGAAGTCGGTGCCGAACGCGACCGCCCCGGTGCCCGCCGCGACGACCGCGCCGGGACCGATCCGGCCCGTCGCGCCGACGAGGTTGGCGACGGCGTCGCTGACGACGACGGTGCGCTCGGCGCCCAGGCCCTGCGCCACGGTGCGCAGCACCTCCGACCGGTCGGCGAGGAAGAGCAGGCCGCGCATCGACCAGACGACGACCGCGGGAGCCGCTGTGCCACGACGGGTCTCGTCGTCTGGGCGCGCTCCCAGCAGGGCGCGGGCGTCGGACACGAGCGCTGCGACGTCGATGCCGCCCGCCCCGACCCGCACGCCCGGTGCCGTGAGCACGGGGCCGGGCGACACGGCACACGTCTGCAGTCGGAGGCCCGACCCGCCGACGTCGACGGCCACGACCCGCTGCTCGCTCACGCGAGCGAGCCGATCACTTCGCCATGCCGGCGGTCAAGCCCGCGACGATCTGCTTCGTGGCGACGAGGAAGAGCACGATGAGCGGGACCGTCGTGATGACGAGCCCGGCGAAGACGGCCGAGTAGTTCGTCGCGTTCTCGCCGAAGAAGCTCGTCAGCCCGACCGGGAGGGTGTACTTGTCCTCGCTGCGCAGCAGCACGAGCGGGAAGAGGAAGTCGTTCCAGATCGGCACGAACCGGAAGACGGCCACGGTCGCGAGGGCCGGGCGCACGAGCGGGACCATGATCCGCCAGAAGGTCTGCCAGCTGCTCGCGCCGTCGAGCGCCGCCGCCTCCTCGAGCTCCTCGGGCAGCTGCCGGAAGAACGTCGTGAGGACGAAGATCGAGAACGGGATGCCCGATGCGGCGTACATGAGCATGAGACCGAGCCGCGAGTCGATGAGCCCGAGCCCGTCGAAGAGGTAGAAGATCGGCAGGATCGCGAGGTGGATCGGTAGCATCAGGCCGGAGAGGAAGAGCGCCTCGAGCCAGCGGAAGATCCGCGACCGCCCGCGGGCCAGCGCGTAGGCGGCCATCGTCGCGACGGCGGTCGAGATCGCGACCGCGCCGACCGTGACGAGGAGCGAGTTCCCGAAGTACGTCGCGAAGTTGCCGGTGGTCCACGCCTCGACGTAGCTGGCCGTCGTCGGGGGAGCGGGGAGGCCGAGCGGGTCGGTGATGAGGTCGGCGTTGGTGCGGAAGCTGTTGCTCACCATGAGCAGCAGCGGCACGAGCGCCAGGGCGGCATACCCCCAGAGGAGCACGCTGGCACCCGCGCCGCCCACGGGACGGTTGACCCGCGGTGGGCGCCGGCGGCTGCCCTGGGCCGGACGGGCCGCGACCTGCTCCTGCGGCGCCTCGGTGGTGACGACGGCCGTGGTCATGCGGTGATCCTCCGCTCGTGACGGCGCAGCACGGCCGTGGCGGCGTAGGCGCCACCGAAGATGATGAGGAAGAGCAGCGTGGCGAGGGCCGACGAGCTGCCGATGGCGTCGGTCGCTCCCGAGTCGAACGCCGTGCGGTAGAAGAGCAGCGACACGAAGTCCGTTGCGCCCGCGGGGTTTCCGGTCGAACCACCGAAGGCGTAGGGGAGCGCGAAGGCCTCCATGGCGAAGATGAACGTCAGGACCGACACCGTGCCGATGGCGGGCCCGAGCAGCGGCAGCGTGATCTTGAAGAACGCCTGCCGGTTGCTCGCGCCGTCGACGCGGGCCGCCTCGGTCAGCTCCTCCGGGACGCCACCCAGTGCGGCGCCGTAGAGCAGCACGGGGAAGCCGATCCACTGCCACACGCTGACGAGGATGACGACCCAGATGGCCGTCTTCGGGTCACCGAGCCACGGGAGGGCCCATGACTCGAGGCCGACCTTCGTCAGCAGCGTGTTGACCGGCCCGAACGTCGGCGACAGGAGCAGCGTCCAGAGGTAGCCGATGACGATCGGGCTGACGAGATAGGGCATCGCGTAGAGCGTCTGCAGCATCCGGCGACTGCGCGGACGCGTGTAGAGCAGGTAGGCGATCGTGAGCCCGAAGGTGTTCTGGATGAGCATCGTGCCGATGAAGAAGAGCACGTTGTGCAGCAGCGCCCGCGGGAGGTCTGTCGTGAACGGGGCCCTGGTGAAGAGCGTCACGAAGTTCTCGAGGCCCGCGAACGCTCCGCGGGTCGTGCCCTGCCACTGGAAGAAGGCGTAGGAGAACGCCGTCACCATCGGGTAGAGCACGAACACCGCGAAGAGCGCGAGCGCCGGAGCGACGAAGACCAGGCCGGTGCGGCGCCTCATGCAGGAACCGTCACGCGCTCGGCTTGAACCAGGTCTTGACGCCGGTCTCGAGGTCCTGGCTCACCGCGGTGGCGTCCTTGGAGCCGAGCAGCATCTCCTGCAGGCCCTTGCCGAGCAGGTCGGTGCCCGTGGGTGCGCCGTAGCGGAAGTCGGTGAGCAGCAGGTACGGCGAGCCGGACTTCGTGTAGTTCTCGCTCATCTGCTTGAGCAGCGGGTCGGTCGGCTCGACACCCGGCACGGCCGAGATCTGCTTGATGTCGTCGTTGACCATCTGGCCGAACTCCTTCGTGGTCATCCACTTCACGAGCTCCGTGGCCTCGGTCGGGTGCTTCGACTTGGCGGAGACGGCGAAGTTGCCATCGGCCCATCCTGCCGTCGTCGCCTCGGACCCGCTCGGCGAGCCCGGGGCCGGCGGCACCTGGAAGATGCCGATCTTCATGGCCGGGTTGGCCTTCTGGAAGACGGACAGGTCGAAGCTGCCACCGGGGATCATCGCGGCCTTCTCGGCCGAGAAGAGCGTCTGCGCGTCGGTCTGGGCCACGCCGGTGGCGTTCTTGGGCATGTACTTCTCGAGGTCGCCCACGACCTGCACCGACCCGACCCAGTCAGGGTCGGTGAAGGTCTTCTGGCCCGAGAGGACCTCGGCCTGGAAGGCCTTGCCGCCGAAGCGCGGGGCAGCGAGCACCTCGTGGACGATCGGGAGCGTCCAGTCGTCCTTGGCGCCGATGGCGATCGGCGTGACGCCGGCCGCCATGAGCTTGTCGTTGGCGGCGATGAACTCGGCCCACGTGGTGGGGGCCTTGATGCCGTTCTTCTCGAAGAGGCCCTGGTTGTAGAACATCTGGACGGTCTGGCGCGCGAGTGGCACCGAGTACGTCTTGCCGTCCTCCTTGCCCTTGGCGCTCGCGACGACGTTCTCGTCCCAGCCCGCGAGGTCGACCTTGCCGTCGAGCGGCAGCAGCGACTTGCTGGCCACGGTGCCCTGGAGCTGGCCGTAGGAGCGGACCTGCGGCACGTCCGGGCCGCTCGAGCCGGCGAGGCCGGTCGCGAGGATCTTGTTGTACTCCGTCGCCTTGAACGCCTTGAAGTCGATGGTGACGCCGGGGTGGGCCTTCTCGTACGCGTCGAAGATCTTGGTGTACGCCGCCTCGTCCTCCACGCGCCACGACCACACCGTCAGGGTGACCTTGCCGTCGTCACCGCCGCTCGAGGAGCCCGAGGAGGAGGGCGAGCAGGCGGTCACGACGAGCGCTCCGGAGAGCGCGGCGATCGTCAGGACCGTGCGGCGTGCGCGCCGCGACGAGCCGGGGAGGCGTGAGGCGAACGTCATGGTGGTGCTCCTGTCGGGTTCTGCTGGGTGCCTGGGGGTCGGCACGGGTGGGTGGGAGGGTGGTGGGTTCAGCGTTCGGGGGTCGGGGCGGCGGGGGCGGCCGGTGCGGCCACCTGGCCGCCGAGGGACGTCAGCGCGTGGGCCACGGAGCCGTCGTGGGCGGCGATCGCGTCGCGGGCCGTGGCGGCGTCGATGCCCGCGAGCATCGAGAGCAGTGCGGGCTTGAGCTCGCCGTCGGCGTCGTCGAGCGCCCGCCGGGCCTGCTCGGCGTCGGCGCCGGTGGCCTCCTGGAGGATCCGGACGACGCGGCCGCGGAGCTTGGCGTTCGTCGCGACGACGTCGACCATGAGGTTGCTCCACGTGCGGCCGAGGCGGATCATCACGGCGGTCGAGAACGAGTTGAGGACGAGCTTCTGGGCGGTGCCGGCCTTGAGGCGGGTCGAGCCGGTCAGCGCCTCGGGGCCGGTGCGCACGGCGAGCAGCAGGTCGGCGTGGACGGCGACCTCGGCGTCCGGGTTGGCGGTGACGAGGGCCGTGACGGCGCCGAGCTCGCGAGCCCGCGCGAGAGCGCCGGCCACGAACGGCGTACGCCCGGAGGCCGTGAGGCCGATGGCGATGTCGCCGGGACGCAGGGCCTCGGCCTCCTCGCGACCGAGGTCGACGTCGTCCTCGACGTTCTCGACGGCCTCGAGCAGGGCGCCGGGGCCACCCGCGTGGTGGGCCACGACGAGCCCGGCCGGGGCGTTGAAGGTGGGGCGCAGCTCGGCGGCGTCGAGCACGGCGAGGCGTCCGGACGTGCCGGCGCCGAAGTAGTGGACGGCCCCGCCGGCGCGGAGCGACTCGACCGCGCGGTCGACGAGGAGGGCCAGCTCGGGGAGGACCTCACCGACGGCACCGGCCACCGTCGCGTCCTCGGCGTTGAGTGCCCGGAGGATGTCGAGGGAGGTGTGCGTGTCGATGGACGTCGTCCCCGGATGGCGCTCCTCGGTGGGGGCGTCCACGGTCACCTCGCTGCTCACCCGTGCGAGGTTAGTTTCCTACGTCGCCAGCGTCAATGCCGTAAATGAGTAACATTCGCGTCACGGTCCCCAGTCCTCGAGTGAGCGCTTCGTCCCACTCGACTGAGCGCCGCGTCCCACGCGTCGCCGACTCCGGGACGTATGCCTGTGGCTCGGCGCTCACTCGACTGTGACTGGGCGCTCACTCGAGTTGGTCAAGGGCCTCGGTGTCAGTCGGTGACGTGGTGGCCGGCGACGGCCTCGCGGGTGTCGGCGACGGCCTTGCGGGCCTTGCGGAGGTTGCGCTGCGCGACGGCGATGTAGAGGCAGTCGACGACGGTCAGGGCGGCGATGCGGCTCGCCGTGGCGCCGGAGCGCAGGCTCGTCTCGCGTGCCGCCGTCGTCAGGAGGATGTCGACGCCGGAGGCCAGCCGGGACAGCGGGAAGTTCGTGATCGCGAGCGTCCGCGCACCCGTCGAGCGCGCCGCCGCCAGCGCCTCGATGGTCTCGGTCGTCGTGCCGGAGTGCGAGATGCCGACCGCGATGTCGCCCGGGCCGAGCAGCGTCGCGCTCGTCAGGGCGATGTGGGGGTCGTTCCACGCGAAGGCGACGATGCCGATGCGGTGCAGCTTCTGCTGGAGGTCGGTGCCGACGATCGAGCTCGCGCCGATGCCGTAGATGTCGACGCGACCGGCCCGGGCGATGGCTGCCGCCGCCGAGGCGAGGGCGTCGCGGTCGAGCTGCTGGGCGGTCTCCTCGACGGCGCTCGCGTCGCTGAAGGCCACCTTGGCGATGATGTCGTCGATGGTGTCGCTCGCGCTGATGTCGGTGCCGCCGCGGTTCATGGTGCGCGGGTGGGCCGACTCCTCGGCGAGCGCGAGCCGCAGCTGCGGGTAGCCGGGCAGCCCGAGCCGACGGCAGAAGCGCAGCACC
Organism: Terrabacter sp. P2_E3; assembly: GCF_056403915.1. Classification (NCBI taxonomy): domain Bacteria; kingdom Bacillati; phylum Actinomycetota; class Actinomycetes; order Micrococcales; family Intrasporangiaceae; genus Terrabacter; species Terrabacter sp. P2_E3. The sequence goes on from NZ_JBFUEN010000018.1 coordinate 8,638, forward strand.
GTCGTCTCGGACGTGCGTGCTGCCGTGGCCAGCTCGCTGATGGTCAGGCCGGCGGCGCGGCGCGCGTCGGCGAGGACGATGTCGGCGACACGGTCCTCGGCGGGCGACAGCGAGGGCTTGATCCCCCGCAGGCGGATGAGCAGCGACGCGCTCGCGGCACCTGCGGGGGACGAGGCCCCGTCCTCGGTCCTGGGCATGGGCCTACGCTACGGCGTCGCGGCCGGCGAGCCGCCAACCGTCCGCCGTGAAGGCGCCTGGTGTCTTCTCGCCGTCGAGCAGGACGCCGCCCGGTCCCCGGACGACGACGTCGTCGACGGCGACGCCCCGACCGAGGTAGCCCCCGTCGGTCGTGTGCCGCCAGCGCAGCAGCTGCGACCCGGCCGGCAGGTCGGCCCGCACCTGCACCCAGCGCCGCGTGCCGGCGCCGGAGATGACGCCGTCGGCCGTCTCGGTCTGCCCGCGGTCGACGACGTCGAACGGCAGGGCCGTCCACGTCGCGCCTCCGTCGGTGGAGCGCTCGAGGTGGAGCAGGTCGGTCTCCTCGGTGTCGAGGAAGAGGTCGAAGCCGAGGCGCGCACCTCCCGGACCGACGGGGAGGGCGGGTGTCGTCAGGGTGGTGGTCGTCGCGTTGTCGGACCCCGTGAACCAGGCCGTGTCGCCATGGCGCGGGCGGATGCCCATCGACGCGGCGAGCCCATGGGCCCACTCGCGACGGGCGAGGTTGATCGATCCCCAGTTGCGAGAGGGGTGCACGCGGTTGGTGAGCAGGATCGCGAACGACCGCGACGTGAAGTCGATGACGATCGACGTGCCCGTGTAGCCGGTGTGGCCCGCGGTGCGGGGGCCCGACAACGCGTCCATGTACCAACGCTGGTCGAGCTCGAAGCCGAGGCCGTGCGAGTCGCCGGGGAAGGCGCCGTTGAAGTTCGTGATGAGCGCCTCGACGCTCTTGCGGCTGAGGATGCGCTCGCCGCGGTAGGAGCCGCCGTTGAGCAGCGCCTGCGAGAGGATCGCGAGGTCGTCGACGGTGGAGAAGACCCCGGCGTGGCCGGCGACCCCGCCCAGCGACCAGGCGTTCTCGTCGTGGACCTCGCCGCGGACCATGCCGCGCGGCGGCGCCGTCTGGTACTCGGTCGCCGCCGTCCGGGCCTTGTCGGTCGGGTTGTAGCCGGTGTCCTTCATCCCGAGCGGCGCCGTGATCCGGTCGTGGACGACGGTGTCGAGCGGCTCGCCCCGCAGCTTCTCGACCATGACGCCGAGGGTGATGAGGTTGAGGTCGCTGTAGAGGTAGGTCGTGCCCGGCGCGTTGGTCAGCGGCTGGTCCATGACGGCCTTGATGCGCGAGGCCTTGTCGGGCCACTTGCTCCACAGCGGCAGCCACGAGGTGAAGCCGGACGTGTGCGTCAGCAGCTGGCGCACCGTCACGGCCCCCTTGCCGCCCGCGGCGAACTCCGGGAGGTATGCCGCCACCGGGCTCTCCAGGGAGACGCGCCCCTCCTCGATGAGCTGGACGACGGCGATCGAGGTGAAGAGCTTGGACACCGAGGCGAGGTCGAAGATCGTGTCGGTGCGCATCGGCTCCCACTGGTCGCGGGGCAGCTCGGTGCTCGCGTCGGCGTAGCGGAGCGCCCAGCCGCTCGCGTCGCGTTCGACGATGCGTCCCTCGTGGCCCATGATCCCGACGGCGCCGGCGAAGAGCGGGTGTCCGCTCGCGTCGACCTGCTCGTGGGCGTGGATCCGGTCGACGGCCTCGGCGATCGGGGCCGGGTCGAGCCCCAGTGACGCGGGGCTCGCGTCGGACAGCACGGTGTTGGGCGGCGCGAAACCGCGGTCGGGCTTGCTGAAGTCGTCGGCCGTCGCGGAGCCGACGGGTCCCGCGGTCACGAGACTGCCCGCGAGGGCGAGACTGCCGAGGGCAGCGGGGACGAGGGTGCGCAGGCGCATGTCACTCCTAGATCGTGCAACAGGTCGTGCAGCGGGTGGTGAGCCGGTGGACAGGTCAGTTCGAGGGGCCGCGGTAGAGGAGGTACTGCTGGCGCCGCGCGTCGAAGGCCGCGAGCTCGTCACGCCACGCGCCTACGACCTCGGCGGCGGGGGCGCCGGCCGAGATCTGGGTGCGGAGCCGCTGGGAGCCGTTCAGCTTGTCGATCCAGTAGGGTCGCGCCGGGTCGTAGGAGTCGTAGCGCCAGGCGAAGTCGCTGTAGAGCGCCTTGGCCGCGACGAGCATCTCGACGCTCGAGCGGATCGGGTCGAAGGCGGACGGGTCGGTGACGTGCAGCTGGACGCCGCCGCAGACGAGTCCGGTGTGCTTGCTGAACGTCGGGGAGAAGTAGGCCTCTCGGAAGCCCACGCCCGGAAGGTCCAGGGCGGCGAGGCGTTCGGCCCACCGGTAGTCGATGTAGGGCGCGCCGATGAGCTCGAACGGCCGGGTCGTGCCGCGGCCCTCGGAGAGGTTGGTCCCCTCGAACATCCCCGTGCCGGGGTAGACGAGCGCGGTGTCGGGAGTCGGCATGTTGGGACTCGGCATGACCCACGGGAGCCCGGTGACGGCATACGGCACGTCCCTGCGCCAGCCCTTGACCTCGATGACGGACAGCTCGCGCAGGCGGCCGCCCGCGTCAGCCGTGAGGAACTCGCCGTCGAAGTAGCGGGCCAGCTCGCCGACCGTCATGCCGTGCGCCTGGACGATCTCCTTGGCGCCGACGCCGGAGGTCCACGGCGTGGTCATCATCGGCCCGATCGCCGTGCCGCCGATGGGGTTCGGGCGGTCGAGCACGACGAAGCGGGCGCCGACGGCGACGGCCGCGCGCATCGCCGTGTACATCGTCCAGATGTAGGTGTAGAAGCGCGAGCCGACGTCCTGGATGTCGAAGACGACGGTCTCGACGCCGGCCGTGCGGAAGAGCGTCGTCATCTTGGCGGCGTTGGCGCCGTAGGCGTCGTAGACCATGAGCCCGGTGCGCGGGTCGGTGTGGTTGCCCTCGGAGTCGCCGGCCTGCGCGGTGCCGCGGAAGCCGTGCTCGGGCCCGAAGACGCCGACGACGTCGACGGCGCCGGACTCGTGCATCTCGTCGACGATGGTGCGCAGGTTGGTGAGGATGCCGGTCGGGTTGGTGATGATCCCGACCTTCTGGCCCGAGAGCGCCGACCAGCTCGAGGCGGCGGCGCTCTGCGCGCCCGTCGTGACGGGGTTGTTGGGGTAGCTGCTGGCGTATGCCGTCGGGCCGGCCTGCGCAGCAACGGAACCCGCTGCTGTGGCGGGGATGGCGACGGCGCCGAGGGCGCCGGCGGTGAGCAGCTGCCTGCGGTTGAGGTTGGTCATCTGGTCGCTCCCTGTCGTGGCGGGTGTCAGTAGGTGAGGCCGTGGCCGAACGGGTAGAGCACCGTGGCCGGGTCGCCCGCCACGGGGATGTCGACGGGCAGCGAGGCCGTCGGCGCGACGTCGCCCGTGATGACACGCGCCACCGCCTCGATCGCGACGGGGCTGTAGGAGTACGTCGCGAGGTAGGTCGGGGCGCTCGTGAAGTAGGCGATGTCGTAGGGGTCGCGCACGGCGACGACGACGACGGTCTTCCCGGTGGCGAGGAGCGTCTTGACGAGCTTCTGCTGCCCGCCACGGGTGTCCGTGACGCTCGTGTCCCAGGCCTTCATCGTCGTGACGACGACGACGTCCTTGTCGGCGGCCGCCGCGACGGCGGAGGCCACCACCGTGTCGGTGGGCGACGTGCCGGTCTGGACGGTCTGGACCGTCGCGCCCTTGGCCGTCATCGCTGCCGCGAGGGTCGCCGTCGTCGAGACGCCGTAGCCGGTGACGAGGACCTTCTTGCCGGCCGGGGCGATCGGGAGGGCCTTGGCGTCGTTCTTGACGAGCGTCGTCGTGCGGTCGGTGACCGAGCTCGCCGACGCGAGGTGCGCAGGCGTGCCGACGACCGACGAGAGCGCGGCGGGGTCGGCGTACGGTCGGGCCACGATGCCGCGGCGGTACTTGAGGCCCAGCACGCGGCGTACCTTCGCGTCGAGCTCGCTGCGCGGGATGCGGCCGCTGCGGACCGCGGCGATGACAGCGGCGTAGGCGTCGTCCATCGCGGGGGTCATGAGCAGCTGGTCGACGCCGGCGAGGAGGGCCCGGACGGCCACCTCGGCGTCGCCGTAGAGGTCGCGGACGCCCTGCATGGCGAGCGAGTCGGTGACGATCACGCCCTCGTAGCCGAGCTCCCCGCGCAGCACGCCCGTCATGATCGGCTTGCTCAGCGTGGCCGGGTTGCCCGAGTCGTCGAGCGCCGGGAACGACAGGTGCGCCGTCATGATCATGTCGATCTGCTCGTTGATGGCGGCCTTGAAGGGCGGCGCGTCGATCGACTCCCACTGCTCGCGCGTGTGGGTGATGATCGGGAACGCGACGTGGCTGTCGGTTGCGGTGTCACCGTGGCCGGGGAAGTGCTTGGCCGACGACGCCACGCCACCGTCGCGCTGGTAGCCGGCGACCTGCGCGGCCGCCAGCTCGGCGGCGAGGGCGGCCCGGGACGAGAAGGACCGCGTGCCGATGACGGGGTTGAGCGGGTTGACGTTGACGTCGCAGTCGGGGGCGAAGTTCGTGTTGACGCCCATGGCGAGCAGCTCGCGGCCGGTGATCGCGGCGGCCGTGCGGGCGTCGGCGGCGCTCCGGCCCGCTCCAAGGGCCATCGAGCCGGGGAACTGCGTGGCGGGCGGCCCGATGCGTGTCACCACGCCCTGCTCCTGGTCGGTCGCGATCTGGAGGGGGATCCGGACCTTGCTCGACTGCGTCAGGGCCGCCTTCTGCAGGCCGTTGGAGAGGCCGACGATCTGGTCGGGGTTCTGCACGCTGTCGGTCCAGGCGAAGTAGATGACACCACCGAGGTGGTACTTCTGCACGACCTCCGCCGGGCTCGCGACGCCGTAGAGCGGGACGTTGCGGCTGTCGGGGGTCGTGGCGTCCTTGCCGTAGACGTTCTGGATGAAGAGCTGACCGACCTTCTCCTCCAAGGACATCCGGGCGATCGTCGCGGTCACCCAGCCCGTCTCGCCGGCGGTCGCTGCAGGCGAGGAGCCCGCGGCGGCGCGGGCGCTTCCGGCTGCAGCACCGGCCGCTGCTGCGGCGAGGCCGCCCGCGATCACGGAGCGACGTGAGAGTTCGGACATGGACATGGTGCCTCCAGGAATGTGAAGAATTCACGCAATCTGCCGTCGCGCCGGAACTTACCTACGTACTGTGGCGTAGGCAACAGATAGCGGCGTGCCGTCTCACGACGCGCCGGGCGGGGGCCGGCCCACCGGCCCCACCCGCCGGCCTCGCTCACCAGCCGGCGAGGGACCTCACGGTCTGCACGGTGTCGACCTCGGAGACCGGCTTGTCGTCGCGGTAGCGCAGCACCCGGGCGAAGCGCAGGGCCATGCCGCCGGGGTAGCGCGACGACTTCTGCACGCCGTCGAAGGCGATCTCGACGACCTGCTCGGGGCGCAGTGGCACGACACCCCACTGCTGGTCCGAGCGCCCCGCCTCGACGTCCGTCGGGTCGAGCGCCAGGCCGCTGAACCGCTCGGTCTGCCAGGCGAGCATCTCGTCGGTCATCCCCTTGAAGGTCTTGCCGAGCATGACGAGCTCACCGGTGTCGGCGTCGCGGGCGCCGAGATGGATGTTGGACAGCCACCCCCGGCGCCGACCGCTACCCCACTCGACCGCGAGCACGACGAGGTCGAGGGTGTGCCGCGGCTTGACCTTGACCCATCCGGGACCGCGGCGGCCGGCGGCATACGGCAGCGCGGGGTCCTTGACGACGACGCCCTCGTGCCCGGCCGCGACGAGGTCGGCGAAGAACTGCTGGGCGCGCTGGGGGTCGGCGGTGCGCTCGCGCGGCACCCGCCACGCCGGCGGCACCGTCGCGGCGAGGCGCTCCCAGCGCACGTGCGCGGGCTCGTCGAGCAGGTCCTCGCCGTCGAGGTGGAGCACGTCGAAGAAGTAGGGCGTGAGCGGCACCTCCTCGCGCAGCCGGTCGACGTCGGCGCTGCTCGCCGTGCGGGCACCCGTGACCTGGAAGGGCTGGGGCCGGCCGCCGTCGGCCAGGGCGATGACCTCGCCGTCGAGGACGAGGGTCTCGACGTCGAGGGCTGCGAGCGCCTCGGTGATCTCGGGCATCCGGTCGGTGACCTCGTCGAGCGTGCGGGTGAAGAGGCGCACGGTGCCCGGGCTCGTGCGGTTGTCGACGTGGGCCTGGAGGCGTATGCCGTCGAGCTTGGTCTCGACGACGACCTCGCCTCCCAGCGTGGTGAGCGCTGCGGCGACGTCGGGGGCCGAGCCGGCGAGCATCGGGCGCAGCGGGCGGCCGACCTCGAGGGTGAGCGCCTCGAGGGCCTCGGTGCCCCCGGTGAGGGCGGCCCGGGCGACCGGCCCCGCGAAGCCGGCGAGCATGACGGCCCGGCGCACCGCGGCGTCGGGGACGTCGGCGGCCCTGGCGACGGCCTGGAGCATGACGCCGTCGCCGGCGCCCTGCCGGGTCTCTCCGGTGATGAGTCCGCGGAGCCAGGCCTGCTCGTCGGCGGTGGCGCGTCCGAAGAGCTCGCGCACGGCGGAGGAGCGGGCGGCGCCGGACCCGGACCCGCCGATGGCGGCGATCGCGGTGGCCGCGGCATCGACCTCCTCGACGGTCAGGGTCGAGGTGTCGGCCGGGTCGGGCAGGCCCTGCAGGCCGCGCCAGCTGACGCCGATGCGCCGCTGGGGGAGCGCGCCCGACAGGTGGGCGGTGACGACCTCGACGACGTCGGGACCGTCCTGCGCCGCACGCCGCAGGCAGGCCGCCAGCGCCTCGACCTTCGCGGTGCGCGACGACGTGGCGGCGACGGTGTGCGAGGTGGCGACGACGTCGGAGAGCTGCATGCCCCGATCCTGCCCGCTCCCACCCACATCCCCACCGTCGAGAGGCCACAGTTTGTGGGTGGCCAGGTGTCGAGGGGCCAAGGTCTGCGGGTGCCCGGACTAGATTCGCAGGATGAGTGTCATCGTCGACCGGACTCGCGGTCTCGTGCGCAGGGTTGCGCTGGGCACGGCAACCGCGGCCGGCGCGCTGCTCGTGACCGCGCGGACCACGCCCTGGCCGTCGGCGCTGCTCATCCGGGCCGTCTTCGACCGTGGGGCCGCGCACGCGAGCGCCGCCCTGGAGAAGCACGTCCCGGGCGACCTCGTCGAGGTCGTCGACGAGGCGTATGACATCGCCTCCCCCGACGGGCGGCTCGACGTCTTCCGGCCACCACGGACCGAGCCGCTGCCCACGGTGGTCTGGGTGCACGGCGGTGCGTTCGTGTCCGGGTCGAAGGGCGACGTCGCCAACTACCTCCGGGTGCTCGCCGGCCGCGGGTTCACGACGGTCGGGGTCGACTACTCGATCGCCCCCGGCTCGCGCTATCCCACGCCCGTCAAGCAGGTCGCCGCCGCGCTCGACCACCTCGTCGACCACGCCGACCGGCTCGGCGTCGACCCGGCGCGCATCGTCCTCGCCGGCGACTCGGCCGGCGCCCAGATCGCTGCGCAGGTCGCGCTGCTCGCCAGCGACGCTGCCTACGCGAAGGACGTCGGCATCGAGGTGGACGTGCCGCCGGCGTCCCTCAAGGGTCTCGTGCTCTTCTGCGGCGCCTACGACTTCAGCCTCGCGCAGGGTTCGACCCGGCTGGGCAGCTGGCTCATCGACACGGCCATCTGGTCCTACCTCGGCTCGACCCGGCGCCACGACGAACGGACGACCCGTCAGGGCTCGGTTCCGGTGCACGTCACGTCGTCGTTCCCCCCGGCCTTCGTCTCGGCCGGGAACGGTGACCCTCTCCTCCCGCACACGGTCGCGCTCGTCGAGGCACTCGACCGGCACGGCGTCGACCACGACGCCCTGCTCTTCGACGACGGCCACGAGCCGCGGCTCGGGCACGAGTTCCAGTTCGACCTCGACACCGCGGACGGGCGCGAGGCACTGGACCGCGCGGTCGCCTTCATCGAGCGCGTCGCCGGCTGAGGACCGCTGGAACTCTGGCCCCTCGACGTTCGAGGGGTGGGGCGGGCCGGCACTTGACGTGGAGGGGCTCTTGTCGTCAAGGTAAGCAAGCGCTTAGTCCATCGCGAGGAGCACCATGCCCGACACCGCCGTCGTCACCGGAGCAGCCCGGGGGATCGGCCGCGCCATCGCCACCCGTCTGGCCCGCGAGGGCTGGCAGGTCGTCGTCGCCGACCTCGACGCCGCTGAGCTCCAGGCGGTCGCGGACGAGCTGGGCGCCCTCGCGGTCCCGGGCGACACGTCCACCGACGCCGGCGTGCGGCACCTCGTCGACACGGCATACGACCGCCTCGGGCACGTCGACGTCTTCTTCGCCAACGCGGGGATCGGCACGCTCAAGGGTCTCGACGCCTCGGACGACGCGTGGACGCGCACCCTCGAGACGAACGTCCTCGCCCACGTGCGTGCCGCCCGGCACCTCGTGCCGCGCTGGCTCGACACCGGTGGCGGGCGCCTCGTCGTCACCGCGTCGGCCGCCGGGCTGCTGACGATGCTCGGCGACGCGCCCTACTCCGTGAGCAAGCACGGCGCCGTCGCCTTCGCCGAGTGGCTGAGCGCGACCTACCGCCACCGCGGGATCGTCGTCCAGGCGATCTGCCCCCAGGGCGTGCAGACCCGGATGCTCGACGGCTCCGGTCCGCTCAAGGACCTGCTCACCCTCGACGCGACGCTCACCGCCGACGAGGTCGCCGACGCCGCGTTCCGGGCGCTCGCGGGCGACGAGTTCTACGTCCTCCCGCACCCCGAGGTGAGCGGCTACTACGCGCAGCGCGCCGCCCACCCCGACGCCTGGCTCGCCGGCATGAACCGGCTCCAGCAGAAGCTCGACCACCAGACCGCCGACCAGCAGGAGAACGCATGACCGACCAGCCGAACACCTCCCAGCGCACCGCCATCGTCACCGGGGCCGCGCGCGGCATCGGCGCCGCCGTGGCCAAGCGCCTCGCCTCCGACGGGTATGCCGTCGCCGTCCTCGACCTCGACGAGTCCGCTTGCGCTGCAGTGGTGTCCGAGATCGAGTCCGCGGGTGGCACGGGTCTCGCTGTGGGTGTCGACGTGTCCGACGAGGCGGCCGTGCAGGCGGCCGTCGACCGCGTCGCGTCCGAGCTCGGTGCCCCGACGGTGCTCGTCAACAACGCCGGCATCATCCGCGACAACATGCTCTTCAAGATGAGCGCCGACGACTGGGACGCCGTCATGAACGTCCACCTCCGCGGCTCCTTCCTCATGACGCGGGCGACGCAGAAGCACATGATCGACGCGAAGTTCGGCCGCATCGTCAACCTCAGCTCGACCTCCGCGCTCGGCAACCGCGGGCAGGCCAACTACTCCGCCGCCAAGGCGGGCCTCCAGGGCTTCACGAAGACCCTCGCCATCGAGCTCGGCAAGTTCGGCGTCACGGCCAACGCCATCGCCCCCGGCTTCATCGCCACCGACATGACGCGCCAGACGGCCGAGCGGATGGGCATCACCTTCGAGCAGTTCCTCGAGGGCGCCGCCAAGGAGATCCCGGTGGCCCGCGTCGGCCAGCCCGAGGACATCGCCGCCACGACCTCCTTCCTCGTGCGCGACGAGGCCGGCTTCGTCTCCGGCCAGGTCATCTACGTCGCCGGCGGACCGAAGGACTGACGTGACCGACGCCCGCGACGCCGCCCCCGACGGGGACCCGCCCGGCCTGCCGCTCGACCGGCTCCGGCGATTCCTCGACGACACGGCGCCCGACCTGCTGTCGGGCCCGCTCAGCGGGAGGGTCGTCGCGGGCGGCAAGTCCAACCTCACCTACGAGGTCGGTGACGGCACCCGCACGGTCATCGTGCGCCGGCCGCCGCTCGGCCACGTGCTCGCCACCGCGCACGACATGGTGCGCGAGCACCGCGTCATCACCGCCCTGCGCGACACCGCCGTCCCCGTCCCCACGACGTATGCCGTGTGCGACGACCCCGACGTCGTCGGGGCGCCCTTCTACGTCATGGAGCGGGTCGAGGGCACGCCCTACCGCTTCGAGGCACAGCTCCAGCCCCTCGGCGCCGCACGGGTGCGGGCGGTCAGCGAGCGGATGGTCGACACCCTCGTCGCCCTGCACGCCGTCGACCCCGGGTCGGTCGGTCTCGGCCACTTCGGTCGCCCCGACGGCTTCCTCGAGCGGCAGGTGCGGCGCTGGAAGCAGCAGCTCGACGCCTCCCGCAGCCGTGACCTCCCGGGCATCGACGAGCTGCACGAGAGGCTCGCTGGATCCGTTCCGGCACAGGGTGACCCGACGATCGTCCACGGCGACTTCCGCCTCGACAACCTCCTCGTCACGAGCGACGACGAGGTCTCGGCGGTGCTCGACTGGGAGATGGCGACGCTGGGTGACCCCCTCACCGACGTCGCCCTGCTCGAGGCCTACCAGACCCTCCCGCTCATGATGGACAGCGTCGCCGTCTCCGACGTCTCGCGGACGCCGGGCTTCATCAGCGGTCCCGAGCTGCGCCAGCGGTATGCCGCCGCGAGCGGTCGCGACCTCGGGCACCTCTCGTTCCACCTCGGGCTCGCCTACTTCAAGCTCGCGGTGATCCTCGAGGGCATCCACTACCGCTACACCCAGGGCCAGACGGTCGGGAGCGGCTTCGCCCGCATCGGTGAGGCCACCGTCCCCCTCGTCACCGCCGGCCTCGCCGCCGTCAAGGAGAGCTGACCATGGACTTCGGATTCGACTCCCGCACCGAGGAGCTGCGCCAGGAGCTGCTCGGCTTCATGGACGAGCGCATCGTGCCGTCGCTGCCCGTCTTCGACGAGCAGGTATCGGCACTGCCCGACCGCTGGGCGTGGAGCACCGCGCCCGTGCTCCAGGACCTCCGGCAGGAGGCCCGCGACCTCGGGTTGTGGAACGTCTTCCTCCCCGGCGAGCACGGCGCCGGCCTGACGAACCTCCAGTACGCCCCGCTCGCCGAGATCACCGGCCGCGCCATCCGCCTCGCGCCCGCGGTCCTCAACTGCGCCGCCCCCGACACCGGCAACATGGAGGTGCTCGCCCAGTTCGGCAACGCCGAGCAGCAGGAGCGGTGGCTGAAACCCTTGCTGCGCGGCGAGATTCGCTCGGCGTTCGCGATGACCGAGCCCGACGTCGCGAGCAGCGACGCGACCAACATCGCCACGAGCATCCGGCGCGACGGCGACGACTACGTCATCAACGGCCGCAAGTGGTGGATCACCGGCGCGATGAACCCCGAGTGCGAGGTCCTCATCGTCATGGGCAAGACCGATCCCGACGCCGACCGGCACCGCCAGCAGTCGATGGTCCTCGTCCCGCGCGACACCCCCGGCGTGGAGGTCGTCCGCGGCATGGAGGTCTTCGGCTACGACGACCACGACCACGGCGGCCATGCCGAGCTGCGCTTCACCGACGTCCGCGTGCCCGCGAGCAACCTCATCGGCGAGGAGGGCACCGGTTTCGCCATCGCCCAGGCCCGCCTCGGCCCCGGCCGGATCCACCACTGCATGCGCTCGATCGGCCTCGCCGAGGTCGCCATCGAGGCCATGTGCCGCCGCGCCTCCGAGCGCGTCGCCTTCGGGCGGCCCATCGCCGAGCAGGGTGTCGTCCGCGACTGGATCGCCGAGTCCCGCGTGCGCATCGAGCAGCTGCGCCTGCTCGTGCTCAAGACCGCCTGGCTCATGGACACCGTCGGCAACAAGGGCGCCCACACCGAGATCCAGGCGATCAAGATCGCGACGCCCAAGACCGTCGAGTGGATCCTCGACAAGGCCATCCAGACCCACGGCGCCGCCGGGCTGAGCCAGGACACCGAGCTCGCGGCCGCCTTCGCCGGCATCCGCACGCTGCGCTTCGCCGACGGCCCCGACGAGGTGCACAAGAACGCCCTCGCCAAGGCCGAGCTGCGGAGGTATGCCGCCCGCTGACCCCCGCCGGACGGCATACGCCCGCCGGGCGCCCGACGGCACGACCCACCCGACCGCACGACGAAGGGACCGACGATGGACTTCGACCTCAGCGCCGAGGAGCGCGAGATCCGCGACTGGGTGCGCACCTTCGTGCGCAAGGAGATCGTGCCGCTGGAGCCGCAGGTGCTCGAGCGGGAGCGGCGGGGCGAGCGCGGCCTGACGGTCGAGGAGCTGAAAGCCCTTCAGGACAAGGCCCGCTCGTCCGGCTTCTTCGGCATCCAGACACCCGAGAGTCACGGCGGGATGGGCCAGGGTGCCGTCGTCGCCGCGCTCATCGAGATCGAGCTCGGCCGGTCGTTCGTGCCGTTCCGCTTCGCCGGCGAGGCCGACAACATCCTCTTCTCGGCCACCGAGGAGCAGCAGGACACCTACCTCCGCCCGACGATCGAGGGCACCCGGAGGTCGTGCTTCGCGATCACCGAGCCCGGGGCCGGTTCCGATGCCCGCGCCATCCGCACGAGTGCCCGACGCGAGGGCGACGAGTGGGTCATCAACGGCGAGAAGACCTTCATCACCGGCGGCAACGAGGCCGACTTCGTCATGGTCTTCGCCGTGACGGACAAGGAGAAGGGCGCCGACGGCGGCGTCACGTGCTTCCTCGTCGACCGCGACCGCGGGTGGACGAGCACCCCCATCGACACGATGGGCGAGTGGGGCCCGGCCGCGCTCGTCTTCGACGACGTCCGCGTGCCGCACTCCGCGATCCTCGGCGAGGAGGGCAAGGGCTTCGACCTCGCGATGCGCTGGATCGGCAAGGGGCGCTACATGCTGCCCGCGCGCGCGCTCGGCTCGTGCGAGCGGCTCGTCGAGATGGGGATGGAGTGGGCCCGCAACCGGGTCACCTTCGGCCAGCCCATCGCCGAGCGGCAGGCCATCCAGTGGATGGTCGCCGACTCCGCCGTCGAGATCGAGGCGCTGCGCTGGCTCGTGCTCGCCGCCGCCTGGCAGGTCGACCGCGGCCTCGACTCGCGCCAGTCCCAGTCGATGGCCAAGCTCTACGGCGGCGTCAAGGCCAACGAGATCGTCGACCGCGTGCTCCAGATGCACGGCGGCATGGGCTACACCCGCGAGCTGCCCGTCGAGCGGTGGTACCGCGAGCTGCGCCTGCTGCGCATCTACGAGGGCACCGACGAGATCCAGCGCCGCACCATCGCGCGCAACCTGCTCAAGGGGCACGTGTCGGTGCGTGGGCACCTGGGCTGACGCGCGGCCGCACCCGACCCGGCGGCATACGCCCTCGACCAAACGAGCCCCGTCGGGGCCGGTGGGGAGGATGCTGTGGGGATGGCAGGCCCACCCGCAAGCGCGAAGCAGTTCAACAAGGTCGCCGTCCGGCTCGCCGGGCACCGCGTCTTCCCGCTCTGGGCGGTGCTGCGCCACCAAGGCCGCTCGAGCGGCAAGGACTACGCGACCCCCATCGCCGTCATCCCCACGCCGTCGACCTTCATCATCGCCCTCCCGTGGGGACGAGGCACCGACTGGGTCCGCAACGTCCGCGCCGCCGGCGGCTGCACGATCCGCTGGAAGGGCCGCGAGTTCACCTGCACCGAGCCGACGTTCGTCGACAAGGCCGTCGCCCTCGCCGCGGCGAAGGGCATGACCCGGCGGGCGATCGACCGCCGCGACATGCCCGGCGGCTTCCTCCAGCTGACCCGGACCCCGGCCCCCGAGCACTCGGCGATGCAGTCCGGCTGGTGACGACCGGCCACTCCGGCCGACGACACGGGTACGAAAAGTCCCTTTTGCCGGATTGTCGCCGTCTCTGCGACATCATGAGTCAATGAGGTCAGCGGAAAAGGCTGCACGTGACGCCGCGCGTCGACCGAAGAGCTCCGGGACGCTGGCCCCGAACAGGGCACCCTCGTGACCCGCCCGACCCTTGGCCGCGCGCGCTGGTGGGTGGTGGCGGCCCTGGCGCTCGTCGGCGTCTTCGTCCTCGGGGCGACCGCGGTGCGCTTCGCCCCGCCCGGGTCGACCGTCGCCGTCTGGTGGCCGGCCGCCGGCCTCGCGGTGTCGTTCCTGCTTGCGACGGCACGGGGCGCACGGGCCTGGCTCTTCGTCGTGGGCGTCCTCGTCTCCAGTGCGGCCGCCAACGCCTACGGAGGGCGCCCGCCCCTCGTGGCCCTGTGCTTCGGCGTGGCCAATGCCGCCGAGGTGGCGGTCGTCTATGGGCTGCTGACCCGCGGCGGCCGGCGACCCGCGCTCGCGTCGATGGAGGATCTCTGGAACCTCCTCGCGGCGACGCTCGCCGGAGCCCTCGTCTTCGGCCTGTTCGCCGGGCTCACCGTGAGCATCGGTGTCGGCGGCCCGTTCCTCGCGACCGCGTCCGCCGTCACCGCCTCGCACGCCGCCGCCGTGCTCGTCTTCGCTCCCCTCGGCATCGCCGTGGGCACGCGCCGCACCCGCCGCCCGGGCTTCGAGGACCTCGTCCAGTGGGTCGTCGTCGTCGGGCTCACGGCCTGGGTCTTCAATCCCGACCAGGCGCTGCCGCTCGCGTTCCTGCCCATCCCCGTCCTCGTCTGGGGCGCCCTGCGCCTCGGGCTGCGCACGGTCGCGATCCAGCTGCTCGTCGTCGGTGTCCTGGCCGTCACGCTGACGAGCATCGGCGGCGGACCCTTCGCTGCGGCGGCGCGGGTCGGCGGACTCCGGCCCGAGACGGTCGGCGCGCTCACCCAGGCGTTCCTCGTGACGGCCGCCGTCACCGCCCTCTCGCTCGCCGTCGCCTCGACGCAGCGCCGCGCTGCCCTCGCCGACCTGCGCAGCGAGGTCGAGCTCAGCAGCGTCGTGCTCGACACCGCCGCCAGCGCTATCATCGTCGTCGACCGCGCCGGGGCCATCGCCCGCCTCAACGCGACGGCGGCGCGGCTGCTCGGTGCACCCGAGGCCGAGCTCGTCGGACGTCCGGCGGCGGAGGTCTTCCCCGTCGACGACCACGAGCGCGTCTCCGCGCAGATGGCCGGCATCGGCGAGGGTGCCGTGCCGCTCCACGAGGAGCAGGACTGGCGCGTCACGGGACTCGGGGTGCGTCACATCGTGTGGACCAACGCGTACCTCACCGACGACACCGGGCACCGCACCCACCTCGTCAAGACCGGCGTCGACGTCACCGACGAGCGTGCGGCCCGGACCTTCGTCGAGGCCGTGCTCGAGGCCGCCACCGCCACCGCGATCATCGGCACCGACCTCGACGGCGTCATCACCCTCTTCAACCGCGGTGCCGAGACCGTGCTCGGCTGGCGCGCGTCGGAGGTCGTGAGCCGCAAGGACTGGTCGCTGCTGCACGACCCCGCCGAGATCGACCGCCGGGCCGAGGAGCTCGGCGTCGAGCCCGGATTCGACGTGCTCGTGCACCGCGTCCGGGGCGGCGCCGCGACCGAGACCCGTGACTGGACCTATGTCCGCAAGGACGGCACCCGTCGCACGGTGTCCCTGACGATGAGCGGCATCCGCGACGAGGGCGGACAGCTCACGGGCTACCTCGGCGTCGCCGAGGACGTCACGAGACGCCGGCAGGTCGAGGTCACCCTGCAGGTCGCGCTCGACCGGGAGCGTGAGGCGGTCGAGGAGCTGACCCAGCTCGACCGGACGAAGTCCGACTTCGTGTCGGCGGTCAGCCACGAGCTGCGCACTCCGCTCGCCAGCGTGCTCGGCTACACCGAGATGCTCGAGGACGGCGCCGCCGGCGCTCTCACCGACCGCCAGCTCGAGCTCGTGGCCCGCGTCGACCGCAACGGCCGTCGCCTGCTCTCGCTCATCGAGGACCTCCTGCTCAACTCCCGCATCGAGGCCGGACGTCTCGAGCTCGCCCCGCGCCGGTGCGACCTGTCCGACGTCGTCGCCAGCGCGTGGACGTCGGTCGAGACGGTGACGGCGCAGCGCGACCTCGTGCGCGAGGTCGAGGTGTGGCCGCGACCGCTGTGGATCGAGGGCGACCCGGCCGCGCTCGAGCGGATGGTCACCAACCTGCTCTCCAACGCCGTGAAGTTCACCCCGGACGGCGGCCGGGTCGCGCTCGCCGCGCACCCCGACGACCGCCGTCCGGACACGGTCCGCCTCGTCGTCTCCGACTCCGGGATGGGCATCCCGGAGTCCGACCACGAGCGCGTCTTCGCGCGGTTCTTCCGCTCGAGTGCGGCCAACGAGCGGGCCATCCAGGGCTCCGGTCTCGGGCTGTCGATCGTGCGCGCCATCGCCGAGGGGCACGGCGGGTCGGTGTCGGTCGCCTCGGCCCCCGACGAGGGATCGACGTTCACGGTGTGTCTTCCCGTTGCGGGTTCTGCCGGTCCGCCCACGAAAGCGGCCTCTCGGACATATCGTGACCATCGGGATGATTCCTAGTGGCGGCGGCCACGATCCAGGGGTATGACGCAGACAGGGGACAGGGTGCGCGACGGCGTGGTGTGGGAGGTGCTGGCGCTCAGTCGGCTCACTGAGCTGATGAACCGGGTCAGCGCACAGGACGACCTGTCGATCCTCTTCGACATGGTCGTCGACGGCGCCGCCGACGTGGTCGGCTTCAAGGTGGCGGCGATCAGTCTCGTCGTGCCCTCGGGCGACATCGAGGTCGTGGCCGTGGCCGGCGACGACGACGCGCGCGTCGAGCTGCTCGGCAGGCGGACGCCGCGTCCGGTCCTCGAGGCCGAGTTCGCCGTGGCCGAGAGGTGGGGGAGCCTGCGCTTCGTCCCCGCCGGCGAGCTGCCCGACGGGTCGGCCGAGGGCTGGGTGTCGGCCGACTGGACCGCGCCGACCCCTGCCGGTGACCCCGATGCGTGGAACCCCGAGGACACCCTCATCGCACCGTTCTTCGACGCCGTCGGGGAGCTGCTCGGCATCCTCTCGGTCGACCTGCCGCTCAGCGGGCGTCGCCCCGACGTGACGCAACGGGCCGTGCTCGAGCTCTTCGCCAACCAGACCGGCATCGCCATCTCGGCCGCCCGCCAGCGCCACGCCCTGTCCGAGCGGGTCCGTCTCGGTGAGGCCGTGCAGACGGTGGCGCGCATCGCGCAGGAGGACCTCGACCCCGCCCGGGTCGTCGACGTCGCGGCGATGCCGATCTCGGCCGGCCTCGCGTCGGCGGGCCTGTGGCTGCGGGCCTTCGCGGGCGAGGACGACGACGAGCGTGAGAGCGTCTCGGCGCGCAGCGGCGAGCGCGTGCACACGCCCGTCTCGCTCGTCGCGATCGCCCGTCGGATGGCCGCCCGCTGCTGGCGTGCCGGTGTCGTCGCGGTCGTCGGCGCCGACGGCCACGTCGAGCCGGCGCGCCTCTGGAGCGACGACGACATCGCGCAGGTGCGCGTCTTCCTGTCCGACGCCGCCGCGCGCTCGCTGCTCATCGCGCCGATGGGTTCGGGGTCGAGCTGCTTCGGCTACATCGCCTGCACGCGCGGGCCCGGTGACCCCGACTGGACCGACGCCGAGGCGCAGGCCGCGCTCGAGATGGGCCGTGACCTCGGGCGGGCCATCCGGAACGCCCGGCTGTATGCCGTCGAGCGGCGGGTCGCGGCCGAGCTGCGTGAGGCCGACCGCAGCAAGACGCAGCTCTTCTCGACCGTGTCGCACGAGCTGAAGAACCCCCTCGCCTCGATCGTCGGGCACGTCGAGCTGCTCCGGCAGGAGCCGGACGGCAACGGCGACTGGTCGCTCGGGGTCATCGAGCGCAACACCGAGCGGCTGCAGAGCCTCGTCGACGACCTGCTGACGCTGTCGCGGGTCAGCGACCCCGACCGGCCCATGCCCGAGGCCGACGTCGACCTCGGCGAGGTGTCGCGTGACGTCGTCGACATGTTCCGTCCGCGCGCGGACACCCAGCAGGTCAGTCTGACCTTCGACCTCGAGGAGCGGCTGCCGCTCGTCCGGGGCAGTGCTGGCGACCTCGAGCGGGTCGTGCAGAACCTCGTGAGCAACGCGGTGAAGTTCACCCCGGCCGGCGGGAAGGTGGCGGTCTCCGTCGCGAGCCGTCGCGACCGGGTCGTGCTCGAGTGCATCGACGACGGACTCGGCATCTCACCCGAGGACCAGGAGAGCCTCTTCACGGAGTTCTTCCGCGGCACGAACCCGGAGACCCTCCAGGTGCCGGGCACGGGTCTCGGCCTCAGCATCGCGCAGCGCGTGGTGACGAGGCACGGCGGGCGCATCGACGTCGAGTCCGAGCTCGGCCGGGGGACGAGCATCACGCTCCTGCTGCCGGCTCTCTGACCTCGGGCGCGGGGGCCCGACCGGCGAGCAGGGCGACGACGAGCGCGAGCGCGGCCACGGCGGCGAGCACGATCGTCCAGCCCGTTCCGAGGTCGCCGGCGAAGACGACGACGAGCACGCAGACGACGGCGACACCGATGGCGACCGGGATCGCGAGCGGCGTGCCGGCGGCGCGGTCCATCCCGCCGCGGGCACGGTTCCACCCGGTGACGGCCAGGGACCGCACCCGGCGGGCCCCGCGCGACGGGCCGACGACGAGGGCGACGAGCACCACGGCGAGAGCGACCACGACGACGACGCGCACGAGCTGGCGCAGGCCCTCGGTGACCGTGTCGATGACGGAGACCGCGGCAGCGGAGGCGCCGGGCGGCAGGCTGCTCGCCACGTGCGACCGGGCGAACGACAGCCCCAGCACGAGCACGACGCAGGCCACAGCGGCACCGAGCCCCACGCGTACCAGTGCTCGCCGGCGGTCGCGCGCCATGGCGACCCCTCCGGCGATGAACGCGAGAGCCAGCAGCGGCAGGGCCACGCCGCCGATGCGCAGGGCGTTGTAGGCGGTGCGTGCGGTGTCGAGGTCGCTGCTGGGGAGCAGGGGCACCGACACGGTGATCGGCGGCAGCTTGTCGACGAGCGGGACCCCTGCGGCGACGAGGCGCTGCTCGACGGGCTCGACGAGGTTGCCGATGTCGATGCTCACGGTCGACCCGTTGTCGACGATGGCGCCGTCGGGCGACCGTGACAGCACGGCGACGAGCTGGGCGTGCGCGACTCGGTTCGCCGCGACCCAGGCCGTGGCGAACTGGTCGCTCTCGACGACCGCGGTGACGACCCGGCGCACGACCTGCTCGACCTGGGCCGCGAGCGGTGCCGCGAGCAGTCCGAGCGCCCGGGTGGCTGCGGCGGGGAGCCCGCGGTTCTCCAGCGCGGCGAGCGCACGGTCGACGAGGTGCTGGTCGCTGATGGCAGCCACGACGCGTGCGGTGGCGCGGTCCTCGACGAAGGACGTGACGGCCGGGTCGGTGGCGAGCGGGGTGATCGTCGCGACATACGTGTCCGTGTCGGTCACCGTCGTGCGCAGCCACGTCGCGGTCGCCCCGACCGGCACGAGCACGACGCCGATGACGAGGAGCACGGCTGCCAGCACCGAGCGAAGTCGTGCGGGCATCTCGACCTCCGGGTGTCACGGGGACAGGCCTCCGACCTGTCCACTGAGCCTCCCGTGGCGCCGCGGCCACCCGCATCCCCCGATGCGGGTGAGGCTCAGGCGGCGTGCCGCTTGGCGGGTTGCGCCAGCTGGGGCGCCATCGACCGCCCGCGCAGCAGCAGGAGGCCGCCGACGACGATGCAGACCACCTCGGCGATCGCGGCCGTCCAGACCGAACCGCCCGCCCACACGGTGTGCACGCCGAGCAGTCCGACGGTGGACGCGATGATGAACGCCCCGAGCGTGGCGGCTCCGAAACCGGCGGTCAGGAACGCCGGGACCCAGTGCTCCCAGCGGAGCAGCAGGATCGCGATGACGACGCCGGCCACGACGTTGATGAGGAACATCGGCCCCACGCTCTGGTTGCGCACCCCGTCGAACCACAGGTAGAGGTGCACGCCGGCGGAGACGAGCAACGCCACCGCTCCCACGCCTCGGAGTCTCATGATGCGCTCCTGTCGTCCGGGTCGCGCCGCGGCGTCCCGTTGGCGTCGCGGTGTTGGACTCCCTTCCCCTGAAGACGCTCCGTCGTGGGCGCCGGTTCAGCCGCCGGCGGTCGGCCCGTAGGCGGCGAGGAAGCGGTCGCGGAAGCGGTCCATCGGCCAGACCGGGGCGGCGGGTCCGGGTCGCAGCCCGTCCTGCCAGCCCCACGAGGAGATGCGCGCGAGCACGGCCGGGTCGCGGGCGACGATGCTGACGGGCACGTCGTGCCCGGCGTGGTCGCCCGAGACGATGCTGACCGGCTGGTGGTCGCCGAGCACGAGGACGACGAGGTCGTCGTCGTGGGTCGCGCGCAGGAACGACACGACGCTGTCGAGGGAGTATGCGACCGTCTGGCCGTATGCCGCCCGCACCCTCTCGGGACTGCTCCACACCACGTCGCGTGGCGTCGCGAGCCCCGCCTGGGCGAGGTAGGGGGAGCCGTCGCCGATCGCCGCCCAGTCGAGCAGCCGCGGCAGCGGCGCCCAGGGGACGTGGCTCGTCACGAGGTCGATCTCGGCCATGACCGGCGGCCGTCGACCGGGCGGGCGGCGCTGCAGCTCGAGCCGGTCGAAGGCTGACAGCGTGTACTGGTCGGGCATCGGTGCGTAGCCGAAACCGGGCCCGGCATAGCCCAGGGTGCGTGCGTCGTAGACGGTGTCGTAGCCGTAGAAGGCCTTGCCCTCGGGCCAGTCGTGACGGTTGGCCGGGATGACGTCGACGGTGCGCCACCCGGCGCGGGCGAAGGCACCGGCGAGGGTGAGGCGGCGGTCGGCCGACGTCGCGGTGTCGAGGAGCTGGTCGTAGCGCCGCTGACTGCTCACCCAGAGTCCGGACTGGAGGGTGGAGTGGGCGAGCCAGCTGATCCCGCCGAAGGTGGGGGACGTGAGCCACGCGCTGCGCGTCGTGTAGCCGGAGGCCTTCAGCCCGTTCGTCCCGGCCGTGAGCGCCCTTGCCACGTCGGGGCTCTCGTCGACGGCGACCTTGCCGTAGCTCTCGACGAAGACGACGACGACGTCCTTGCCGCGCAACGCGGTCAGCAGACCGCCCGGCGCGGTGTCGCGGTACGGGTCGACGGTGATCTGCGCGGCGAAGACGTCCTGGTCGTGGAGGCCGTCGCGCACCGACGTGAACTCGCGGCCGGCGAGGGCCGCCGTGCTCGACGACGCGGCGGGCAGGTCTGCCGTGACGCCGAGCCCGAGCGAGGCGCAGACGCCCCAGGCGACCGCCCCGGCCACGAGGGCGCGCGTCGCGCCGGTCTGGTGGCGATCGACGACCCGCCCGACCCGTCGCACGGCCAGGGGCGTCAGCACGACGATGCCGAGCAGGAGCAGCCCCGCCGCGACGACGGCCACCACCGCCGTCACCGGACCCGTCGAGTCGCCGAGGAGGTCGGTGGCCGACCCGGCGTAGCGCCAGTCGGTGAGCGGGTTGAACGTCCGGTAGAGCGTCGCGAGGAAGGCCGCGTCGAGGACCCGGACGACGAGGAGGACCCCGAGGCCCAGCCCGACCGCGATCGTGAAGGACCGCGCGGCCACGCCGCGCAGGAGCAGGAGCCCGGCCACGAGGACCAGGCCCTCGACGGGGATCCGGAGCAGCGCCAGCGGTGTCGGCGACCAGCCGACCGCCGGGTTCGGCGCGACGAGCGCGACCCAGACGAGCAGGACGGCGAGGGTGGTGAGGACGTGGCCGGCGACGCGGCGGCCGGTCCGGGCCCGGGGTGGCGACGTCACGGCAGCACGCGCGCGTCGACGGCCATCTGCCCGACGACCGGCCGCGGAGCGAGGACCTCGACCTCGTGGCGTCGGGACACCGACATCCGCCGCAGCGTGAGGACCTCGGTGCCGAACGAGAGGACGAGCAGCCCGAGCCCGGCTGCCACGGCGACCGCTGCGGCCACAGCGGGCAGGATGCCGGCGGCGGCCACCGTGAGGACGATGCCCTGGTAGGCCGCGATCACCTTGCGCCACAGACGTGCCGGGACCTGTCCGCGCAGCCACGGCGCCCATCGGGCCGCGAGCGCGACGAGCAGCAGGAGGTAGCGGGCGACCCCGACGCCGAGCACCCACCACCCGAGGTCACGGGTGACGGCCACGCTGAGGACGAGGATGAGGAAGGCGTCGGTCTCCATGTCGAAGCGCGCGCCGAGCGGGTGGACGGTCCCGGTGCGGCGCGCGACCCGGCCGTCCACCGCATCGAGGACGAGTGCCACCGAGGCGAGGGCCACGAGGACGCCGGTCGGCTCGTCGGTGCCCCCGGTCCCCGCCACGGTCCCCGCCACGCTGTCGGCGACGAGGGCCGCGACGCCGCACACGAGCACCGCCCTCGACAGGGTGACACGGTCGGCGGGCAGGAGGCGCCGGCGCGAGGCCCGGACGAGCCCGGCCGTGAGCAGGGCGCAGAGCACCACCCCCGAGGCCAGGCCGACGATCCAGCCGGCTGCGCCGAGGCCGGTCGCCCGGCCCAGGACGGCGAGCAGGGTCAGCACGCCGACGAGCCCGACGACCGGGCCGTGAGGGGTCACGTGACGCACTGCGCCTCCACCGGGCTTGAGAGGTTTCATCCAAGGACGCCGTCGTCACCGCCGGAGTTCACGGACAGCCCTAGTCTGGTCGCGTGTCCACCGATGCGCGGGCTTTCTGGGTGGTCGAGCCCGGCAGGGGCGAGATCCGGCCGGTCACCGTGCCCGCTCCCGGATCGGGCGAGGTGCTCGTGCGGGCGCTGCACTCGGGCGTGAGCCGCGGCACCGAGACCATCGTCTTCCGTGGGAAGGTCCCCGAGGACCAGTACGCCGTCATGCGCGCCCCGCACCAGGAGGGGGACTTCCCCGGTCCCGTGAAGTACGGCTACCTCGGTGTCGGCGTCGTCGAGGAGGGCCCGACGGGTCTCGTCGGGAGGACGGTCTTCTGCCTGCACCCGCACCAGACGTCCTACGTCGTCCCCGTCGGGGCGGTCGTCGTCGTCCCCGACGACGTGCCCGCTCGGCGGGCCGTGCTCGCCGGCACCGTCGAGACCGCCGTCAACGCGCTGTGGGACGCCGCTCCGCGGCTCGGTGACCGCGTCGCCGTCGTCGGTGCGGGGATGGTCGGGTGCTGCGTCGCGCGCCTGCTCGCCGGGGTCCCCGGGTGCCGGGTGACCCTCGTCGACGTGGACCCGTCGCGGGAGGCGGTGGCGGGGTCGCTCGGGGTCGGCTTCGCACGGCCGGCCGACCTCGTCGACGTGCGCGGGGACCACGACCTCGTCGTCCACACGAGCGCCACGGGTGCCGGGCTCCAGCTCTCGCTCGACCTCCTCGCACCGGAGGCGACGGTGCTCGACCTCAGCTGGTACGGCGACGCGCGGGTCGAGCTGTCGCTCGGCGGAGCGTTCCACTCGTCGCGGCTGCGGATCCGAGCCAGTCAGGTGGGTTCCGTTGCGGCAGCGAGGCGCTCGCGATACACGTATGCCGAGCGGCTGGCGCTCGCGCTCGACCTCCTGCGCGACCCGGCCTTCGACGCCCTGCTGACCGGCGACTCGCCCTTCGAGGAGCTGCCCGCGCTGATGCCGCGCCTCGCGGACGGCTCCCTGCCGGCCATCTGCCACACGATCTCCTACCGACCCACCCACTGAGCGGGGAGCCGATGTTCAGCGTGACCGTCCGGGACCACATGATGATCGCGCACAGCTTCCGGGGGGAGGTGTTCGGTCCGGCGCAGCGGTTGCACGGGGCGACGTTCGTCGTCGACGTGACCTTCCGCGGTCCCGAGCTCGACGACGACGACATCCTCGTCGACATCGGTCTCGCGACCCAGCACGTCCGCGAGGTCGTCGGTGCCTTCGGCTACCGCAACCTCGACGACGAGCCGGACTTCGCGGGGGTCAACACCTCGACCGAGGTGCTGGCCCGCACCATCGCGGAGCGGGTCGCGGTTCGCATACGCGCCGGTGACCTCGGCGGCGCCACCGACCGGGTCACCGCGCTCGCCGTGACCCTCCACGAGTCACACGTCGCCTGGGCGAGCTACGAGTGCGAGCTCTGAGGGAGTTCCACGCCGTCGTCCCGGCCGGGATCGACGACCCCCTGCTCCCGAGCGGGGGGAACACCTACGACCGCAGGGTGCTCGACGGCCTGCGTGCCCTCGGGTGGCAGGCGAGCGAGCACCCCGTGCCCGGGCGGTGGCCACACCCGGACGCGGCAGCGACGGCCTGCCTGGCCGATGTCGTCGCGGCCGTCCCCACGGGGTCGGTGCTGCTCGTCGACGGCCTCGTCGCGTCGGCCGCGGACGCCGTCCTCGTGCCCGCGGCGGACCGCGTCCATCTCGTCGTCGTCGTCCACCTGCCGCTCGGGGTGTCTGACCCGAGCGCGGCCGCGGCTGAGGGCCGGGTGCTGGCCGCGGCCGCGGCCGTCGTGACGACGAGCGGGTGGACGCGGGACGTCCTGCTCGACGCGTACGCCCTCGCCCCCGCTGGCGTGCACGTCGCCCGGCCCGGGGTCGACCGGGCGCGCGTGGCGGCCGGCGGTCCCGACGGCGGGCGCCTGATCTGCGTCGGCGCGGTGACCACGCTCAAGGGGCAGGCCGACCTCCTCGCGGCGCTCGCGCTCGTGGACGACCTCCCGTGGTCGTGCGTCCTCGTCGGCGCCCTGACGCGCGAGCCGGACGTCGTCGACGGGCTGCGTCGGCGGGTCGCGTCGGCGGGCCTCGGCGACCGCGTGCACCTCGTGGGACCGCGCGTCGGTGCGGACCTCGAGCGGACGTATGCCGCTGCCGACCTCCTCGTCCTGCCCTCCCACCTCGAGACGTACGGGATGGTCGTGACCGAGGCACTCGCGCGCGGCGTCCCGGTGCTCGCGACCGACGTCGGTGGCGTCCGCGAGGCGGTCGGGCAGGCGGGTGACGGGCGGCCCGGGCTGCTCGTCCCTGCAGGCAGCCCCGAGGCGCTGGCGGTTGCGCTCCGGTCGTGGCTCACCGACGGGGCCCTGCGGGAACGGCTGCGCCGGAATGCCCTGGCGCGACGCGACACCCTGTCATCGTGGTCGGAGACCGCAGGACACGTGTCGGCCGTGCTCGAGCGGGTAGGGGGTCGCTGAACCCGATCGTGGAGCCGGACGTCGTCACCATCAGGGGTCCCGGGCGGATACTCGGCAGATCCTGGGCAGAAAGGGCGGAGGAGATGCAGCGCGACCGGTCCTGGCTGCGCCCCCTCGCGGGGCTCGTGATCCTCGGCGTCCTCGTGTGGCGCATCGGTGGTGGCGCCTTCGTCGACGGACTGCGCCACGTCGACGCCCGTTCGGTCGCGGCGGCGGCCGCCATCGCCGTGGTCACGACCGTCTGCGGCGCGTGGCGGTGGGTCCTCGTGGCCCGGGGCCTCGGGTCCGAGCTGTCCCTGCGCTCGGCGGTCGCCGCGTGCTACCGGTCGCAGTTCCTCAACGTGACCCTGCCCGGGGGTGTGCTCGGCGACGTGCACCGAGGCGTCCGACACGGGCGTGACGGCGGCGACGTCGGCCGCGGCGTGCGGTCGGTCGTGTGGGAGCGCTCGGCCGGTCAGGTCGTCCTCCTCGGGCTGACGCTGGGCGCCGTGCTGCTGCTGCCGTCGCGCCTGCAGCCGGGCGGATCCCCCGTGGCCACCATGGTTCTCGTCGCCGGGACCGCCGCTCTGGTCGGCGTCGTGGCGACCCGGCGGCGTCGCTCGGGTCGCACCCCGGCCGTGCCACCCGGGCCCCTCGCGCAGGTCTCGCGGGTCCTTCGGGTCGCGGTCGCCGACGTGCGTCACGGACTCCTGGGACGGCATACGTGGCCGGGCGTCGTCGTGGTCTCGGCGCTCGTCGTCGTCGGGCACGTCGCGACCTTCGTGCTGGCGGCCCGCAGCGCTGGGGTGGAGGCGCCCGTGGCCGACCTCGTGCCGCTCGCGCTCGTCGTCCTCGTGGCGATGGCCCTGCCGCTCAACGTCGCCGGCTGGGGACCGCGTGAAGGGGTGGCGGCCTGGGTGTTCGGCGTGGCCGGGCTCGGCGTCGCCGGGGGAGTGGCGACCGCCGTCGTCTACGGCGTGATGTCGTTCGTCGCTGCCCTGCCGGGTGCGGCGCTGCTCGTCGTGTCGCGGCGCGGAAGCCCCCGCACCCCGAGCGCGCTCCCACCGGAAGGAGCCGTCCGTGGCTGACCGTCCCTACACCCTGCTCAGCTGTGGCATGTCGATCGACGGCTATCTCAGTGCCGGCACCTCGGCCCGGCTCATGCTGTCCAACGACGCCGACTTCGACCGTGTCGACGGAGAGCGAGCCGCGAGCGACGCGATCCTCGTCGGTGCCAGCACGATCCGTCACGACAACCCGCGCCTGCTCGTCCGCTCGCCCGAGCGGCGGGCTGCACGGGTGGCCCGCGGTCTCACCCCGTCGCCGACGAAGGTGACGGTCACGAGACGGGCCGAGCTCGACTGCGCCGCAAGCTTCTTCGCGGCCGACGGTGCGGACAAGATCGTCTACTGCCCCAGCGACGTCGTGCCCGAGGCGCGCGGACGGCTCGGTGCGGCTGCGGCCGTCGTCGATGCCGGTCGTCCCGCGACGATGCGCCGCGTCTGCGAGGACCTCGGCGACCGGGGGGTGCGGCGGCTCATGGTCGAGGGCGGCGGCACCGTGCACACGCAGCTGCTCACCGACGACCTCGCCGACGAGCTCCAGCTCGTCGTGGCGCCCTTCTTCGTCGGGGACTCGGCGGCGTGCCGGTTCGTCGGTGACGGGCGCTACCCCTGGAACGCCGGCCGTCGGGCGACGCTCGCCGAGGTGCGCCAGATCGGCGACGTGGTCCTGCTGAGGTATGCGTTGTCGCCGCGTTTCCGGGAGAGCGCGTGATCCCCGGGGCGCCGAGTCGCGCACCGACGGCTGCTCCGGGACCCCCACCGGCCCGCATCCGCACCCACGTGCTCGTACCGGTCACCTTTGCCGACGGTTTCGCGACGACGGCGCGGGTGTTCACCTTCGACGGTCTCGCCGACGGGCGCGAGCACGTCGCGCTGGGTCTCGGGGACCGTGCGGACGTCCCCGGTCCAGGGGCCTGCGACCGTGACCCGACGCCGACCCGGCTGCACAGCGAGTGCCTGACCGGTGACGTCTTCGGCAGCGGGCGGTGCGACTGCGGCGCCCAGCTGCGCGAGTCGGTCGAGCGCCTCGACGCGAGCGGCGGGTTCCTGCTCTACCTGCGGCAGGAGGGCCGCGGCATCGGGCTCTACCCGAAGCTCGACGCCTACGTGCTCCAGGACGCGGGCCTCGACACCTACGAGGCGAACGTCGCGCTCGGCTACGGCGAGGACGAGCGGGACTACACCGTCGCGGCGCAGATGCTCGGTGCGCTGGGCGTGAGCCGCGTCGAGCTGCTCAGCAACAACCCCGACAAGGTGGATCAGCTGCGGGCGCTCGGGGTCACCGTGGCCCGTCGCGTCCCGACCGGCGTCCACCTGTCTGACGCGAACGCCCACTACCTCGCGACGAAGGTCGTGCGTGGCGCGCACACCCTCGACCTGAACGTCCAGCCCTGATTGACCGCAGCACCCGGCGGTGCATCATGGGTCCGTGGACGACGGGACTTTCGGATGACGCCGGGGCAGCGCCTCTCGGTGACGGTCAATGGCACCGAGCGCGGTCTGGCGGGCACCGACCCCGCGACCAATGCCCTCGACTGGCTGCGGGGGCAGGGGCTCACCGGGGCCAAGGAGGGGTGCGCCGAGGGGGAGTGTGGCGCCTGCGCGGTGCTGGTGGCCCGCCCCGACGGTAGGTCGGGCACCGAGTGGACGGCCGTCAACGCCTGCCTCCTGCCGGCCGCCTCGTTGGACGGCCAGGAGGTCGTCACCGCCGAGGGACTGGGGACGCCCCAGCACCTGCACCCCGTGCAGCACGAGATGGCGGTGCGAGGCGGGTCGCAGTGCGGCTACTGCACGCCCGGTTTCGTCTGCTCCATGGCTGCCGAGTACTACCGGGCCGACCGGCAGGACGACGCGGCCCGTGTGGGCAGCGACGCGGACGCGCACGAGTCGGGGCCCAACGGCTTCCGGCTCGGGGCGCTCTCCGGCAACCTGTGCCGGTGCACCGGCTACCGGCCGATCCGGGACGCAGCCTTCGCGCTCGACTCCCCGGCGGCCGACGACGCGCTCGCCTCGCGGCGCTCGGACGCGCCGCCACCTCCGGTCGGGACCCGACTCTCGGGGGCGACCGGCACCTATGCCCGGGCAGCCGGCCTCGACGAGGCGCTCGAGCTGCTCGCGGCACATCCGGACGCGGCGGTCGTCGCCGGCTCGACCGACTGGGGCGTCGACGTCAACCTCCGTGGCACCAGGGCGCCGTTCGTCATCGGCATCGACCGTCTGCCCGAGCTGCGCCGCCTCGAGGTCGGTGACGAGGCCGTCGAGATCGGCGCCGCTTTGACCCTCACCGAGGTCGAGCGCGAGCTGGCCGGGCGGATCCCGCTGCTCGACCAGGTGTTCCCCCAGTTCGCCTCCCGGCTCATCCGCAACGGGGCGACCCTCGGCGGCAACCTCGGCACGGGCTCGCCGATCGGTGACCTGCCGCCCGCCCTGCTCGCGCTCGAGGCCGTCATGGTGCTGGCGAGTCCGGACGGGGACCGGCAGGTGCCGCTCGCCGACTACTGGACCGGTTACCGGCAGAGCGTGCGCCGCCCCGACGAGCTCATCCGTGCGGTGCGGATCCCCCTGCCGCTCAGCCCGACCACGGCCTTCCACAAGGTCGCCAAGCGCCGCTACGACGACATCTCCAGCGTCGCCGTCGCCGTGGCCCTCGATGTCGTCGACGGCTCCGTCCGGCGGGCGCGCATCGGTCTCGGCGGCGTGGCGGCCACCCCCGTCAGGGCGCTCGCCACCGAGGCAGCCCTGCAGGGCCGGGCCTGGACCGCGGCGACGGTGCAGGCGGCCGCCGAGGTGATGCGGGGGGAGGGCACCCCGCTCGACGACCACCGAGCCAGCGCGGCCTACCGCAGCGCGGTGCTGGGCACCTCGCTCCTTCGCCTCCATGCGGACGAGCAGTGTGCCGACGGGGTGGGCGCATGACGTCCCTGTCGCGCCGGGCCGCGGATTCCGTCGTCGGACAGCCGATCCCGCACGAGTCGGCCGCCCTTCACGTCACCGGCGATGCGCTCTACACCGATGACCTCAGCGTGCGGACCCTTGGGGTCCTGCACGCCCACCCCGTCCAGGCACCGCACGCCCACGCCCGCGTGACGCGGCTGGACCCCGACCCAGCACTCACGGTTCCGGGCGTCGTCCGCGTCCTCACCGCTGCCGACGTGCCCGGCGTCAACGACGCCGGCGTCAAGCACGACGAGCCGCTCTTCCCGTCCGAGGTGATGTTCTTTGGTCACGCCCTGTGCTGGGTCCTGGCCGACACCCTCGAGGCGGCCCGGCTCGGGGCCCTGGCCGTCGAGGTGGACTACGAGCCGCTGCCCTCGGTCGTCACCGTCCGCGAGGCGATCGAGGCCGGCAGCTTCCAGGGCGGCCAGCCGCGGCTCGAGCGCGGGCAGGTCGACGAGGCCTTCGTCGCGGCCGAGCACGTGTTCAGCGGCGAGCTCGACCTCGCCGGGCAGGAGCACTTCTACCTCGAGACGCACTGCTCGCTCGCCCACGTCGACGAGGGCGGACAGGTCTTCGTCCAGAGCAGCACCCAGCACCCGACAGAGACCCAGCAGATCGTGGCGCACGTGCTGGGCCTGGCCAGCCACGCCGTCACGGTCCAGTGCCTGCGGATGGGAGGAGGCTTCGGCGGCAAGGAGATGCAGCCGCACGGCTACGCAGCCGTGGCCGCCCTGGGAGCCGTCCTGACCGGGCGCCCCGTGCGCCTGCGCCTCACCCGGACCCAGGACCTGACGATGACGGGCAAGCGACACGGCTTCCACGCGCAGTGGCGTGCCGCGTTCGACGCTGACGGTCGCATCCAGGCGCTCGATGCCACCCTGACCTCCGACGGCGGCTGGAGCCTCGACCTCTCCGAGCCCGTGCTGGCGCGGGCGCTCTGTCACGTCGACAACGCGTACTGGATCCCCCACCTCCGGGTCGACGGGCGGATCGCCCGGACCCACAAGACGTCCCAGACGGCGTTCCGCGGGTTCGGCGGCCCCCAGGGGATGCTCGTCATCGAGGACGTCCTCGGCCGCTGCGCCCCGCTGCTCGGGATCGATCCCGTCGAGCTGCGGCGGCGCAACTTCTACGCGGAGGGCCAGGCCACGCCGTACGGCCAGGTCGTCCGTCACCCCGAGCGGGCGGTCGCGTGCTGGGAGCAGGTGCTGACGACCGGCGAGCTCGCGGAGCGCTCGGCGGCAGTCGCCGCGTACAACGCGTCCCACGAGCACACGAAGCGGGCCCTGGCCGTCACGCCGGTGAAGTTCGGGATCTCCTTCAACTTCACCGCCTTCAACCAGGCCGGGGCGCTCGTGCACGTCTACAAGGACGGCTCGGTCCTCATCACGCACGGTGGGACCGAGATGGGCCAGGGCCTGCACACGAAGATGCTGCAGGTCGCCGCGACGTCGCTCGCCGTCCCCCTGTCGCTCGTCCGGCTGGCGCCGACGCGCACCGACAAGGTGCCCAACACGTCTGCGACGGCGGCGAGCTCGGGGGCCGACCTCAACGGCGCAGCGGTCAAGGACGCCTGTGAGCAGATCCTCGAGCGGCTCCGCGCCGTGGCCGCCGCCCGGCTGGGCGTCCCCGCCGAGGACGTGCGGTTCGAGGACGGGTGCGCGCGAGCGGCGTCGGGAGCGGCGACAGGCGCAGCAGAGGTGGCCTGGACCGATCTCGTGAGTGAGGCCTACTACCAACGGGTCCAGCTCTGGGCGGCCGGCTTCTACCGCACCGAGGGACTCCACTGGGACTCGAGCCGGATGCAGGGCTCGCCGTTCAAGTACTTCTCCTACGGCGCCGCGGCAGCCGAGGTCGAGGTCGACGGCTTCACCGGCGCCTACCGGCTGCGCCGGGTCGACATCGTGCACGACGTGGGTGACTCGCTCTCTCCGCTCGTCGACCTCGGCCAGATCGAGGGTGGCTTCGTGCAGGGTGCAGGCTGGCTCACCCTCGAGGACCTCCGGTGGGACGAGTCCTCCGGCCCGACACGCGGCCGGCTCGCCACGGCATCGGCGAGCACCTACAAGCTGCCGAGCTTCTCGGAGATGCCCGAGGTCTTCAACGTCGCACTGCTCGAGCGCGCCACCGAGGACGGCGTCGTCTACGGGTCCAAGGCCGTCGGGGAGCCGCCGCTCATGCTCGCCATCTCCGTCCGCGAGGCCCTGCGCCAGGCGGCCGCCGCGTTCGGGCCCGCCGGCACGCAGGTCGACCTCGCGTCGCCGGCCACACCCGAGGCAGTCTTCTGGGCTGTCCAGCAGGCACGAGGTGCCGGCCAGCCGCCGCACACGGTGGCGGTCGTACGGGGCGGGCGCCAGGGCGTCGGCGTCGCGCCCGAGCGTGCGGACCCCGACGGGCACCCGCTGCGCCCGCACTCGGAGCAGGTCGCCGCCGGGAGGGGTGACTGACGTGCACTGGCTCTCGGCAGCCCAGCGGCTGCGTGCGGACCGGATCCCCGGCGTGCTCGTGACGGTCGCGGCCGTCCGCGGCCACGCCCCGCGCGAGCCTGGCGCCAAGATGGTCGTCTCGCCCGACGACGCGTGGGGCAGCATCGGCGGTGGCAACCTCGAGGCGACGGCCGTCGAGCGGGCGCGCGCGATGCTCGCCCGGGGCGAGGTCGCTCCCGAGCAGCTCGACCTGGCGCTCAACGAGCGCGCCCCGGTCGAGCACGGCCAGCAGTGCTGCGGTGGCGAGGTGTCGCTGCTGCTCGAGCCGCTGCCCGTCGTGCCCTCCGTGGCGATCTTCGGGATGGGGCACGTCGGCGCCGAGCTGGCGCGCATCCTCAGCCGACACGACCTCGAGCTGCACCTCGTCGACGGCCGGGCCGACCGCGTGGCCGCGGGACGACTCGCGGGGCTCGCCGACGCCGTGGCCGGCGTGCACGTCCACCACGCGCCCGTGCCGGAGCTCGTGCTCGGGCAGGTCCCGCGCGGCACTCACGTGCTCGTCATGACCCATGACCACGCCGAGGACGTCGCGCTGTGCGACGCCGCCCTGAGGTGCTCGCACCTGGGCTCGATCGGGCTCATCGGGTCGTCGGTGAAGTGGCGCCGTTTCGAGCAACGCCTTGCGGCAGAGGGCCATTCGGCGCAGGAGCTGAGCAGGATCACGACGCCGATCGGGGCGCCCGGGCTCGCCGGCAAGAGCCCGGCGACCATCGCCGTGGCTGTCGCGGTCGACCTGCTCGCGGCCTTCGAGCGGGAGCGGGAGCGGCAGCTCGAGCGCCCGACGCCGGGCACCCGTCCGTGACGATCTTCAGGGTGCGCGTCCTCGACACGCCGACGAGCCCCTTCGCCGGAGGCATGCTCCGGTCCGACGACGACTGCGGGCTGCTCGTCGGGGACGGCGTCATCACGGCCCGCGGCCCCTTCGACGTGGTGCGCGCGGAGCATCCCGACGAGCCGGTCCTCGACCTGCGCGAGGGTCTGCTCCTGCCGGGGCTCGTCGACACGCACGTGCACTTCCCCCAGGTGCGCGTCATCGGCGGGCTCGGCCTGCCGCTGCTCGACTGGCTGGACCGCTATGCCCTGCCGGAGGAGATGCGGCTCGCCGACGTCGACCACGCCCGGGGCGTGGCCCGTGACTTCGTGGCGGGGCTCGTCGACGCCGGGACGACGACCGCACTCGTCTTCGGGGCCCACCAGGCCCCGGCCGTCGACGTGATGTTCGAGGCGGCCGACCACTGGGGCCTGCGGGTCGCGACCGGCCTCGTGACCTCGGACCGGCTGCTGCCCGAGCCGCTGCTCACGACCCCCGAGCGCGCCTACGCCGAGTCGCGCCAGCTCGCGGCCCGCTGGCACGGCAAGGGCCGCCTGCGCTACGCCGTCACACCACGCTTCTCCCTCTCGGCGAGCGAGGGGGTGCTCGAGGCCTGTGCCGCCACCTTCGCCGAGGTGCCGGGGTCGCTCTTCACCTCGCACCTCAACGAGAACCTCCACGAGATCAGCGAGGTCGCCACCCTCTTCGGCGGGGCGTCCTACGTGGACACCTACGACCGCTTCGGCCTCGTCACGCCGAGGTCGGTGCTCGCTCACGACGTCCACCCGACCGATGCCGAGCTGAGCACGCTCGCCGGGCGCGGCGCCGCGGTGGCGCACTGTCCCACGAGCAACGCGGCGCTCGGCAGCGGGCTCTTCCCGCTCCGTCGTCACATCGAGGCCGGGGTGCGCGTCGCCCTCGGCTCGGACGTCGGCGCCGGCACCGGCTTCTCGCTGTTCAAGGAGGGACTGCAGGCCTACTTCGTCCAGCAGCTCCTCGGCCCGGACGGGATGCTGCTGACCTCGGCCCACCTGCTCTGGCTGAGCACCGGGGCGGGCGCCGACGCGCTCGGGCTCGGTGACGACGTGGGTGACCTCTCGGTCGGCAAGCAGTTCGACGCCGTCTGGGTGCTGCCCGAGTCCGGCGACCCGCTCGCCGTGGGCCTCGACAACGCATCGTCCCCCGACGACGCGCTCTCCAAGGTCTTCGCGCTGGGGACGACCTCCGACGTCGGCGGCGTGTGGGTCGGGGGCGAGCAGATCGCCGCCGGCCGGTGGCGGAGCCCACGCCCCCGCTGACGTGCCCCCGCCCGACCGAGGGCGTATGCCGCCGCCCCACCTGCCGGGTCGACGTCCCCACGCGCCGGGGTGAGGCTCAGAGCGTTGCGGGACCGCTCCCGCCTGCGGGCGTGGTCTGCCGCGCCAGTGCGTCGCGGGCCCGAAGGGGGCCCGGATGCTCGCGCATCGACGCACCCAGCCGGTGTAGGCCCGCGCGGTCCACGGAGTCCGCGGGACCCATCAGGCGCTCGGCGGCCGAGCGGATCGCAGCGGCGTCGGCGCGGTTGGGGTCGAGCACCTCGCCCAGCCGCTGCACCTCGACGGCGGCGGCGCCGGCGAACTGGTCGGTGGAGAGGGGGAGGAGGAGCAGGGGGACGCCGGCTGTCAGTGACTCGGTGACGCTGTTGTTGCCGCCGTGCGAGACGGCCACGGAAGCGTGACCGAGCAGGGTCACCTGCGGGAGCATCTCGCGTACGAGCCACGACTCCGGGAGAGCACCCAGCAGGGGGCGCGGCGTCGACCCGTGGGCCAGGGCGACGCGGACGTCCAGCGAGCGCAGCGCCTCGACGATCGTCGCGAGCAGGTCGGAGCGGGCGGAGAGGAAGCTGCCGAGGCTGACGTAGACGACCGGCTGGTCGCTGCGGCCGAGCCACGCCTCGACCTCCTCGTCCGGGGCCTCGGCCCGCACCGCGGAGCCGAGGAAGGTGTGGCGCGGGAGCAGGGCGGTGCGGTCGTGGTCGTGCAGTTCCGCGGGGTAGTTGAGCATGAGGACCTCGCCGGTCTCGGCGAAGGCGTCGACGCTCGGCGTGGCCCCCGGCGACAGCTGCGCCAGTGCGGTGTTCCACTGCGCGGTGAAGTCGTCGCGCACCTGCTCCGAGAGGCGCCGCAGCTCGGCGAGCGCGTCCGGCCCGGGCGTGAAGGCACGCGGCCAGGCAGGCGGGTAGCCGTAGACCTCGTCGCCGACGGTGAGAGCGGACGGGTGACCCAGCACGACGTCGGCGTGGCTGGTGCCCCTGCTGGCGAGACCCAGTCGCGCACCGAAGGCGAGGTGGTCGACGACGACCGTGTCCGGGCGCACCCGGTCGACGACGTCGTGCACGGCCCGGGCCACGCCCACGGCGTTCCAGAGGAGGTCGTCACCGCGCGCCCGGGCCTGGTAGGCCAGCGTCTCGACGGCGCCGAGCCGCGTCGCCTCGAAGAACCCACGGAGCGAGTCGTCCTCGCCCGCCGGTTGCTCCTCGGCCCGGATGACGCCCGGGTTCGAGCCGCGCCCCAGCTGCAGGTGCTCGCGCTCATAGCCGAAGGCGGTGACGAGGGCATCGGTGGCCGTGCCGGTGGCGACGACGACGCGCTCACCCGCATCACGCCAGGCCGTGGCGAGGGTGGCGAGCGGGTAGAGGTGGGAGGCGTAGTCAGGGCTGATGACGAGCAGCGTCACGAGGCTCCCTCCACGGCGTCGGAAAGGCGCGGCTCGCCCGCTCGCTGCGGCGCCACCTCACGGTAGACCCCGGCGAGCGACGCGGCCATCGTGTCGATGCCGAACCGCGTGCGCACCATGTCCCGGGCCTGCGCCTTCCGGGTGTCGGCGGCCGGTGCGGCTGCGAGGTCGAGGGCGGCGTGGGTCGCGCCCGCGAGGCCGGCGGCACTGGACGTGTCGGCGAGGATGCCCGTCTTCCCGTGGGCGACGTAGGTCGCCGGGCCCCCGCCGTCTGGTGCGACGACGACGAGCCCGACGGCCATCGCCTCGAGGATCGCGATGCCGAACTCCTCCTTGAGGCTCGCGCTCACGTAGACCCCGGGCGGCGCCGTGTCGCCCGGACGTCCGCGCAGCCGCGCGAGCCACGCGATGGTCGTCGCGTTGGGACGGTGCCCGGCCACGAGCAGCCCCAGGTCGGCCGCCTCGGCGGCAGGCACGACGGCGTCGATCCGGGCCAGCTCGGCTGCCTCCTCGTCGCTCGGGTGGTCGAGGTCGCCACCCACGACGAGCAGGTTGCAGCGCTCGCGCAGCCGGGCGTCGTCGCGCCAGGCCCGCACGAGGGTCGCCATCCCTTTGACGGGGTTGAGCCGACCGACCGACACGACGGTTGGCAGGGCTCGGCGGTCGTCGGGGAGGGTGTCGAGGAGGGTGTCGAGCTCGTCGAGGGCGGATGCGACGCCGGACCCGCGGCGACGTCCCGACCCATCGAGGGTCTCGCCGACGATGCGGTCGACACCTGCCACGTCGATGCCCTCGCCGACGACGGTGAGGCGGTCTCGCTGCACGTCGATGTCGATCCCGAGGTAGCGCCGCAGGTCGTCGCCGACCCGTGGGCGCGGGAAGAGCACGAGGTGGGAGGCGCGCGCGGCGAGGTCGCGGAGCAGCTGGTCGCGGAACCACAGGTGCTCCACGAGATCGGCTTCGTCGAACCCGGCACGGGTCAGCGTCCCGGCGTGGTCCCGCGCGTCGATGAGGGCCTGGGGGTCGGGCGCGACGGTCAGCACGACGGGGATGCCGAGCTCGTCCGCCACTTCTGCGGCGGCCATGGACCCGACGTCGGCCATCCGCAGGTGGATCGCGTCGACGCGACCGGCGGTCCGGAGGATCCGCCGGATCCCGCGGCGCGCCGCGACCCGCGCAGGCCACGCACGGCTCACCCCCATAGGACCCGACAGCGGCACCTTGGCGTAGTGGTGGCCCCTCGCGAGCAGCGAGGAGCCGAGGTGGCCACCGGGCGCGGCGGACGGACGTCCTGAGGGGAACTGGGTCGGCTCGGGGCTGCCGCCCGACACGGTGATGACCCGAGCCATCGCGGGCTCGCCGCGCAGCAGGGCGTCCCCGAGGTGCACGAGCAGCGTGGCGATGCCGCCCGTGTCGCCCCGGCCGGAATGGTGCAGCTGCCCGTCGATGTCGGAGTGGAGGAAGAGCTGCACGACGGTCAGCCCGTCGGGCACGGGCGGTGCGGGGGCCGGACGCAGGTCGAAGAGGGCGAGCCGGGCGGTCTGGGCCAGAGGGCCGACCGTGCGGGCCAACGACACGAGGAGCGCCTCGGCGCTGTGGTCGGCCGCGGGTCCGTCGCCGAGGGCGGCCGTCGCGGCCGCGCGCACCGGGAGCGCCTCGGTGTCGTCTGCCGCGAGAGCCACGAGCGCCGTCGTGGTCGCTGTGCCGGGCACCAGCCCCAGTGTCTCGGCCAGTCTGGCGCGGCCGTCGTCGTCGGCCGTTGCCGCCAGGCGGGTCAGCAGGGCACCACGCACCCGGTCAGGCTGCCCCACCGCCCAGCTCTCGAGGGTGCGCTGGGCCAGCATCCCAGTGAAGCCGCCGTCGCGGCTCGCGCTGACGAGGTGGGGCAGCGCCTCGTCGACGGGAGCCGTGTGCCGCAGCGCGTCGAGCGCGTGCTCCGCCACGTGGCGCCGCCCGTCAGCCACCAGGCGTGCGAGTGCCGGTGCTGCGGTGGGGTCGTCACAGACGCCGAGCGCGTGGACGGCGGCGAGGGCGGTCAGGGGATCGTCGGAGAGCGTGGCCGAGATCAGGTCACGGACGGCGTCACCGTCCGCCTGCGCCGTGACATCGGCGAGCGTCGACGCTGCCCGCATGGCTTCGAGGAGGGTGGGAGCGGTCCGGACCGCCTCGAGCGCGGAGCGGGGGTCCATGGCTCCGACCTTAAGCGTCCGATCGCAAAGATGTACAACCCTTGTCCAACGTTGGCCGAGCAGGCGAGCAGGCGGCACCGGCACCCGCCTCAGCGGTCGGCGGCGGAGACCGTCGAGCTACGGTCGGCGGAGCCAGCCCTTCTCGTGTGCCGCCCAACCCAGCTGGATGCGGCTGTTGGCACCGGTGGCATCCATGAGCGACCGGACCCGGCGCTGGACGGTGCGTAGCCCGACGTCGAGCTGCCGCGCGACCAGGACGTCGGAGGCGCCGGCGATGAGGAGCGAGAGCACCTGGAGGTCGGTCTCGTCCGGACCCGGGGCCGTCTCCACGAGCTCGTCGCTCTCCGGAGACACGAAGTTGAGCGGCCAGGCTTCGCGCCAGACGAAGTCGAAGAGCGACAGGAGGGACTGGACGAGCCCGGTCGAGTGGATGACGAGGGCCGCCGGCTCCGGGGAGTCGGCGTCAAGGGGCACCATCGCGGTGCGACGGTCGGCGATGACGAGCTTGGTCGGGACACGGTCGCTGATCCGCACCTCCTCGTCGCGGCGTATCACCGCCACCAGCTCGGTCTGCGACGTCTGCTCCAGCACGTCGCGCTCGAGCACGACCCGGTACCGGACGCCGCGGGCCGCCGCGATGTCCTCGGCCTGGTTCTCCGCCGCCGTCACGGCCGTCGGGTTGTCGGTGACGAGGACGCAGACCTCCTCGACGGCGCCCAGCTGCAGCTGGTGGAACCGCTGTCCGACCGCGCCGGCCCCGACGACCACCTCGACGAGATCGTGAACGCTCCCCGCAGCATCGGTGCGGTGCGCCTCCGCCAGCCGTGCGGCCACGAGCTCAGCCTGATCGAGCTCGTGACGGCGGTCGTTGAGGAGGGCGCGCAGCGCGATCCCCGGTGGCGCCGCTACCCAGCGGCCCGGCGTGGCGGCCGACTGTGCCACCAGTCCCATGCGCTCCAGCCCGACGAGACTCTCCTCGACCTCCGCGCTCGAGAGCTGGCAGCGATGGGTGAGGTCGTCGACGGTCGTGCCACCCAGCCCGACCAGCGTGCGGTAGAGCGTGGACTCCGCCGGGCCGAGGCCCAGCGCGGCAAGCGCTTCCACGCCGGCTCCTTCCGGTACGTCCTACGTCGTTGGGGCGGGTGGCGCACCTGCGCCATGACGCATAACCGCCGCACGCACATTCTTCCCGACGATTCGCTCCTCGGGCACTGTGGCTCGCGGCGCCGGAGTCCCACCCCGGGCGCCACCCTCACGCAGCGTGACCCGAACAGCGGGCTCGCGCCACACTCCCCGGAGGACCAGCATGCGCCCCATCTGGCGTCACACCCTAGGGGTGGCAACGGTTGCCATCGTTGCCGCCACCGCGGCCGCCCCCACCTCGGCCTTCGGCCAGGACTCAGGTGCCACACCCCGCCCGATCGTCGGATCGTCCGCTTCCCACGCGGCGAGCGACGCCCCCAAGACCGTCACCCTGATCACGGGCGACAAGGTCCTCGTCACCGGGGCAGGCACCAACGCGCCGATCGTCACCGTGCTGCCGCGCGAGGACGGCACCGTGCCTTCTGTCGAGACGCGCCGGGTCGGCAAGGACGTCTACGTCTATCCCGCCGATGCCGTGGACGCCCTGGCCTCGGGCAAGGTGGACGAGGAGCTCTTCAACGTGACCGGGCTCGTCGCCATGGGCTACGACGACGCCAGCACCGACAGCGTGCCGGTCATCGCGCGCTACACCACTGACCTCAGCCGGGCCCGCTCGGCACCGGTCACCCCGAAGGGCGCGGCGAAGGGCCAGACGCTGCACTCGATCGACGGCATCGCGCTCAAGGCCGGCAAGGCGCAGGCCGCTCACTTCTTCGCCGACGCGACGGACCCGTCCACCGCGGCGGGCGCCAAGATCGAGAAGATCTGGCTCGACGCCAAGGCGTACGCCACCCTCGACCAGTCGACCAAGCAGGTCAACGCCGACCAGGCCTGGGCAGAGGGCCTCAAGGGGGCCGGCACCAAGGTCGCCGTCCTCGACACGGGCGCCGACGCCGAGCACCCTGACCTGCAGGGTCGGATCGTGGCGTCCAAGGACTTCACCGGCTCAGCGGGTGGAGCGCTGTCGGACGTGCACGGTCACGGCACGCACACCGCCTCCACCGTCGGCGGCTCCGGCGCGGCGAGCGATGGCGTCGAGAAGGGCGTCGCGCCCGAGACCCAGCTGCTCATCGGCAAGGTGCTCGGTGACAACGGTGGTGGTTCCGACTCGATGATCATCGGCGGCATGGAGTGGGCGGTCTCGCAGGGCGCCGACGTCGTGTCCATGAGCCTGGGGAGCAATGGGGCACCTGCCGCCTGCAACGACCCGATGTCGTCCGCTGCGCAGGAGCTCGCCACCACGAGCTCCACCCTCTTCGTCATTGCGGCGGGCAACACGGGCTCGGCGAACAACACGGTCTCGGCTCCCGGCTGTGCTCCCGCCGTGCTGACGGTGGGCGCCGTGGACCGTCAGGACGTGCCGGCATGGTTCTCCAGCCGCGGGCCCACAGCGGTCGACCACACCCTCAAGCCGGAGATCTCGGCGCCGGGCGTCGGCATCACCGCCGCCCGCTCAGGCGGGCGGGGCGACAACGCGTACGTCGCGATGTCGGGCACGTCGATGGCGACGCCGCACGTCGCCGGTGCCGCCGCCATCGTCAAGCAGACGCACCCGACCTGGACCGGGCAGCAGCTCAAGGCGGCCCTCGTGTCGTCGGCGAAGTCCGATGTTCCCGGTGACGTCCGCGCGCAGGGCGCGGGTCGACTGGATGTGATCGCCGCGGCGAAGGCCCCGGTGATCACCATGCCGGTGCAGGCCGGGACGTTCGCGTGGCCGCACACGAGCGCCCAGGTCACGACCATCGACCTTCCCTACACCAACGTCACCGACCAGCCGGTCACTCTCAAGCTGTCCGTCGCCGGTGTCACGGGTGACGACGGTTCCGCCGTCACGTCGACGCCGGCCGTCCTCGGAGCCTCGTCGGTGACCATCCCCGCTGGTGGCACCGTCAAGGTCCCGCTGAAGGTCGACCCGACCGCGAAGCTCGCGGCTGCGCAGTACGGCGACGTCACGGGCCGCATCCTGGCCACCGGCGGCGCCGACGTGTCGACGCCCTTCTCGCTCTACGTCACTCCCCAGACGGTGCGGCTCACCGTCCGGATGAAGGACCGCCTCGGTCAGCCCGCCAACCTGGGTTCGAGCGTCGACGTGGTCAACATCGACTCCATCAAGGCGCAGCGCGCCTTCAACAACGGCGCCGCGGAGCAGACGTTCCAGGTGCGTCCCGGCACCTACTTCCTGTCGAGCTTCGTCAGGAGCCCCGACCCGACCTACCTGACCCCGAACACCGTCGGCTCCATCGCCTACTTCGGCCGACCGGAGATCAAGATCACCGGCGACACGACCGTCGACTTCGACGCGACGAAGGCGCACCTGCTGTCGGTCAAGACGGACCGGCCCAGTGAGCCCAAGGCCTCGGTCCTCTCGTTCTCCCGCACGTGGGACGACACGTGGATCCACGCCGGCTCCCTCAGCAGTGGCTCGACGACGACCGCCGTGTACGCCGACGTGCAGGGCAACCCCCAGCAGGGCACCTGGGAGTTCGGTGACTGGTCGCGCCGCTACGCGCCTGCCGTCGAGTCGCTGTCGGTCGTCGCAGGACCGGTGCTGCACCCGATCGCGGCGCCGAACGCGGCGCCGGGCCTCGACGGTGTCGGCACTGCGGGTCTCGTCGACGGCGGTACCGGCTCGATCTTCGACCCCGCCCGCGTGGGTGGCAAGGTCGTGCTCGTCAAGGTCAGCACCGCTGGCATCTCTCCGTCGATGGTCAACCGGGCTCGCTCGGCCGGTGTCAGGGCCCTGCTCGCGTACGCTCCGGCTCCCGGCAAGTGGCTGCCGGTGGCCGGGTTCACGCCGCTCAGCGTGGCGACCTACTCCCTTCCGATGGCCGAGGGCGACCAGCTCCAGACGCTCCTTGCCACCGCCCCCGGTGGTCAGCTGACGCTCTCCTGGAAGGCGACGGCCAGCAGCCCGTACGTCTACAACCTCGGCTTCACCCAGTCGACCCCGCTGACCGACGACAAGACGTTCGTCGCCCAGGACAAGAAGCTCGGCCGCACGGAGGCGGACTACAAGGGCATGGGTGTCGACACGCCGCTCCTGGACTACGTCTATGCCGGTCGTGACAACGGCGTCACCTTCGGTGTCTCCGCCTATGAGGCGGTCCACGTCGCGACCAAGCGCACCGAGTTCTACACCGACGGCGGCACGAAGTGGCTGCACTACCTCACCTCGAGCTTCCCCTTCGGAGAGGCGATGACCGAGGCCTGGCGCACCTACCCGGCCGGCAGCGTCCGCACCGACAGCTGGTACGGCGGCATCGTCGCCCCGGCTGCGATCAAGAACGACCAGGGCCTCGAGCAGCTGACGGCCGAGCGGCAGGGTGGCCTGATGGGCTTCGCCCCCCAGATGTGGGGCGACGACTTCGGGCACGTGGCCAACCCCGGCAGCTTCGGGGACGAGGGCAACCTCACGCTGCGCCGCAACGGCGAGGAGATCGGCTACAGCTACACCCCCAACGGCGTCTTCGAGGTGCCGGCCGAGGACTCGGCCTACGAGCTGGAGATGAACACCGGCAAGTTCGGGAGCCCGGCGCGTCAGTGGGCCCGATCGACCGAGGTCAAGACGACGTGGCGCTTCCGCTCCGCGCTCGACCCCGACACGTTCTCGGTCGGTCTCCCGCTGCTCTTCCCGCGGGTCGGCCTGCCCGAGGAAGGCAGCAAGACCCTCGCCGCCTCGGCGGGGCAGGTGCTGCCGATCCGGGTCACCGGTCACGGCGGCTACGCCCCTGGTGACATCGTCTCGGCGACGTTCGCCTTCTCCTACGACGGTGGCACGACGTGGACGGACGCCGCGGTGTCCAGCAACGCCGGGGCGTGGAGCGCGGTCGTCGACCACACGGGTGCCAGTGGCAAGACGGTCACCACGCGGGTCGAGGTGACCGACAGCAAGGGCGCCACGGTGACGCAGGTCGTCAAGTCGGCCTACGCAGTGCGCTGACGAAGCGCCAGAGTCCTCGACATGGCGGATGCCGTCCCCTCCCAAGAGGTGGGCGGCATCCGCCCATGACTAGGCGCACCTGCCCGCTGGGAGGTTGACCACGAACCCGGCTGGCTCGTGGCGGAGGTCATCTCCCGCGCCGGGGAATGAGGGCGCGGCGGCGGACCGACCCTCATCCGAATGCTGCGAACGGGTCGGCCACGCCGATGTAGCAGGTCTCGAGGTATTCCTCGATACCTTCACGTCCTCCCTCGCGGCCGAGGCCGGACTGCTTCACGCCGCCGAACGGAGCTGCCGGGTTGGACACCACGCCCGTGTTGAGGCCGAGCATCCCGGTCTCCAGACGTTCGCCCATCCGGAGCCCTCGGTCGAGGTCGCGGGTGTAGACGTAGCAGACGAGTCCGAACGGCGTGGCGTTCGCGAGGCGGACGGCCTCGTCCTCGGTGTCGAAGGGAACGATCGAGGCGACTGGTCCGAAGATCTCCTCGTCGAGGATGTCCGCGCCGGCTGGCACGTCGGTGAGGACAGTGGGCGGGAAGAAGTGGCCGGGTCCGTCGAGTGCCCGGCCACCGAGGGCGAGACGGGCGCCCGCGGCGACGGCTCCGTCCACGAGACGGCCCACCCTGGCGACGGCCGCGGCGTTGATGAGAGGACCCAGGCGTGTGGCCGGGTCGGTGCCACGACCGACCGTGACGGAGGACATCCGTGCTGCGAGGGCCTGTCCGAACTCGTCGGCGAGACTCCGGTGCACGAGGAAGCGG
The DNA here is from genome assembly GCF_056403915.1 of Terrabacter sp. P2_E3. Lineage (NCBI taxonomy): Bacteria > Bacillati > Actinomycetota > Actinomycetes > Micrococcales > Intrasporangiaceae > Terrabacter > Terrabacter sp. P2_E3. The sequence continues at coordinate 51,609 of NZ_JBFUEN010000018.1, forward strand.
TTGGCGGCGACGCAGGCCTCACCGCCGTTGCGCAGCTTGGCGGCGAGCGCTCCCTCGACGGCGGCGTCGAGGTCGGCGTCCTCGAAGACGATGAAGGGGGCATTGCCTCCGAGCTCCATCGAGACCCGGAGCACCTGGTCGGCCGAGGCGGCGATGAGCCGCCGGCCGACCGGTGTCGAGCCGGTGAACGACAGCTTGCGCAGCCGCGCGTCCGACAGCAGCGGGCCGCTCACCGACCCCGGGTCGGTCGTGGGGATGACGTTGAGGACGCCCGGCGGCAGGCCGGCGTCCTCGAGGACCTCGGCGAGGAGCAGGGCGCTCAGTGGGGTCAGCTCGGCAGGCTTGAGGACCATGGTGCAGCCTGCGGCGATGGCCGGCGCGATCTTGCGGGTCGCCATGGCGAGCGGGAAGTTCCACGGTGTGATGAACAGGCACGGCCCGACCGGTCGCCTCGTGACCAAGAGGCGGTTGGCTCCGTCGGGAGCCGTGGAGTACCGGCCGGAGATCCGCGTTGCCTCCTCGCCGAACCAGCGGAGGAACTCGGCCCCGTAGCCGACCTCGGCGTGCGCCTCGGCGAGGGGTTTGCCCATCTCGAGGGTCATCGTCAGCGCGAAGTCCTCGGCGCGGATGGTCACGAGCTCGAAGGCCTGGCGGAGGATCTCGGCCCTGTCGCGCGGTGGAGTGCGCCCCCATGACGGCTGGGCGGCGTGCGCCGCAGCGAGCGCGCGGTCGCCGTCGTCGGGTCGCGCGTCGGCGACGGTGGCGAGGACGGACTCGGTGGAGGGGTCGACGACCTCGAACCGGCCACCGTCGGCAGCCTCGGTCCACCGGCCGTCGATGTAGAGCCCGGTGGGGATCCGAGCCAAGAGAGCGCGTTCGGTCTGGTCCGTGACCGCTGTCGTCGTCATGTCGTCACTTCCTAGGTAGGGGAGAGGGAGGGCGGCTCGCGCAGCGCAGCACGGCATACGCCCGTGCGGGAGCGCCGCTCGTCCTACCGGCGCACGAGGTCGGGCCCGACGTCGGTGCACGACGGGCAGCCGGCGAGCGCAAGCGCCTCCTCGACCTCCGAGGCCATGTCGACGAGAAGGTCTCGCACCCCGTCGGATCCGCCGGTGGCGAGGGCCCAGATGACCGGTCGTCCGATGAGCACGGCTCGCGCTCCGAGGGCGAGCGCCTTGAGGACGTGCGATCCCGTGCGGACACCCCCGTCGACGTAGACCTCCACCTGGTCGCCGACGGCCTCGACGACCTCCGGAAGGGCCAGGGGCGCCGGGACGACCCCGTCGAGCTGCCGCCCTCCGTGCGTCGACACGACCACGGCAGAAGCGCCGGCGGCCACGCAGTCCCGGGCGGCTTCCGCGGTCAACACGCCCTTCGCCACGACGGGCAGCCCACTGTTCTCGGCGAGTCGTTCGAGATCGCGGGGGCCGACGTCCTCGGCCTGCATGAGCCGTGGGTCGGCGACGTGGCGGTGGTCGAGCGACTCGATGATCCCGGTGCTCGGACGGGAGACAGGGAGGCCGGCGCGCTTGCGAGCCACGCGGGGGGTGTCGACGGTGACCACGAGAGCCAACGCACCGGCGGCGGCGGCACGGCGGCCGACCTCGTCGGTGACGCCGCGGTCCTGTAGCACGTAGAGCTGCTGCCAGAAGGGTCCGGCAGCGGCGGCGACAGCCTCCACCCGGGTGCTCGACCTCATCGACAGCACGAGGAGACTGCCCACGGCCCGGGCCGCCCGGGCGACCCCGACCTCACCCTCGGGGTGGGCCAGCCGGTGGGTGGCAGTGGGGGCGACGAGGACGGGCGAGGTGATCGGATGTCCGAGCACCTGAGACGCCACCGAGGTCGCCGACACGTCCCGCAGCACCCTCGGCCGCAGCAGCACCTCGTCCCAGGCCTGCTCCTGCCGCGCGAGGGTGGTCTCGTCCCCTGCGCCCGCGGCGAAGTAGGCGAACACGTCTGGCGGGAGGGCGGCCTCGGCCCGGTCCCGCAGGGAGGCATGGTCGATCATCGCCCCGGGTCCAACCGATCCAGCTCGGCGCGGATCCACTCCAGCTCGCGCGAGACGTAGTCGACGATGTCACCGTTCTTGAGGTGCGCGGGCAGCACGTCCCACGTGTAGGTCTCGATCTCGAGGTGGTCCGAGAGCGGGGTCCGGGCGTGCACCTCGAGCGCGGCCACGATGCCGGCCCGCGTCGTGCTGAGTCCGTCCAGGTCGTCGAGGAAGATCGGTACGTGGAAGTGCGTCCGCCACTCGCGAGGACCTCCTGCGGGGTCGGCGCGCCAGGCCCTGATGGCGTCGGCGAGGTGGAGAAACCGCGTGAGGCGCCCTTCTCGTCGCTCCGTCGTCTGGCTGAGGTAGATCGTGTCCGTGAACGCCTCGAGGGCGTCCACGGCGGAGTCGGTGACGTCCGGGACGCGGAGCGCGGCTGCGGCCTGCAGCTTGAAGACCGGGACCCCGGCCTCGGAGAGCAGCTCCAGCGACCGGGCGATGTCCTCGAACTGCACGGACTGGTGGCAGATGTCGAAGACGACGCCGAGGTGGCGACGGACCAGCCCCGCGACCTCGCTGACGGGGAGTCCCGTGAGCCGGCACAGGGTTTCCGTCCCGGTCGAGGACCAGACGTCCTCGCGGAACCAGTCCACCGTCTCCGGGGTCGTCTCGAGGAAGCAGGCAGGCTCCGGCTCCAGCGCGAGCTTGACTCGCCGCCCCGTCCTGCGCTCGAGGTCGACGAGGTGTGCCACCACGGTGAGGACGTTCTCGGTCAGCGTGGCCCGGTCCGCGGTCGTCAGCACCTTGGGTCGGAAGGCGAGCGGCGACGTCTGGATGGACGGTGACACGTGGGACGGGCAGACCTCGGCGAGGATGTCGGCGACCTGGCAGGTGTAGCGGACCCGGTCAGGATCCGACCAGTCGGGCTCGTACACCTCCTCCATCACGACACGACCCTTGAACGGGCCGTAGGGGAAGGCATTGACGGTGTAGACGTACATGTCGTTCTCGTCCAGCCAGACCCGCAGACGTTCCCGCTCGCCCGGGTTGTCGGTCAGCGTCTGCGCCGACGAGGCGGACAGACGGAGCGAGACGGCATACGACGTGTCGGGCGACACCCTCCGCTTCACGGCCGGCGCGTAGGTCATGAGGCTGTCGCGCATCTCCGACCAGGTGTCGCCCGGGTGCACGAGGGTGGAGTACGCGAGGTGCTCGGTGCGGGCGTTCACGACGACCTCCCGCTCTCGTGGGCCTCGAGGCGCTGACGCACCTGGGCGAGCAGCCGCGCTGCGCTGGCACCGGCCAGATGCTCGTCGACGGTGAGAGCGAGGTGCACGAAGGAGCCGATCCCGATCCCGCGTCCACCGTCGGGGAGCTCGACGACGGTGGGCCGGTCGACGACGTCTCCGAACGAGAGCGCGACGACCACGCCGTCCTCGAGCACGGGGACGTCGAACAGGACGCCGGTTCCCCGGAGGTCGTGGACCGACAGCTCGGGCCGGGAGGCCTGCCCCTCAGAGCCGTTCAGGGGTGTGTCTGCGGCTCCGAGGACCCGCTGGATCCCCTGCACTCCGAGGTCGTGGGCGTTGACGACCGTCCGTGGCGCGCCCCCGGGCGGCCCGTGCACCGACACCGTCGTACGGACGACCTCGGCCGTCGCCGCGCGGACGGACCGGACCGTCCGGACCGACGACTCGACGAGGCAGGCGAGCAGGTCAGGTGAGGTCGTCAGACGGGTGACCTCCACCTCGGTGACCGCGGTGTAGCAAGCGCGCACCGTGCCGGAAGCGGCGACCGGAGAGGCGAGCGGGAGCTCCGCCATCGAGGCCGCCCGGTTCACGTCGTCCGTCGTGACCCGGCCGCGCGGACCGGTGCCGGTGAGTCCCCCGAGGTGGACGCCCCGGTCGTGCGCCAGACGGCGCACCCGGGGAGAGTGCACCTGCCGGGGGCGGTGGCCACCTGAAGCGCGAGGGGCCGGCCGACCCCCGGGGAGGAAGGGCGCCAGCGACGGCGGCACGCTCACGACTGCAGCGCCTTCTCGACGGTCCTGGCGACGCTCTCGGCGGACGGCATGACGAGGTCCTCCAGGGAGTCGGCGGACGGCAGCGGGATGTGCGGGGTCGTGATCCTCTGCACCGGTCCGTCGAGGTCCCAGAACGCCTCGTCGGCGACGAGCGACGCGATCTCGGCACCCCAGCCGAGCAGCTGGGGGTTCTCCTCGACGGTGAAGAGCCTGCCGGTCCTGGCGACCGAGTCGAGGATCGTCCGGGTGTCGAGAGGTACGAGGGAGCGCACGTCGATGACCTCGGCATCGATGCCGCGGGTGGCCAGGTCCTCCGCAGCGGCCAGCGCCCTCGGCACCATCATGCCGAGCGCCAGGATGGTCGCGTCGCGACCGGGGCGGCGCACCTTGGCGGTGCCGAGCGTGTCGATGATCTCGCCGTCGGGCACCTCGCCCTTGGCGGCATACAGACCCTTGTGCTCGCAGAAGATCACCGGGTCGTCGTCCCGGATGGCCGCGGCCATCAGGCCGACGACGTCCTCGGCGGTCGACGGCGTCACGACCTTGAGCCCCGGGATGGCCATGGCCCAGTTCTCGATCGACTGCGAGTGCTGGGCCCCGAAGCGCAGGCCACCGCCGTTGCCCGTCTTGATGACGAGTGGCATGGTCACCTGACCCGCCGTCATGTAGCGCGTCTTGGCGATCTGGTTCACCACGATGTCCCAGCACACGGCGAAGAAGTCCGAGAACATGATCTCCGCCACCGGTCGTAGCCCGGTCATCGCCGCGCCCATGGCCGCGCCGAGGATGGCCTGCTCACTGATGGGTGTGTCGATGACCCGCTTCGGGCCGAACTCGTCGAGCAGGCCGACCGTCGTCTTGAAGACGCCGCCGGCCCCGGCGATGTCCTCGCCGACGACGACGACCCGCTCGTCGCGGCGCATCTCCTGTGCGATGCCGCGCGCGACGGCATCTCGGTAGCTCAGTTGCGCCATGACCATCCTCCATCAGCCCAGACATCGGTGAACGCGCTCTCGGGAGAGGGGAGCTCGCCGGCGATGGCTCCCTCGGTGGCCGCATCGACGAGCGCGAGAGCCGTCGCGTCCATGGCGTCGAGCTCGGCTTCCGACACGCCGAGCCGCCCCAGTCGCTCGCGGTAGATCGTGAGTGGGTCGTACGCCTTCCAGGCGTCGACCTCACCGGTGGGACGGTACTTCCCGGGGTCGGCGCGCGAGTGCCCTCCGTGGCGGTAGGTCAGGGCCTCGAGGAGCGAGGGGCCCCGGCCCGAGCGCGCCCGGTCGAGGGCTTCGAGCGCGGCGAGGTGGACGGCGTCGGCGTCGTTGCCGTCGACGACGATCGACTCGAGTCCGTACGCCGCGGCCCGGTCGGCCGCCGGGTGCGCGACGGCGGTGATGTCGCGGATGGACGTGTACTCCATGTAGAGGTTGTTCTCGCACACGAAGACGACCGGCAGGCGGTACACCGCGGCGTAGTTGAGAGCCTCGTGGAAGGCGCCGATGTTGGTGGTCCCGTCGCCGAAGAAGCAGACGGCCACCTGGCCCGACCCGCGGTACTGCGCGGACCACGCAGCTCCGTTGGCGATAGTCAGGTGGGCCCCGATGATGGCGTAGGACCCCATCATCCCGTGCTCGACGCTCGTGAGGTGCATCGAACCGCCCTTGCCTCCCATCAGGCCGTTGGCCCGTCCGAGCAGCTCGGCGAGCACCGGTGTCATCGGCACGCCCCTCGCGAGGGTGTGTGCGTGGCCGCGGTACGTGGCGAAGGTGTAGTCGTCCTCGCGCATGGCGGCCCCGAAGCCCGCCGCGATGGCCTCCATGCCGAGCGACAAGTGGCTCGTGCCCTTGACCAGCTGCTTCATGAAGAGGTCGTACGCGCGCTTCTCGAAGGTCCGCATCTCTCGCATCGAGCGGTAGAGCTGTCGCCGCGTGTCCAGGTCGACATCGAGGGCGTCGTTGCTGTCGCTGCGCTCCGGTGGGAGCACGACGCCGTGCTCGCCGTAACGGTGCTCCGCCAGGGGCAGTCTCATGCGCCGACCTCCGCCGGGGTGGAGCTGTTCCTCGTGCTGGCGTCGGCGTCGGAGTCGGCGCCGGAGTCGGCGTCGGTGGCGCGCGGCGCGCGGTTGAGGTGGGACTGGCTGTCGCGCATCGTCGGCAGGTGTCCGCCGGTCGTGAAGTAGCGCTTGCCGGCCACGAGCAGCTCCTCGGCAGGGAACTTCGTGATGACCTCGCAGCCCGTGGCGGTCACGACGACCTCCTCCTCGATCCGGGCCGCCCCCCAGCCGTCGGCCGCTGGCCAGTAGGTCTCGAGGGCGAAGACCATGCCCTCCTCCAGCGTCTCCGGGCTGTCGAAGGAGGTGAGGCGACTGAAGATCGGCCGCTCCCAGATCGACAGGCCCACGCCGTGGCCGTACTGGAGCGCGAAGGCCGCCTCCTCGTCGGCGAAGCCGAACTCCTGCGCAGTGGGCCACAGGGCGACGACGTCAGCCGTCGTCACGCCGGGCTTGACGATGTCGATCGCCCGGTCCATCAGCTCGCGACAGATGGTGTACGCGTCGCGCTGAGCCCGTGATGCGCTGCCCACGGCGAAGGTCCGGTAGTAGCAGGTCCGGTAGCCCATGTGGCTGTGCAGGATGTCGAAGAAGGCCGGGTCGCCGGGCCGGATCAGCCGGTCGGTGAAGACGTGTGGGTGCGGTGAGCACCGTTCTCCCGAGATGGCATTGACCCCCTCGACATGCTCCGAACCGAGGTCGTAGAGCGTCTTGCTCACCAGGCCGACGCACTCGTTCTCACGGACGCCCGGACGGAGGAACTCGTAGAGGTTCTCGTAGGCAGCGTCCACCATCGACGCTGCCTGCGTGAGCAGGCCGATCTCGTCCCCGGTCTTGATCCGCCTCGCCTCGAGGAAGACCTGCTGTCCGTCGACGACGTGGAAACCCGCCGCCTCGAGCGCGAAGAGGACCGGCGGCTCGACGATGTCGACGCCGATGGCCTGGCCGTCGAGCCCGAAGTCGCGCATCACCTGGGCGACCTTGGCGGCCACGTCCGCGGCGCGCCCTGCCCCGGGGGAGATCGCGCCGCGCAGCGTGGAGATGCCCGCGCGGGCGCCGTAGTGGTCTCCCCGACCCGCAGCCGCGTGCGGCTCGTCGAGCCAGGTCGACTGCAGCTGGTGGTGACGGGCGGCCGACCCGAAGTCCCACAGGACGGGGTCCCCCCCGCGGGGGAGAATGGCGAAACGGATCATCTTGTCCATCGCCCATGTCCCGATGTGGGTCGCGGTCATGTAGCGGATGTTGTGGAAGTCGAAGGTCAGCAGGGCGCCGAGGTCCGAGCGGTCGAGCTCCGCCTTGAGCCGGGCCAGGCGCTCACGGCGCAGCCGGTCCAGGTCCAGGCGACTCTCCCAGTCGACCGCGTTCGTGCCGTACGTCGGTGACACCATGACTACTCCTCGAGAACGTGGATGGATCGGCAGCTGGTCGGTCGCGGCCGGTGGCGCAGGGTCGTGGCCCCGGTCAGGCCGGCGTCGCGCCGGTCGGTGAGACGAGGATCTTGAGCTGGTCGCCCGACGGGTTCACGAGGACGTCGAAGCCGTCCGGGACGACCCGCTCCAGCTCGATCTGGGCCGTGACGGCCTTGGCGACGGGGTACTTCCCCGAGGCGATGAGCCGGATGATGCGGGGCCAGTCGGTGATGAGGTAGCACCAGCTGCCGACGTAGCTGATGTCCTTCTCCGACAGCCGCATCGCGTCGATGGTGGCCGGCTTGGTGTGCAGGCCGGTCTGCACGATCGAGCCACGCGTGCGCACACTGTTCATCGCCGTGGTCAGGCCCGGGGTGCTGCCCGAGCACTCGGCGACCACGTCGACGCCGGCGCCTCGGGTGAGCTGTGCGATCGACTCGGCGAACCCGTCCGAGGTCGGGTCGAGGACCGGACCGACGTCGAGGGAGGCCGCGAGCGCTGCGCGGTTGGGATTGGGTTCGGCGATCACGACGGTCGCAGCGCCGAGGGCATCGGCGTAGAGGGCCGACAGCACGCCGATGGGGCCGGCGCCGGTGACGAGCACGATGTCGCCACCACGGATCCCCACCCTGTCGATGCCGTATGCCGCCACGCTGGCCGGCTCGACGACGGCACCCTCCACGTCCGACACCTCGTCGGGGAGGGTCGAGACCTGGTACTCCTTGAGCACGGCGTACTGGGCGAGGCCCCCGGTCTCGGCGGAGAGCCCGGTGCAGGCGAACCGGACGCACAGGTGACCGAGTCCCTGCCGGCAGAAGGTGCATCGGCCGCAGACGATCGCAGGCATGATGCTCACCCGGTCGCCCACGGCCACGTCGGTGACCTGCGCGCCCACCTCCACGACCCGCGCGGAGAACTCGTGCCCGAGCGTCTGGGGGAGGGTCACCCCGGTCAGGGGGTGCGGCGTGGTCGGGGTGACGATGGGGCCCACGAGGTACTCGTGCAGGTCGGTGCCGCAGATGCCGCACCAGAGGACCTCGACGAGGACCTCGTCGGGCGCCTTGATCTCAGGGGATCCGACGTCCTCGATGCGGATGTCGGACTGTCCGTGGAAGCGTGCTGCGCGCACTTGAGTCTCCTCGGTGGTTGTCGTTGGATGACGGACCGCCTTGGCCCGCAGGGTGATTCGAAGGTCTGGTGATGGTGTCGAGCGCTGTCAGGCCCTGACCCGGCGCACTTGGCTGTAGATGACGGCGGCAGCCACGATGAGGGCGCCCTGGAAGAAGTACTGCCACGTCTGCGACAGGTCGAGGAAGACCATGGCGTTGAAGACCTGGACGATGAGCCCGGCGCCGAGCAGCGTGCCGATGAACGTGCCACGACCGCCCAGGAGGCTGGTGCCACCGAGGACCACCGCGGTGATGCTGCTCAGGGTGTAGCCCACGCCCTGAGCCGGGTCACCGATGCCGAGCTGGCCGAGCAGCACGATGGAGCCGAGGAAGACGAAGCAGGAGGCGGCGACGTAGGCCAGGACCGCAGTGCGGCTGACGTTGATCCCGACCCGGCGGGCGGCGTCCTCGTCGGATCCGATGGCGCGCAGCCGCAGGCCGGGGCCCCGCCTGCGCAGGGCGTACTCGAGCACCACGGCAGTGACGACGAGCAGCAGGAAGACGACCGGTACGGGGCCGATCTTGGTCTTGACGAGACGGGTGACCGAGATCGCGATGTTCCCTCCGGGCGAGTCCCGGAGAAGGTAGCTGAGGCCCTGGATGCCGATGTAGCTCGCCAGTGTGGCCGCCACCGGGGTGAACTTGGCGAAGCGGATCAGGCTGCCGTTGGCGGCGCCGGTGGCGGCGGCGACCGCCAGCATGACGACCAGTCCCAGCGCCATGACCGCGGCCGATTTCTCGGCGGTCAGGAAGAACGAGCCGACGACGACCAGGAAACCGGCGAGCGGTCCGACGGAGAGGTCGATTCCCCCGGTCATGAGAACGATCGTCTGCCCGAGGGCGATGAAGCCGAGGGCCGCGCACGAGGTCATGACCGACGTGAGGTTGAAGGGTGCGAGGTATCGCGAGTTCTGCGACAGCACGAAGGCGCCGAGAAGGAGCATGACGAGCGCGAGGATGACGACCGGGGCATAGTCCCCGGTGAGGAAGCGGCTCCGCCGGGTCGAGACGGAGCTGACCGTCCGGCTGGCGCCGCCCTGGTGCACCGTCGCACTGACTGCCGAGTGGATGAGTCGTTCCTCGGTGACCTGAGCGCCCTCGACGACGTCGAGCACTGCTCCGCGTGACATGACCAGGACGCGGTCGCAGAGTCCTTCGAGCTCCTTGGCGTCGGAGGACGCGACGACGACCGGCACGCCCGCGGCAGAGACCTCGCGCAGGATCCGGTAGATCTCCGCGCGCGCGCCGACGTCGACGCCCTGTGTCGGCTCGTCGGCCAGGACGATGGCGGGGCGGGAGAGCAGGGCCCGGGCGAGCACGACCTTCTGCTGGTTCCCTCCGGACAGGGCCGAGACGACGGTCTCGGCTGAGGCGGTCTTGACGTCGAGAGCGGTGAGCTCCGCCCCGACGAGGGCGTCCTCCCGGCCGCGGCTCAGCAGGACACGACCCCGGAGACGGTCCAGGGCGGACAGGGCTGCGTTCTCGCGGACCGAGAGCGTCATCATGAGGCCCTCGTCGTGTCGGTCGGCCGGGAGGTAGGCCGAGCGCTTGCGCAGGTCGCGCGATGTCCGCGACGTGCCGCCGACCGTGACCGAGCCGGAGAAGGCCGTGAGCCCGGCGAGCGCCCGCAGCACCTCGCTCTGGCCGTTGCCCACGATCCCCGAGACGCCGATGATCTCACCGGCGCGCGCCGTGAAGGAGACGTCGGAGAAGCCGCCACCCGTGATCCCGTCCACGGAGAGGACCTCGTCACCCAGCTCGTCCTGCGGTGGCTTGACCGGGAAGGTCGACTCGAGCTGGCGCCCGACGATGAGCGACAGAAGCTCATCGTCGCTGATGGCCTCCACCTCGGCAGTGCCGCGTACCTTGCCGTCGCGCAGCACGGTGACGCGGTCCGCCAGCTCGCGGACCTCGGCGAGGCGGTGCGTGATGTAGACGACGGCGGTGCCGGTGGCTGCGGCCCGCCGCACGCGTTCGAAGAGCATGTCGACGGAGTCGGCGCCCAGCGGGGCCGTGGGCTCGTCGAGGATGAGCAGCTTGGGCTCCACCGCGAGCGCCTTGGCCAGCTCGAGGAGGTGGCGCTGGGCGACGCTGAGGTTGCCGACCCGGTCCTCGAGGTGGGCGCTCGAGCCGACATCGGCCAGCATCTGCTGCATCGTGCGGATCCGCTCCGCCCCGGTTCCGAGGACGGCACCGGGCACGGCGACCACGAGGTTCTCGGCAACGGTGAGGTCGGGCAGCACCGCTGGGTGCTGGTGGACGATCGCGATGCCGAGCTCGGTGGCCAGGGCGGGTGTCAGCCGCTCGATGAGCCGGCCCGCGCCGGTGATGGTGCCGGCGTCCGGGCTCACCTCACCGGAGGCGACCCCCATGAGGGTCGACTTGCCCGCGCCGTTCTCTCCCAGCAGGGCGTGGACCTCGCCCCGACGGATCTCCAGGGAGACGTCGGTGAGCGCTGCGACCCCGTCGTAGTTCTTGCTGATGCCGGAGAGGACCATCGCCGACTCGGCGATCACCGCGGTGTCTCTGGTCACGTCCAGTCCTTCGGTCGGCGTTTCGGTCGGCGTCTCGCTCAGCGTCTTGGTCTGGGTCTCGGTGGCGACATCGACGGGCACGGGGTCGGCCGGGCCGTCGGTCGTGACGGCACCGGCCGCCCCGTGCGGAGTCACTTGAGCAGCTTCGCCTGGTCCTGTCCGGCCATCTGGGCGGACAGGTAGATGTCACCGGGAAGGTCCTTCTTGCACGTCACCGGGCTGGGCTTGCCGCCGACCGAGTCCTCGAAGGCGGGAGCCTTGAACTGCTTCGACGCGGGCGGGGTGCCACCGGTCGCGAGGGCGACGGCCCACTGGACCGCCAGTCGGGCGTTGTCGTTGCCCGTGGCCACGGTGAAGAGCTTGAAGTCCGGGTTCTGTGCCTTGTGCGCCTCGTAGAAGCACGAGAGGACGTTGCCGTCCGACGTCGCCAGGGCAGGGATGGAGCGCCCGCTCTTCTCGAACTCCGGCAGAGCACCGACGAGGGACGGTCCGAAGTCGGACACGATCGCGTCGATCTTCGGGTACTTCGCGATGGCGGCACTCAGGACCTGCTGGGTCTTGGCGGGATCCCAGTTGGTGACCTCGAACGGCGCCTGCCCGATGAAGGTGTACTTCCCTGGGTCGAGGACCTCCTTCATGCCCTTGAGCTCGTCGAGGCCCTGGCTGTTGCCTGCGGGGCCGGACAGGAAGAGGATGTTGCCCCCGCTCGGCAGGGTCTTGGTGAGCCAGTCGGCCCAGTTCTTGCCGTCGGTGACGAAGTCGGCTCCCACCCAGACGTCGTAGTCCTTGCCGTCGGCGCCGCCCGGGTTGACCCGGTAGGGCACCGTGGTGACGCCGGCCTCCTTGGCGCTCTGCAGAGCAGGGAGCATGGCGTTGCCGGCGTCCGGGAACACGACGAGCGCGTTGACTCCCTTGGCGACCAGGCCCTGGATGTCGGAGATGGCCTTCTGGGTGTCGCCCTGACCGTCGGCGTAGGTGAAGCTCGTGACGCTCGGGCACTTGGCGATCTCGTCCTTGGCGGAGGCCGTCGTGACGAGACGCCAGCTGTTGCCGCCGAACCCGTCGGTCAGGCCCAGGGTGATCTGCTTGGAGCCGCACCAGGATGGCGCACCCGAGACGGTGCTGCCTCCGCTGGCGGCGGGAGAGGCGCCGTCGGACGAGCTGCCACAGGCTGCGAGTGCCAGGGCGGCGACGCTCGACACTGCGAGGACGCGGATGGCTGTGTTGGGTCGGGACATTGCGGATCGACCTTTCTGATGGTCATGAGCCGGGTGAGGGATGAAGCAAGAGGGGTCAGGCCGGGACGGTGCTGGCTGGACGTTGGGATCGCCGTCGCAGCCGCGACCAGTTGATGGTGTAGAGCGCGACACCGATCGCGAACGCGGCCGACTGCACGAGCGTCTTGCCCGCGAAGTCGAAGCCGAGGGCCAGCACGAACTGGTCCAGCTGGATCAGGAAGAGCGCCGCGACGGCTGTGGCGACGAGGTTGCCCCGACCGCCGAGCAGGGAGGTGCCTCCGAGGACGACCGCTGCCACCGAGGCCAGCAGGTAGCTGTCGCCCTGGTATGCCGTGGGCTTGTTGAGGATGCCGGCCAGGAGCAGGGCGCCCAGCCAGTAGAAGACCTGCGCGAAGACGTAGCCGCCGGCCTTGAAGCCCTGCACGCGCAGACCAGCAGCCCACGCCGCCGAGCCGTTGGCCCCGACCGCCTCGAAGCGACGTCCCGACGCCGTCTTCTTGACGACCACCGTGACGACGGCGGTCGCGAGCACGGCGACGAGGACCGCGTGTGGGATCCCGAGAGTGCTGTCACCGGCGAGCCGGGCGAGCAGGTCGGTGGTCTGGCGGGGGGTCCCCCCGGACACGGCCAGCACCGCGGCGTAGAGCAGCGCGTTGGTGCCCAGGGTGGCGACGATGGGGTTGAGGCCGAGGCGTCCGATGAGCAGGCCGTTGCCGAGCCCGGTGAGGAGCGAGACCCCCAGCGCGAGCAGGGCCGCCGGGAGCACCTTGGAGTCGTCGCCATAGGCCTGGTGGGTCACGATGACGATGACGAGTGACACCGAGCCTGCGACCGACAGGTCGATGCCGCCCTGCATGACGACGAGGGTCTGCCCGAGGGCGACGATGGCGAGCACGGCTGCGAACGGCAGCATGCTCTGGACCGCACCGGAGCTGACACTGCTCGGGGCGAAGATGAAGCCGGCGATGACGAGAAGGGCCAACGCCGCGACCACGGTCAGCAGTCCACGCGAGAGGCCCCGGGGGGTGCGGCGCGACGGGCTGACCGTCTCGTTCTTCGGATCCATGACCCACTCCTCGACACTGAGGGTTTCCATGCTGACCGTCCGGATCGCGGGCGACCAAGGTGTTGGGTGAGACTGTACATAGAGCATTTGGCGTTAACAAGAGGTTCACGCTCGGGTCTTGGTCAACGAGACAAGACCGTGATGCGCGCCTCGGGACGGACACCCGCGAAGCGGGCGAAACGCCTACTCGCGTGGGTCCACTGCGGACTGGATACGACTCAGGTCGGCCATGTCTCGCGAGCCCCACCCGGCGTCGACGGCGCCCTGCACGCGCTGCAGCGTCTGCTCTGTCACCGGCAGCGCCGCGCCGGTCGTCCTGCCCTGCTCGGTGATCAGGCGCAGGTCCTTGGCGACGAGCTCCAGGCTCATCGCGATCGGCGTCTGCGGGTCGAGGAAAGCCGGGCGCTTGTAGTGGACGAAGGGCGCCCCGACGACACTGCGTTCGAGCACGTCGTAGGCCTCGGTCCGAGTGACTCCGGACCGCTCCGCGAGGACGAGGGCCTCTGCGAGGGCCGCGTTGAGGTCGTGGACCACGAGGTTGACCGCGAGCTTCATCGCCTGGCCTGCGCCGACGTCACCCACCCGGAGCACCTCGGCGGCGAAGGACTCGAGGACCCCCCGGGCGGCGATGACGTCGTCGGGCCGCCCGGACGCCATGACGAGCAAGGTGCCGGCGGTGACGGCGGGCACGCTCCCCGACACGGGAGCGTCGACGAAGCGATGTCCTGCGTCGGTGAGCCGGCGACCCAGACGCGTTGCCGCCGCCACTCCGCTCGTCCCCAGGTCGATGACGAGGCAGTGGGTGGGCAGGGCGCTCAGCACGGCCTCGGAGAGCAGCAGCGACGTGGTCACGTCGCCGTCCGCGAGCATCGTCAGCACGACGTCCGCGTCCGTCACGGCCGCCGAGGGGGTCGTGGCCAGGACGAGCTCGCCGTGTGTCTGCGAGTCCACCAGGGCCTGGGCGGATGACAGCGTGCGGTTCCACACCCGCACCCGGTGCCCTGCGGCGGCCACGCGTCGCGCCATCGCCGACCCCATGCGGCCGGTGCCCAGGATCGCGACGTCAGCCACGGCGAGGGTCCACCAGGATCTTGCCGCCCGCGGAGCCGGCCACGATCGGGTCGAGACCACGAGCGACGACATGGTCGAGGGGCACCGTCGTGGTGCCGATGACGCCCGCCAGGGGACTGCTCTCGAGCAGCGCGAGGGCACGGGGGATGTCCGTGGCGCAGATGTGGGCGACGGTGGTCGCGATGTCGACCTCACGCAGCACGATGTCCGCGAGGCCGAGCTCCTGCGGGGCCTTGACGAGGCCCACCAGCAGCGTCCGCCCTCCTCGCGCGCAGAGCGACAGCGCGCGGGCCGCGGCGCCGGGCGCGCCCGAGCTCTCGATGACGACGTGGGGCTGTCGGGGAACGAGGTCCCGTAGCTCCTCGAGCGTCGTCTCGCGGCTCACCGCGACGGTGCTCGTCGCACCGAGTCGTCGCGCCACGTCGAGGCGGTCGGGGTCGACGTCCACCACGGTGACCGTGCCCCGGTGGCCACGCAGCCCGGCCAGGACGAAGGAGCCGATCGCGCCGGCGCCGAGCACGACGACGTCGTCCCCGTCAGCGATCCCGGCGCGGTCGATGGCGTGCAGGCCGACCGCGAAGGGTTGTGCGAGCGCCGCTTCGGTGTCGTCGCACCCGTCCGGGATGGTGACCAGGGTGCTGACGGGAGCGACGACGAGCTCGGCGAGTCCACCGTGGGTCGACAGTCCGAGCGTGTAGTAGCGCTCGCACAGGTTGGTGCGACCGGCCGCGCACCACCGACAGGAGCCGCACGAGACTCCCGCGCCGCAGGCCACCCGTCGGCCGGTCCAGCGTCTGCCGGCCCCGTCCCCTGCGTCCGGGCCGGCGGCGACGACGGTCCCGATGAACTCGTGGCCGAGCACGGTGGGCCCCACGTGGCCGCTGCCGGTGTGTCGGTCCGTGAGCGGGACCATCATCGGTCCCTTCGCGTACTCGGTGGCGTCGGTACCGCACAGGCCGTTGAGAGCGACCTGGATGAGGACCTCACCCTCGCGGGGTCGTGGCTCTGGTCGGTCCTCGACCCGAAGGTCCAAGCGACCGTGGAGCACTCCTGCGCGCATCATCGGTCCCCTACCCGTCAGAGCCGGGCGGACGAGGTGATGTGGACCTTGACCTGGGACGGGTCCTCCAGAACGGCGGTGATCGCCTTCTCGGAGTCGGCCAGATCGTGGCTGGAGGTGACGAGTGGGCTGAGGTCCACCCCGCTGCGGGACAGGAAGCGCAGGGTCTGCGGCCAGACGCCGGGGGAGCCGATGATGCCGCGGGCCTGAAGCTCCTTGGACTGGAACAGCCCGAGCTTCGCAGGGGCGGAGCCGCCCACGTCGATGCCGATGTAGACGATCCGGGCGCGGAACGCAGCGACCTCGAGCGCCGTCGCCATCGCCGCCGGCTTGCCGCTCGCCTCGAAGACGACGGATGCCCCGTCTCCGTCGGTGGCCTCCTGCACCGCGTCTTCGAAGCCCTCGGCAGTGGGGTCGAGCACCTCGTCGGCACCGAGCCGCATCGCGAGCTCCCCCCGGTCCGCTGAGGGCTCGGCCACGACGACCTTCGCACCTCGGCCCACCGAGGCAGCCACGACGCCGAGCCCGATCGGTCCGGTCCCGAGCACGAGAACCGTGTCGCTCGCGTCGAGGTTGTCGGCGCGGACCGTCGCGTAGTAGCCGCAGCTGAACGGCTCGACCAGGGCACCCTGGGTCCACGACAGGTTGTCGGGAAGGCGGTGGAGCCAGGCCTCCTTGGCCAGGAAGAACTCGGCGGCGGCACCGCTGATGCTGAAGCCGAAGTGGTCGTCACCGATGACGCACTCGCCGACGACCCGGTCGCCGACGCCGAGACCCTTGACATCCCGGCCCACGCGGACGACTTCGCCGGACCACTCGTGGCCGGGGATCACCGGGTAGGCGAAGGGGATGATGTAGCGGCCGGCGAGCAGCTCGATGTCGGAGTGGCAGATCCCGACGCTCCGACTGGCGACGAGCACCTCGTCCGGGCCCGGCTCGGGGACGGGGACCTCGTTGAGGTGGAACTGGTCGGGCCCGGTGAACTGCAGCGCGCGCATATGACGTCCTCGGCAGATGGCTCGGAGCGGTGCAAACCGCTGAACAGGTGGAACGACGGGAGTTCAGTCAGAGTGAACGCTCGGCGACGACCTGTCAAGCAGTACGGCGGTCAGGACGTGGGGTGGACCACGAACCAGATCCCGCGGGCCGGCTGTGAATGCAGGTTGCGGAAGAGGTGGGGCTGGGAGGAGTCGAAGCCGAGGGCCTCCCCCGCATGCAGGGTGAAGACGTCGAAGCCCACCGTGATCTCGAGCTCGCCCTCGAGGAGGTATCCGAACTCGGCGCCGGCGTGCTGCAGCATCCGGCCGTCGTTGGTCGAGTTGCTGTGCGGGGGATACACGATCTCGATGAAGTCGAGGTCCCCGCCGGTGTTGTCGGCCAAGCGTTCCCACACGACGCCGGTGTCCATCTCGAGGCGGGATCGGCCGCCGGACCTGGTGACGGAGACGCGCTCGGCACGACCGGTGCGGGGAACGGCGTCGACAGGGGAGCTGATCTCCGACCTGCTCGGGAGGCCCTCCGCGTTCGCCGGACGCGAGGCGGCGGCCAGGGTCTCGGTGCCGCCGGCGTCGTCACCCGTGCCCGAGGGTGGGATCGGAGCGCCGCCGTCCACGGCGAAGAGCTCGTCGATCGACACGCCCAGCAGCTGGGCCAAGGAGTAGAGGGTGGCCACCGACGGCTGCGACTTGCCGTTCTCGAGCTGGGACACGAAGGAGGGCGAGACCCCCAGCTGTCGGGACACCTCGCGAAGGGACATCCCGGTGGCGAGCCGCACCTTGCGGAGGCGGCCACCGAGGTTCTCGACCTGCTCGACCACTCTCGGCTCACCTCTGTGCTGGCGTCGGTTTTCCCCGACAGTAGCGCGAGGCGACCCGTCCTGCCCGATCCGCCGGGCGCTCACTCGGGCACCGTCGCGGCACGACTCGGGACCGGCTCGCCGCGGCGGCACGTGCCGGGCCTGACGTGGCGCGAGAGGGTGGGCGCGGCGTAGGTCCGGGTGAGGATGCGTCCAGCCATGGGGGTCCTCCTCGGGAGCCGGGATGTGGTCGGGGTGGAACGGTCGAGGGCAGACGCAGGCGAGCTGTTTCGAGATAACGTTAATCATCACTTGACGCCCTGTCCAGATCGCGGCACCATCGGCCTGTCGCGGACATGGACGCTCGGACGTCACCCGCCGCACCGTCAGCATCGCCCGAAGGAGCGCGCATGGCACCCACTGCCCTCGTCGTAGGAATCACCGGCATCGGTGGACAGAACTGCGCGCACGCCCTGCTGGACAAGGGTTTCGACGTGGTGGGCCTGTCCCGCTCCGTGCGCGAGCCCGTTCCCGGCGTCGACCACGTCCTCGCCGACGTCCTCGACCCCGAGTCCGTCGAGCGTGCGGTCGCGGGCAGGTCGATCTCGCACCTGGTGTTCACCACCTGGCAACGGCAGGCGACGGAGGCCGAGAACTGCCGAGTCAACGGTGCGATGCTGCGCAACACTCTCGAGGTCCTCGGTCGCACCACCACGCTCGAGCACGCCGTCCTCGTGACCGGCCTCAAGCACTACCTCGGTCCCTTCGAGGCCTACGCCAAGGCTCCGGCCGAAACGCCCTTCCGCGAGAGCCAAGGGCGACTGCCGTTCGAGAACTTCTACTACGTCCAGGAGGACGCGCTCTTCGAGGCAGCGGCTCAGCAGGGCTTCACGTGGTCGGTGCACCGACCGCACACGATGATCGGCTACGCGCTCGGCAACGCGATGAACATGGGGGTCACGCTTGCCGTCTACGGCAGCATCTGTCGCCAGACGGGGCAGCCCTTCGTGTTCCCCGGGAGTCCACAGCAGTGGGCTGGCGTCACCGACATCACCGACGCTCGCCTACTGGGCAGGCACGTCGCATGGTCGGCGACCGAACCCGCCGGGCGTGACCAGGCGTTCAACACCGTCAACGGTGAGGTCTTCCGGTGGCGCCAGATGTGGAGCCGGGTCGCGGAGGGCCTCGGTGTCGAACCCGCCGAGTACCCCGGTCAGCCGCAGCCCCTCGAGGGGCGCATGACCCACGCCGACCAGGTGTGGGCCGACCTGGTCGCGCGCCATGGTCTTGCCCCGTACCCGGTGGCGGAGCTGGCGTCGTGGTGGCACACAGATGCTGATCTGGGGCGCACGGTCGAGACGTTCGCCGACATGGGCAAGAGTCGCAAGCTGGGCTTCCTCGACTACCAGGACTCGGCGGACTCGTTCCTCGACCTCTTCGAGTCGCTGCGACAGCGAAGGATCATCCCTCCCCTGTGAGCCGGGAGCGACGAAACCGCGGTCCGGACACGGGTCCGGGCGCCGGCCGCAGTGGTCACGCCTCGCCGGCGGCCCAGCCGGTGACCCGGACGATGCGACACACGAGCAGCCGGTGGAAGGGCTTGTCGGCGTACTGCGGCACGGTGCTGGCCAGCCGGTCGGCGAGGTCGTCGGTCAGCGAGGACGGCGGGTCGCTGACGTGCCGGAGCTCGGCGCGCACCCACCAGAGCCTCGACCAGTCGTCGTCCTCCCAGCGCTCGATGAGCAGGGAACCCCGCGGGTCGGCCGCCAGGTTGGCCTCGCGCTGAAGCCGGGAGGACGTCTTGGGCTTGACCGTGTCGATCGGGATGCCGACGTGCCCGTCGTCGCTCACGGCATACACGATCGGGACCGGGTCGGGGCCGCGGTCGGGGTGCAGCGTGCACAGCACGCCGTGGACCTGCTCGCGCAGGCGTGACCGAGCCGTCTCCTCGTTGAGCCTCATCGCGTGCGCTCCTCGTCGTCGGGTGGTGCCCAGAAGTCTGGTACCAGCCTCCGCCCGTCCCGGGAGCGACGAAACCGCAGTTCACACGATGGTGACCTGCGGTTTCGGGGGTGGTGGCCAGGGGCGGGGTCGAACCGCCGACCTTCCGATTTTCAGGGAGACGCATTCGTGCAGGTCAGGCCCTGTCTTTTGCCGGCCGTGCGATCTGGCGTGCGATTCATGTGTCAGAACGATCTGGGGAGCTTGCTCGCGTCGCCGCTCTCGGCGAGCTTCGACAGGGCATCGGCGATTTGTGCGTCACGGCCCTCGACGGCGTGCATGTAGCGCTGGGCCGCCGCAGTCGAGGAGTGTCCGAGCCGCTTCTTGAGGTCGACGAGGCTCGCGCCTGTTGCGGCCGCGAGTGACTGCCCGGTGTGACGCAGATCGTGGAAGGCGATGGTGAGGCCCACCTGGTCACGGGCCCGGACGAAAGCCTGGTAGATCGTGTTTCCCCGCACCTGCTGCCCGTAGCGGTCCGCGAAGAAGTAGGTCCCGCCCGAGTATGCGCGCGCGTGGCGCTCGAGCAGGGGGATGACATGCGGGGGGATCGTGACCGTGCGCTTGCCGGCCTCGCTCTTGGGATCCTTCTCGAACTTCGTTGGCGCCTCGAGGAGCTCGACGTAGTTGCGGCGCACGGTGACGCGACCGTGCTCCAGGTCGACATCGCCGGTCCGGAGCGCGCAGAGCTCGCCCCGACGCAGGCCGCACCACGCGGCGAGGGCCACGGCGACCCGGAAGCGAGGGGTGGTGGCCTCGATCAGCTTGGCGACCTCGGACGGGGTGGCGATGGGACGTTCGGCGGATCGTTGGGCGCCGGCGCCGGGGATCTGGCACGGGTTTCTGACGATCGCACCGTCTTGGACGGCCACGTTGAGGACTGCGCGGATAAGCCTGTAGGACTGGCTGATCGATGTGCGACCACCCGATCCTCGAAGGGCCTTGGCGTGCCAGGCGCGGACCAGCGGCGGAGTGATGCTCGCGATCGGCCTGTCGAGCAGATCGCCAAGATGGAGCCGCATGTTGCGACGGCACGTCTCAGCCCACCGCTCGCCGACCCTCGGGTTCTCCTCCAGGTAGGCGTCGCAACACTCGCGCAAAGTGCGCTGCCCCAGCCGCGCGTCGGGCTGCCAGTGTCCGCGCTCGACCTCATGCTGGACCCGATCCAAGAAGCGTCGAGCGTCTGCCTCGGTCCGGTACGTCTCGGGCGCGTTGTGCCGCTGACCATCAGGGGTCTTGTAGCTCGCGTGAAAGCGGCCGGACGGAAGCTTGCGTATGTATCCGAACCGACGGCGGGTCATCAGCCCGACCCGGTCGGGTAGAGGCGCATCCGCTCCACCGTGCCCTCATTGATGAACTGCTGGAGTTCGGTCTCGGGGATCCGGACGTGCCTCCCGATGCGCACGAAGCGAATCCGCCTTTCAGCGATGAGGCGTCGTGGAAACCGTGTCGTTGTTCCAAGGACTCTGGCGGCGTCCTCTACGGTCAGTAGTCGCTCCATGTCGTGCACTCCTCGTGTGGTCTGAGAGCGAACCGTGGTCGGGGGTCACTATCAGCGGGCGCCGCGCCCTGCCGGTCACCGGCAGCCGTGGCGGTGCATCTCGGCTCAACGTGGTCGGCCGACGGAGAAGTACAAGAGCCATCATCGACGTTCGTCGCTTCCCTCGCGCGCAAGTGGCGAAAGGCGCATTGCCTGTGATTCGATGCTGCGGCAGGGATTCATCAAACAGTTGGAGAACCCAAGGCATGGCACAGCGAATTCAGACGATCCTGGACGATGACATCGACGGTGGACCCGCCGATTCCACGATTCAGTTCAGCTATCAGGGCACTCAGTTCGAGATTGACCTCTCCAAGAAGAATGAGGAGAAGCTGATTGCCGCACTCGAGCCCTTCACGAGCAGGGCCCGCAAAGTCGGCGGTGGCCGCCGCTCTTCGGCCAAGCCGCATTCGGGAAAGAACGACAAGAACCAGCTCCAGGCCATCCGCGAGTGGGCCCGGGCCAACGGTCACAAGGTCTCGGACCGCGGCCGCGTCAGCCAGGAAGTGCAAGACGCATACAACGCCCGCTGAGACTCGACACGACGGTCGCCCGCGCCGGAGGCCCGGACGACCGTCGTGTCCGTCGGGCGGCCCGCGATCCTGATTGGCCTCGCTCCCTGTGCGATGTCACCGTCGGGGTGTCGACAACGACGATGTGGAGCACGTGAAAGGGGCATTGATCGCCGCGAGGAGTTGGGTTCCGCGACCTGTAAGCAGATGCCGGCTGGGGGGCGTGTGGCGATGCCGCAGGACGCTCGCAAGGCTCAGTGAACAGCGGGTGCGGCTCGGGAACAACACGGACCGCGAGAACATTCGCAGTTCGGGCCTAGATCGCCGCGCACTCCTCGTGCACCCAGCCCAGCTCGTTCTTCGTGACGCTTGTTCCTTCCGTGTAGTCGTGGCCGCACGCCTTGCAGGCAGCTCTCCACTTGGTAGGTACCACAAAGCGCGGTCCAGCGTTGGCTGCCACCGCCACCATCGCGGCGAGATCGAGCGGCGCCGTGACTGGCTCGCCCAGCATGCCGGCATTGGCGAGCAGGTCCGCCACCTCGTTGAGGTTCGCTCCCGAGTGGCCCTTCACCCATCGAAACGCGACATCCGCGGACGCTACCTCGATCAGCGGCTCCCAAAGGTCCCGGTTCGCGACGGGCCTTTTCTGGGAGTTCCTCCATCCGTTGGCCCGCCACGCGCGCCACCAACCCTTGTCGAAGCAGTCGACGACGTACCTCGAGTCCGACCACACCGTCAGAGGTCGGGGAAGGGCGCGCGCCGCTTCCAGAGCGGCCCGGATCTCCATCCGCTGGTTCGTGGTGGAAGGGTCCCCGCCCAGACCGAACGTGTGCTCGTCGACCACCCATCCCCATCCACCTCGGCCTCCCGGGTTACGTTCGCAAGCGCCATCCGTGAACGCCACCGTCGCTGCCGTCATCGCTGTGCCTCCTAGCCGTAGGTATGGGCTGAACGATGGTCCTGCCTGGAGGCTAACGAATCCCCGGGCCCGTCCTTGGCCTCACATCCGACCGAGCGTCTATGCGGCGGTAGGACGCAGGGCCGCTGAGCTCTGTCACGATCAAGACTGTCGGCGCCGTGCGACATGCTGAGTGGCAGGAGCGACATTGGGTCGCGGACCACCACTAGGGAGTGCGATGGCGTCTACCTCGGTTGACCGATCTGGGATCTGCAATGAATGCGCAGCACGCATCGCCCCAGGCGACGGGCAGCTACACGTTGACTGGCACATCGACCAGTACGAGAGGATGAATGGCCTTCTTCGCATCCTCAAGACCTTGACCACCAATGCCGACACAGCGTCAGCCGTCGACGAGGTTGAGCGACAGTGGGCGGAGTCCCCATGGTCGCGTATCCCGGAGTAGCGCCCGGAGCTAGGCAGCCACGAGCGGCGGATAGACGCATCCGCGTGCGCACCGAGCAGGCGCGGCTTACCAGGCACCCAGGGCTTTGCGCCCCGGGCTGGGGTGGCCCCCGGGCGGCGGCGTGACGGTGTAGCCCATGATGGCGAGCTGTTCAGCTGCCTCTTCGGGTAGGGCCCGGCACGCCGCGCGGGTCTGGATACGCCGCCATTCGGCCCGCTCTTGGTCGACAGCGTCGCGCCATGACGGAAGAGCATCAAAGCCACAGTCGACGATGAGGAACTGCGCCACGTCCTCAAGGTTGGGTCTGAAGCGCGCTCCACCAGTGGGGAGGTGAAGGGCCGACATGTTGTGGGGTCGTCCGTGGCCAGTCTGCGAAAGCAGGTGAGCTAGAGCGCCGCGCTCGCCATGCACTTGGATGTGTGAGTGTGGGACCCAGTCCGCCTCGTACAAGTACTCGAAACGGAAGATGGGAGTCGAGTCAACGGTGGCGACAATCCAGATCTTCGACTTGTCGATAGCCAAGAACTCTGCTGTGGCGTCTAACCGGCACAGGAAATCAAGGCGCAGCCAGGCTAGTCGCCGGCCCTTGGCTAGCAGTGGGACGCCACCTACTTTGTCCGATTGGCCTTCCGGCGAGAGGCTGGCTCTCGACCCCTTCGTTTTCAGTTCCATCCCGGGCGCCTCGGGGAAGCAGTTACTCAACAGTTCGGAGACCTTGTCACCGAACTCAACTGCTTGGTCCAGCAGGGGCTGGGGTGGCTGCTCAGTCACGTTCTAGCAGATAGTCGATGTCCTCGATCTCCGACCAAGCCGACCATTCTCGTCCGGCCAGACCGCCTGTCCCGACCTTGCCTCGCAGTTCGTCGTCAGTGACCCCCAGTTCGTCAAGGATCTCGGCGCGACGAGCCAGCAGCTCGGACTCAGTGACCTTTCGGATCTTGGTGGACATGACGCGAGCGTAGACCTAGAGACCGACACTGGGGAGCGTGCCGGGCACGCCGTGGGTCCGGCTTCGCTTCCGCGCTCGCTGTGGAGGTGGTCGAGTCGCGGCGAAGCGACCCGGCTCGCGAGTCTCGCTACCCGGGCGGGCATGAGCGAGGGGAGTTCACGAAGGCATCCGGCAACACCGGATCCTCTTCGAGGACCAAAGCGTCGCGGTGGCCAGCGACTTCATGCGCAAGCATTCACACCGAGTGCTCTTGGCCTCTCGATTCCTTGGCTGGCCGGACCTGTGCACTGAGGCTGCGCTGCGCGGCTTCGTGCACACCCACCCGTTCGTGGCGCCTCGGCTTTCAGAGGCAACCTGACGCCGAGCCGCTTTCGTATCAAGCAAGCGGGCCGTGTTCGCCCATCTCGAGGCCAGGCCTCTCGGCTCGTTTGCTGGGGACAAAGGCGCATGTTGGGCGACAGGCGGCGAGGGGACGCGCTGCCACAAGTTCGGCCGCGTACGCCTGCGTCAGCAAGCACATCCTCTATTGCCTAGCGAGCAATGGACAGGGACTCACCCATCCCCGAATAGGTTCAGCAAGCCACCTGGCGTTTCTTATGAGACCCACACCCCTCAATCCCTCACCCTGATTAGCTTGAGGTCTGTGGGCGTGGGCCATCACGGGACACGTCGGCTCATTGCCGCAGAGGCCGAAGCCGCGGGGCACCGCCCTCCCAGTCACACACGAACAACTCAGGCGCACTTGGCCCCATGGACTCCCTCATTCCCGCAGCCACCAGCTCCGGGAACGGGTGCTTGTACCCGAAGATGACGCCCAACAAGGCGTCCCCCACCGGCACGCTCAGGGGTGTGTCCAACTCCTCCGGCGCAGCCTTCACGTCAATCGTCAGGATCCGGAACTCGGCCTCATGCGCCCAGTCACGGCTCTTGACCATGTGCAGGGCAGAGATCTGACGCCTCGCTCCGAGGAAGCGGTCAAGTTCCTCATCGAACTCCGCTTGGGTGGCGAAATTGCCGCGAAGCTCGAACACCCTAGGGACATCCTCGTATTGAACCTCACCCCACGTCGTATATCGGCCGTCAGCCGGGGGCACGTTCATCGCATTCTCGAGCAGTGAATCCCTATCTAAGACCAAGCAGACGCCTTCGTGTGCGTTTGCGTACTGGCTCCACATCGAGGCGCTGGCCCAACCGCGGTGGAAGAGGTGGCTTCTGCTGCCCTCGTCCCGGCACGACCGGTCCATCGTGAGAGCCATGAGTCGGGCCGAACGGCGCATGACGACATCGACTCGCTCGCGCATCTCCTGCTCGGAGTAGGCACCGACTGCCCGTAGCGCCCCGGAGGCAACCCATTCCTTGGATTCGCGAGGGTCGTTCATCTGCGACCAGGCGTTCATTCGTAGATGCTTCGTGCGCACTGTGTGCAGCAAGCCGTCGGCGGCCATGTACCGATAGAGCGTGCCGGAAGTGCCTTGGCTCGGGGAGGGGTCGCGTTCGTCGACAAGCCGCTCGTACATGTCCGTCACGGGTACTCCGTTCAGCGAGGGCGGCACGCAAGCGCCTGCGAGCAGGTCGGCGCAGGCGACGCCTCGTGCGATCGTGCCGCACGGACAGGATCGCATGGCCGCCGTGAGGGGCGGCAATTTCCACGCCGTGTAGATGTGCTACCGGGCTAGGAGCATGCGCTCACCTAGTCGGCGGCTCGCCGGCGGCTCAAATTGCTGCACCAGTGCTGTCGACGCGATAGGCGGCGGAATGAAATGACGCAGGTTCACTCGCACGGATTGAGGAACTGAGCCGATTCAGCGGCGGCCGACGCCAGAGCGGGAGGGGTCGTCAAGACCGCATCGCGGCATCGTCGGGCGTGGCCCCCGGGGCGCGGTATGTTCGGAACTTAGCGGCCAACAAGGCCAGCGTCCGGCCCCGTAGTTCCCGATAGGCGATCATTACTCGAAAGCTAGGGCGCAGGCGGGTTGTCCATCCCTAGGAAACGGTCCATGGCGTTGGCCGACCGGTCAATGTCTCGCGTGACCTCCAACCACAACTTGGAGAGCCACGCATCCCGATCCTCCTCGTCCTGAGAGGCCTGTGCATACGAGGGAAGCTCTTCGAGTTGAACGGTGTAATCTTCGCGCCCCCGAGTCGAGAACTTCAATCGTACAAAACCTTCCTCAGTGCGTTCGAGGATTGCTATCTCATCGCGCCTGATGCTCTTGTAAGAGTCCTCGGAACCCGTAGGGGACCATTGCGCCTCACCCTTTGTGGTCTCTCGCCATAGTTGTCGAATTGCCCGCAGCTGGTCCTTGACTCGCGGTTCACGCATCTCTGATCACCTCGTCGTCCGCCGTCACTAAGAGGGCTCTAGCTGACTCACCAAATGCTGCGAGAGATCGGCCGAGGACTCTCATGTCGTACTTCCGCCACCTGCGCCGATCTCGCGCATCGTCCCTTGCAGTCAGTACGTCCGCTCGCGCCGACTCTAAGTTGAGCGCAGTCTCTTCCCATATCTTGGCCGGGGGAGGCGTCTTGCGCCAGAGCCTGCCCTCCGGGCGCGACCCCAACTGGCCTTGCATGAGCCCGTGGATGGCCTTCTGAACCGCGAGCCAGGTGTTCAAGTGCTCCAGCATCTCCGTCGCGCTGTCGCGACTCCCTAGGTCCACCCGAACGATCCGCTCTTCCACTTGAAGTGCTACCTCAATGGCGCTTCGAAGGTCGGCGGTCCGCAACACTCGGCGCGTTTGCTCCGAGGCTCGACGCGCCTTCGTGACCGAGCGCGAAGTGCGGAACAGCCCCCACAGGGCCAGAGGGATTCCCAAGACCGTCGCGAAGAAGGCAATGGTCACGGCGGTAGGAGTCAAGAACCAGTCGAGATTCATGTCGTGCGCGCCCCAGTCCACTCGTAGGCACAACGAACTCGCGGTCCCCCGGAACGGAATCCGTGCGGCGTGGGCAGCAAGCCCTTCATGGGACGAGGCTAGGGCTTGCGCGTGGTCCTGTCAGGACCGCTGAGCCCCGTCGGAAGTCTGTTGGCCCTGGCGCACCCGGATCGCAGACAGCGCCCTTCCCACATGCCAGGGTCCCGCTGTCTCACCTGGTACAGCGGATGCAGGTAATGGAGCGTAGGTCGACACCCGGATGGGCTGTGCTCTCATGCTCGACCCACGGCTGCGCATCCCAGCGACCTGCTCGCGGCGGAAAGACGTAAGTGGACCCACCCCTAAACAGCCGCAAGAACCGCCCCTGGCGGCGGTTTTGGCGGTTACAAGGCGCCCATCTGCCCGCTGGCCGACTCAATCGCCGAATAAATCAGCCACGCGGCTCCGAGGACCAGTGCCAACGTGACGAACAGGAAGACGCCTGTGCTCGTCCCACCGCCCGGGCGGTCGCGGCCGCACTGTGGACACGCCGACGCCTTGTTTGAAACGGGGCTCTTGCACGTCTTGCAGGGAACTACCTTGTCTGGCATCCCGCAGCCTTTCTTCTTGGGCGCACATAGCCCCATGTTCTGATGCATCCGTGCTCTGTGCGTTATGGCGAGCACGCTAGCCCGTGGCAGAGAGCGTCGTGAGTGAATCGCGAAACACCATCCAGACTTCGATCTCGCGCGATTCAGGATCGTGCGTCAGAGGCGGCGGTAAGACGCAATCGTGTTCCCTGGCTGACACGGGCCTCACGACGAGACATAAGGGACTGCCGCACGAATAGGTGACAGGTGGGGTCAGGCTGCCTGAGTGGCAGGTTTGGTCATGATGGTCTCGAACTCGATTGGGGTCAACCGTCCGAGGGCGTCCTGACGGCGCCGGCGGTGGTAGGTCCGTTCGATCCAGGTGACGATCGCGATCCGTAGCTCCTGTCGGGTGGTCCACTGGCGCCGGTCGAGAACGTTCTTCTGCAGCAGCGCGAAGAAGGACTCCATGGCGGCGTTGTCCCCGGCTGCGCCGACCTTGCCCATCGAGCCGACCATGTCGTGCCGGTGCAGGGCGTGGACGAACTTCCTTGACCTGAACTGCGATCCGCGATCCGTGTGCAGGATGCAGCCGGCGACCTGACCACGGCGGGCGACCGCGCTGGCGAGGGCTTCGACGGCCAGCCGCGACTTCATCCGGTCGCTGATCGAGTACCCCACGATCCGGTTGGAGTAGACGTCCTTGATCGCGCACAGGTAGAGCTTGCCTTCGCCGGTCCAGTGCTCCGTGATGTCAGAGAGCCACAACCGGTTCGGCCGCTCAGCGCTGAAGTCGCGTTTGACGAGGTCGTCGTGCACGGGAGGCCCTGGCTTCTTGCCGTTCTTCCCGCGCTTCTTGCCGAACGCGCTCCACCAGCCGTTGGCCGAGCAGACCCGCCACATGGTCCGGTCGCAGGCCTGGTGGCCAGCGTCGCGGGCCTCGTCGGCGAGGTACCGGTAGCCGAACTCGGGGTCGTCCCGGTGCGCATCGAACAGCGCGTTGGCCAGGTGAGCCTCGGCCAGCTCGGCCGCCGTGACCGGCGCGGTGAGCCAGCGGTAGTACGGCTGGCGAGCGATCTTCAGTACCCGGCACGTCACCGTGACGGGGATCCCGTCGGCGGCCAGCTCGCGGACGAGCGGGTACATCATTTTCCCGGCAGGTTCGCCTGTGACAGGTAGGCCGCGGCCCGTCGAAGGACCTCGTTCTCCTGCTCGAGCAGACGGATGCGTTTCCGGGCTTCACGCAGCTCGGCATTCTCAGCCGAGGTGCTGCCGGGTTTGACGCCGTCCTCGACGTCGGCATCGCGCAGCCAGTTGCGAAGGCATGACTCGGCGATGCCGAAGTCCGCGGCGATCTGCTTGAGCGACTGGCCCGGCTCGCGGCCTCGGGCGACGTTCACGACGTCGTCGCGGAACTCTTTGGGGTAGGGCTTGGGCACGGTGCACATCCTTCCAGCGACGCCCTTCAGCGCCACAGATCAGGTGTCACCTATCCGTGCAGCAGTCCCTAAGGCACTGTGCGCATCGACAGTAGTGGAATGACTGAACTGCGGGATGAGGAGAAGGTAGTCGCGGCAACGATCGCGGCAACGCTCGGCTTGAGGGTCGAGCAACACGACGACGGTAGCCAACCTGGTATGCATGACCTCCACATCTTCACTGTAGACGGCCTCGCTGCTGTGGAGGTGACTGCTGCCGCCGACTCGGAAAGCATTCAGCTCTGGAAGCTGATCAATGGGCGCGAAGAGCGTTGGATTGAGCCGGATCTGCAGGGCGGCTGGATGGTGCACCTGGAGCCCACCGCGCGCGCCAACCGCCTCCTCAAGGAGCTGCCTGCTCTCCTGAAAGAGTTGGAAGGCAAGGGGGTCACTCAGATTCCGAGCCAGCGAGCAAGGCATGAGGTCCGTGGATCACTCGAGGGGCGGGCTCGCAGCCTTGGCATAGTCAGCGGAGATCAATCTGGGACGGAGTTCCCCGGCTCGATCTACCTGACGATCGAGCGACCGCGCGAGCGGGCTGGCGGGATGGTCGACAACACCGGCAGTGCCGTTCCCCAGTGGGTCCGTGACTTCCTTCTGGACGCCCATCAGAGCGACGTCTTGGGCAAACTCGCCCGGTCCGGCGCAACCGAGCGACACGCGTTCATTCTTCTGCCGGCCTTTTCCACCGCGCCGTTCGGCGTCTTCGACATGCTGTGGAGGGATCAGGATGACGTCGTGCCGACGAGGTCCCCAAAGCTGCCCGACGAGGTGACACACGTCTGGCTCATGTCTTTCCTAGTCGAAGGCAGTGGACTGCGCTGGTCGCCAGAAGGGGGATGGCAGCGTTTTGAACGGCAGTTCCGCATCGAGCGCTGAAGTGGCACACGATTCCGCGTTGGCGCGATCACTCCTCGCTGCAGCGTCGCTGACGCTGCAGCGAGGTATCTCAGGCGACCCCAGCTCCTCTCTTTCCATGCCGCCTAGTCGTGAACCGCCCCGGTGAGTCGGGAGACTCAGTGGTTTGAGAGCTCCAGATCCTGCTGGGCCTCGTTTTGAGCGTAGTAGGCCGCTTCGAGGTCGGCCGGTGGGATGTCGCCGCAGTACTCGTAGAGGCGGCGGTGGTTGAACCAGTCGACCCACTCGGCGGTCGCGATCTCGACGGCGTCGAGGGTGCGCCACGGACCGCGTGGTTTGATCAGCTCGGTCTTGAACAGGCCGTTGATCGACTCGGCCAGCGCGTTGTCGTAGGACGATCCAACCGAGCCGACCGACGCGGCGATGTTCGCCTCGGCCAAGCGTTCGGTGTAGCGGATCGCAGTGTACTGCGACCCGCGATCCGTATGCGCCACAACGGAATCCAGCGAATGACCCTCACGTTCCCGCGTCCAGACGGCCTGCTCCAGCGCGTCCAGGACCAGCTGGGTAGACATGCTCGACCCACACCGCCAGCCGATGATCCGCCGCGCGAACGCGTCAACGACGAACGCGACGTACACCCATCCCGCCCATGTCGACACATAGGTGATGTCGGCGACCCAGAGCCGATTCGGAGCGAGCGGGGCGAAGTCGCGCCGGACCAGGTCACGCGCCCGCGGGCCGGCCGGGTCCGCGATGGTGGTGCGCTTGACCTTCCCGCGGACCGCGCCGGTCAGGCCGTCCTCGCGCATGAGTCGTTCGACCGTGCACCGGGCCACTGGGATCCCTTCGCGGTTGAGCTGGAGCCACACCTTCCGCGCGCCGTACACCCCGTAGTTGCCGGCGTGGACTCGTCGGACCTCGTTCAGCAGCAGCGCATCCCGGTGCTCACGAGCCGTGGCGGGCCGGTTCACGTGCGCGTAGTACGTCGACGGGGCGATCGGCAGCCCGTGCTCGCTCAGCACGGTGCAGATCGGCTCGACACCCCATCGCAGGCCACCGTTGTCGCACTCCTCACGGTGCCCTGCGTGCTCGCGGATGAACTCCACGATCAGCGGGAGGGCCGGTCGAGCTCGGCTCCGAAGAAAGCCGCCGCGGCCTTCAGGATCGAGTTCGCGCGGCGTAGCTCGGCGTTCTCTCGTCTCAACCGTTTGACCTCGGCCGACTCCTCGCTGGTGACGCCCGGACGGGCGCCTTGGTCGACCTGGGCTTGGCGCACCCACTTGCGGACGGTCTCTGCGGTGCTCACCCCGAGCAGCTGCGCGACCTTCGTCATCGCCTCCCAGTCCGTGGCGTGATCGCCGCGGATCTCCTCGAACATCCGCACCGCCCGAGCCCTCAGCTCAGGCGGGTACCTCTTGGACGTGTTCCCCGGCATGACTCCAACCTTCCCAAGGTTTGGAGTCTCCCGACATGCCGGGGCGGTTCATCGCGTCGATCGATTGCCGTTGGTGAGCACGGCGACCGGAAACGCGAGCAGGAGCTGTGCAGTCTCATGCGGCGAAGTGACACAGGTGCCCGGGTCCCGCAGCGAGGTTCGTTGTCAACCTGTTCTGCCGAATAGCGGACGTGATCTGGCTGGTCTAATGTCCACGACAGAGCCACCGGCCTCGACGCTCCCGGCGCAGGCGTTGCTCACCGGCATCGTGCCGGGACGTTGTGATCACAGGGGCAGTTCATGTACCGCACACTGGATGGCTCCGAGGTCGCGTTCACGTATGCCTTTCCGTTGCCCTTCCACTTTCCCGTGCCCGATGGGTTCGCTTGGGACGCTACGTTCGCTGACTGGCAGTTCTGCCCATGCCAGGGGCAGGCGGCCGACGAGCCCGTCGTCACCGCCACCTTTCAACGGCTGGACGTCCCCATGGCTCAGATACTTCCCGGCGACACCTCCGAGGCCGTGAGAGCGTTTTACGGTCAGGACCTCGAGACGTACGTCAGCACCTCCGAATCAGAGATCCCGTACGCCCGCAGCTACGTGTCCATGGAGACGCCCCCGTTCCTGCTCGTCACCGATCCACACGACTGCGCAACAGCCTCCCGCGAGGACGCTTGGCATTTCTGGCTACTGCGGTCCGTCCCTGCCCTGAACGCGATGATCCGCGCCGCCGGCACCGTCACCCAAGACCATTCTCTGGTCGAGGTCGACTACCGAGATCTTGGCCATCTGGTGATTCAGGGCGCACGACTGGACGAGAACCGTTGGGTGCCGTTGGGCCCGCTGTTTTGGAACCTTGAGACGGGGGGCCCGCGCGAGCCGCTGGAGAGTCAGTGGGCGTTCGGGCTCGAGATCCGGTTCTTCCACTGGGCCAACGACTACCCGTTCGTGAAGGTGCGTCTCTTCCGCCAGAAGGCCGAAAACGACCGGTTCGTTCGTGGAGATTGCCTGTCCGCCATTGTCAGCCTGAACACGGCCGCAGAGGTAATGCTCTTCGATGCCTACCGGCTCATCCTGATTGACCAGGGCGCGCAAACCGAGAAAGAGGTCACTGACCAAGCTCGCGCCATGAACTTCAGCGCCTTGGTTCGGACCACGCTGCCCCAGTTGCTCGGCGGTAACTGGCAAGGGCCAGCCGTGACTGCGTTCTGGGACGAGCTGTACGAAAAACGAAACTCAGCGGTCCACGCCGGAGTCATCCCTGCCGAGAACAACGTTCTCGCCGCCGCCCAAGCCTTCGACGGCCTCAAGACGTTCCTCGAGCAACGCCTCATGGCCAAGTGGAAGACGTTCCCCCGCACGCTCATGTGTCTAATGGGCCACGATCTACGCGGTGCCAAACTCGCCACGAAGCCAGCCTTCCTAACGTTGCAGGAGATGGTCCTCGCCGAAGGGTTCTATTGGCTGACACCTGACCGCCGCCCGGGTGTCGATACGAGTCTACGAAACAGGGTCCGGTTCCCATGACGACACTTGCCGGCCTCCTCAGCACAGCGTCCAACGGAGCTGAAGGCCTTTCGCGCGTCCGGGCGGCCGTTGCGGGCAGCGCATCCACCTACGGGTGCGGGACGCTACTAACTGAGATGCTGTCCAACACCGGCAGCGCCTACTGGTGCCGCAGCGATGGTCTAGAGCTTCGAGCTTTTCCAATGGCCCCGTCACCGAAGCCAGGCAGCACGCTCGTGGCCGTCGTCGCTAACAACGATGCCGTCCCGGGATCGCATCCCACGATGACGTTCCAAGTGCTACCCGACGACGAGGGCAACCCGCACGTATACGTCCGGCCGGCCCCGTTCGGACCCGTATGGTCGGGCATCGGCCTGTGGCACGAGTTCAGCCACGTCAACGACTACCGCAGCAACGACCTCCGGCTCGGCGCAAACACGGCCGAGATGGATCAGGGCACCGAAGGACGGGCATACCTGCTGGAAGCGATCGCCATCGACGTCATGACCGACGGGACCTTTCTCGACGCTCTGAACGCGTGGTTGCATGCAGGGGGACGTGACACGCTCGCAACCTATGCCTCACTGCGATGGATCGGCGAGGTGGAGCGTCTACTGCAGGGTGAGGCTGCGGAGCCGGCCAGGAGTCAGGCGAACAAGGACGTCCGCGATGGGGCCCTGGCCATCATCGCCCACCTGGCTGCCCTCGCCCACCCTACGAGCCTGAAGGACCTCGACGACGCGTGGTCGTTCGGACCAGACTTGATAGCTGCGATTGGCACGCGTGTCGGCAGCGGACTGACCGCACGCTCCTCGCCTACAGGCGTCGAACGCGGGCGCTTCACCTCACGCTCATGCGGCTAAAACAGAGCGGGCGCCGAACCATCGCCAAACGGCGCAGAAACCTACCCGGTCACCAGCGCGTTTGCGCAGCTCGGACCCTCGGGAAGTCCCGCAACCTTGCCATCAGACGTTGCAACGGAACTTCAGCGGGAGACGTCCTCTTCTGCCGCAGACGCGGCGCCTGTCAGGCGGCGGAAGGACCCATCACTCTCCGGCCACGCAACCTCGACCTGTTGTGCAGAGTATCTGCGGTCGGCGCCAAGCCGTCCACCGCGTAGTTAATCCCGGGTCACCTCAAGCAACGTCCCGCTCCCGACCATCCTGCCCGTGGCGCCGGTCCGTAGCGCAATAGAAGGGATCGTCGGGCAAAACCGGGCCCAGAATCGCTGATTGAATCCCTCGAACGGGCTGGCGATCCCGCTCGGCAAAATACAATGGCCCATGCCCACCCCAGCCCTCGACACAAGCTTCGCTCGCCACATTGGCCGAGCCGCGAGGTACGTCAGCGCGGTTGTGAAGAACCTGCTTCTCTTCGTCGTCCCGATTGTCGCATTTGTCTACTGTGGCCTTTCAGGCTCATTTTGGTGGCGTATCGAGAATCAGACGCTGGACCGAATCGTGCGCCTTGGTGCCTTTATTTTCGCGGTCGCGATGGCCGCCGTTTTTGCGCACTCTTGGAGCCGACGACATGGATCCAGCGTTAGGTCGGAGGACAAGAAGGGGGAGGATGTACACCCAGAATTTGCCTCACTTACCCCATTTCAGATTTTGGAAAGAATGCGCGACGCCGACATGGCGATTTCCAGTTCGGGCAAGCCGCTCAGCGCTGGTTTGGTGCGGACCAGGGGGCATGTAACACTCGCCCGCCACGTGTTGCACCCCCAGCTATTCCGAAAAAAGGTCCTGGAGGAGCTAACGCTTAAGGCCCATCAACGTCTGCATGTCATAACCGTCGAGTGGGATCCTGGCGCCTACCTCGAAACGAACGGCGCATATTTGGTGCCAATAATGCGACTGCCGAAAGAGTCCAAGATGAGGGAGCTTGAGGTCGTGGGCGGAACGGTACTCTCCTCTCTGGAGACCGCGTCTCTGGTGTCGTCAGGCCTTGAGAAGCTGCTTTTCTTGGGGGCGTCCAACGTTCAGGCGAAGAGTGACTTGGCGGCGCTTATCGCTTGGCAGGGGTCAAGTGGTGCCAATGGGAGGGCCAGGCAGTGGTTGCAATACTCCAGACCGAACAAGAAAGAGTTGATTCAGGCGTTAGTCCCCTACATCCGTCGCGCTCGCAGATTTGTGGATAGGTTTGGCGAAATTGATACAGCGCAAGTGTTAGACGCTATTGCGGTCAACCGGATCTTCGTGGTTGCTTACCCCAAGAGTGAGTACGCAAGCCCGCCTTGGCAGACAGTCTTCTCCTATCGCAGCAGCCACGACGATCCCCTTTGGGGTCCATATTACGATAAGTGGCGAAGAAGGAAGGACGTCTTTCGCAGCAGACTCCGCCTGCCCCCGCGTTGGATTCCAATACTTCTCGAAAGGGCGTACTCGGCAAGTAGCTACAGGCTTCAGGTCGCCTGTG
This sequence comes from Terrabacter sp. P2_E3, assembly GCF_056403915.1. NCBI lineage: Bacteria > Bacillati > Actinomycetota > Actinomycetes > Micrococcales > Intrasporangiaceae > Terrabacter > Terrabacter sp. P2_E3. Next base: position 86,520 of record NZ_JBFUEN010000018.1, read on the forward strand.
ATGAGAGCTTGTATGTTGACGAAGCTGAGGTTTGGGATCAAAAACAGAACTCTTGGCTTAGGGCGTTGGAACGCAGCGGTACGTACTGTTCATACCTCGGTTGGGAAGAACCCGCTGGGAAGTCTTTCACGAGTCTCGCGGCAGCACGCCTTGCGCCCCTGAAGGACCGCTCAAGGCTGTACCTATACGTTCGCGTGGTAGAAAAGCCGCCAGGCAGCCTCGCGGTTGCTGTCTCGGTGAGTTTCGCGACAGCGATGTCCTTATGGCTAGTCGGATCAATTCAGGGTGGCGATCCCAAATCTGACCTAATTGCCTTTCTGCTGGCTGGACCCGCCGTTGCAGCATCAGCATTCGGCCTTCTTGGGGCGAGCGCGCCTCACGGCTATAGGAGCATAACTGGTCTGACGGCTATCGGTAGCGATCTCTTGTTGCTATTGCTTGGTATCACGCTCTATCTGCGACAAGTTGTTCAGGAGCCAAAGGTATCCCCGCCCAAATTGTCAACAGACCGTTACTTCTACTTCCTCAACGACTGGCTTTGGATCGCCCTTTTCTCCACGTCAGCGCTGGTTCTAGTCTTCACGGCTGGAACGTTCTTACACAGGTTGATGAAGTACCGCCTTCTCTCGGGTGGGTCCCGATAGGTGTTATGTGCATAGCGAAATTCGCCGCTGCATGAAGTTCCTGCGATCGGTTGACGCTGACCACTTCGAGAACATGTGCATAGCGGTCAAGGTCGATCCGGCGGCGCTCGGGTAGCGACGCCGCTATCACAGGTGAGGTGTGGCCCTTCAGCTGTGAGGGCCGCAGTGCAGTCCTCAGGTCGGGCAGGTTCGGAGCATTGCATCGACGTCGTACCGTCGCTTGAAGGTGCAACGGCAGGCATCGAAGTCAAGGGGTTCCCGAGCCGCAACTATGCAGACCCTGCCGGGCAGCGGAGACGAAGTGCACCAGTCCGAGCACTCAGGTAGGCCACTGGTATGCCCAGGCCGTCCTTGCCGCCATGCGACTGCGTGGAAAGGAACCGGCATGGCGCAGCGTCATAGTTCTGCCCGACTTCCCGCGCTACCGCGAACTGCATTCTCAGACGGTTGACTCACTCACTGCAGCACAGATCGAATTGTGGTGGATCGACCAGCGCGGAGCCCTGCTCATCGGCTAACCGACCAGGCGCCTCGCGGCGGATAGACGCTCGTGGAGTCACACGCCGAAGCGCCATCCAATCTGATTCCCAGGGGGCATGACGCCTGCGGTGAGGCGGCCACTCAGTTAAGTTAAGTCCCTGATAATGGTGTAGCGCGGTCGCCGAGTTCGTCCCGTTCGTGGACGTAGGAGCGGCCACCGCGTGATCCTTCGAGTTCACCTTCCACAGATCTCTCGAACGGAATCACCACGATGACCGCACCACACATTGTCGACCCTGCCGGCCTGCTCGGCGAAGCCCTGTCCGAAGCCTCGCCCGATCTGATGCGCTCGTTGCTGCAGTCGATCATCAACGCGCTCTTGTCGGCCGATGCCGACGCCGTCGTCGGCGCCGAGTGGGGCCGACCGACACCGGGGCGCACGAGCCAACGCAATGGCTACCGTCACCGCGACTTGGACACCCGGGTCGGCACCGTCGAGGTCGCGATCCCCAAGCTGCGCAAGGGCACCTACTTCCCCGAGTGGCTCCTCGAGCGCCGCAAACGAGCCGAGTCCGCGCTGATCACCGTGGTCGCGGACTGCTACCTCGCCGGCGTCAGCACCCGCCGCATGGACAAGCTCGTCAAGACCCTCGGGATCGACTCACTGTCGAAGTCCCAGGTCTCCCGGCCGGCCACCGACCTGGACCAGCTCGTCGAGGACTTCCGCCACCGCCCCCTCGGCCCGGCAGGCCCGTTCACGTTCGTCACCGCTGACGCGTTGACGATGAAGGTCCGCGAAGGAGGCCGCGTCGTGGGCGCCGTGGTGCTGCTGGCCACCGGCGTCAACGGCGACGGCCACCGCGAAGTCCTCGGGATGCGGGTGGCCACCGCGGAAACCGGCGCCGCCTGGAACGAGTTCTTCGCCGACCTGGTCGCGCGTGGCCTGACCGGGGTCCGGCTCGTCACCTCCGACGCGCACGCCGGGCTGCGCGAGGCGATCGCCGCCAACCTCCCCGGCGCCGCATGGCAGCGCTGCCGCACCCACTACGCCTTCAACCTGATGGGCGTCACTCCCAAGAGCATGTGGCCGGCGGTCAAGGCGATGCTGCACTCGGTCTATGACCAGCTCGACGCGGCCGCTGTCCACGCCCAGTTCGACCGGCTGCTCGACTACGTCCAGGACAAGCTCCCCGCCGTCTTCGAGCACCTCGACCGCGCCCGCGAGGACCTGCTGTCCTTCACCAGCTTCCCCAAGGAGATCTGGACCCAGATCTGGTCGAACAACCCGACCGAGCGACTCAACAAGGAGATCCGGCGCCGTACCGACGCCGTCGGCATCTTCCTGCGTGGTTGTCTGAGCCTTGGGAGCCCGGGGGTGACCCGGAATCTTTCTGTCGGGCCTGAGGGCCTTGACCCCGTTAGGGCCAGTCCCTCCGGGCTCTCTCTATCCCGGTGGTCCCGTGACCTAAGAGCGGCGTGCTGACCGAACGGCAGGACTGTCCTCGACCACCACGATCATCATCGTCGATGGGTTGAGGAG
>NZ_JBFUEN010000019.1:0-87265 GCF_056403915.1 Terrabacter sp. P2_E3
GTACTCGCTGCTGCCCGTGCTGCGCCAGGGCGCGAGCGGGGAGGCCGTCAAGGGCCTGCAGCGTGAGCTCGTCGACGCCGGCTACTCGTTGACCGTGGACGGGTCGTTCGGCCCGGGAACGTACTCGGCGGTGCGCGCCTACCAGACCAAGACCGGTCTGGTCGTCGACGGGGTCGTGGGCAACAACACGTGGGGCAGCCTCATCGACTGATCCGGCTCCCGTCGACGACGGGCCCGGTGCCGCTCAGGCGACGAGCAGCACCGGGCCCGTCGCTGCGTCCGAGGGGGTCGCGATGCTCGTCCCGACGCGCGAGGTGAGGTCGAGGACGCGACCTCCGGTGCCCTCGGACGTGAGGTCGCGCAGCTCGCGGTGGGCAGCGCCGACGAGGCCGGTGATGCTGGAGCCGAGGGCGACGCAGACCGCCTCGAGCACCTCGGACGACGGCTCCTTGAGCCCCCGCTCCACCTCGGAGAGGTAGGCGACCGAGATGCCGGCGCGCGCGGCGACCTCGGCGAGGGTGCGTCCCTGGCGGGTGCGCAGGCCGCGCAGGAGCCGTCCGTAGACCTCGCGCAGCAGCGGCGTCCGGAAGGTGGTCTGGGGGCGCGGGGCGAGCTGGGTCATGGCGGTCTCCGATCTCGGTGCGTCCGTCCAGCGTCGCACGCGAGCACTCGGATCGTGCCGACTGCGGCGGCCGACGGCGTACGCCGTGGGCGAACTCCCGAAACATGTTGACGGCGTTCACTTCGTCGATGAGGCTTGTCGGTGGTGACGCCTAAGGTCGTCGCACGCCGCAACTCACACCTCTCATCCCACCGGCACGACTCACCCGGGGAGCCTTCACATGACCATCACCACCGACGCGCGCGCCGTGCGCGACCGGTCCACCGGTCCGGCCATCGAGGCCGAGCACCTCGTCAAACGCTTCGGCGACATGACCGCCGTCGACGACGTCAGCTTCTCCGTGCCCCAGGGCACGGTCCTCGGTCTGCTCGGCCCCAACGGTGCCGGCAAGACCACCACCGTCCGCATGATGACGACCCTGAGCCGCCCGACGAGCGGCTCGGCCCGCGTCGCCGGCCACGACGTCGTCCGTGATCCCGAGCTGGTCCGCCGCAGCATGGGTCTCACGGGCCAGGCCGCCACGGTCGACGAGCTGCTCACCGGCCGCGAGAACCTCCGGATGATGGGCTCGCTCTACGGCCTGCCGGGGGGTGAGGTGCGCCGCCTGTCCTCCGAGCTGCTCGAGCGCTTCTCGCTCACCGACGCCGGCAACAAGGTGGTCAAGGACTACAGCGGTGGCATGCGACGCCGGCTCGACCTCGCCGTCAGCCTCATCGCCACGCCGCCCGTCCTCTTCCTCGACGAGCCGACCACGGGTCTCGACCCGCGCAGCCGCGTCGAGCTGTGGGACGTGCTCCGTGGCCTCGTGCGCGACGGCACGACGCTGCTCCTCACGACGCAGTACCTCGAGGAGGCCGACCAGCTGGCCGACCGCATCATCGTCATCAACCACGGCCGCATCATCGCCCAGGGCACGCCGCTCGAGCTCAAGGACCAGTCGGGCAAGGCCGCCATCGTCCTCACCGTGTCCCACGCCGACCAGCTCGAGCCAGCACGCGCGCTGCTCGCCGCCCACGTCCCCGAGGTGCACGTCGACGTGGCGGCCCGCCAGCTGACCGCCCCGGCCGACGGGCTGTCCGACATGACGCGCGTCGCGACGGTGTTCGAGCGCAGCGAGATCGTCCTCGACGACCTGGGCCTGCAACGGCCCAGCCTCGACGACGTCTTCCTCAGCCTCACCGGCCACCGCGCCGAGCCGCCCTCCGGCGACGGCGCCGAGTCCTCCACCGAGCCCAGCACGCAGATCGAGGAGCAGCGATGACCGACTCCGCCGTCAAGGACGCCACGCGGGTGGCCCACGTCGAGCCCCACGACTTCCAGCCGCCGGGCTTCGTCCGTCAGGTCACGACGATGGTGTGGCGCAGCCTCAAGCACATCAAGCGACAGCCCGAGATGCTCACCGACGTCACGATCCAGCCGGTGATGTTCGTGCTGCTCTTCGCCTTCGTCTTCGGAGGCTCGATCGTCATCCCCGGCTTCAACTACCGGGAGTGGCTGATGCCGGGGATCATGGCCCAGACCATGGCCTTCTCGGCGTTCATCGTGGCGATCGGCCTCAACATGGACCTCGGCAAGGGCATCATCGACCGGTTCCGGTCGCTCCCGATCTCGAGGGGCTCGGTCCTCGTCGGACGCAGCATCTACAGCATCATCCACTCGAGCATCGGCATCTTCGTCATGTCGCTCACGGGCCTCGCGATCGGCTGGCGCATCCACAACGGCGTCGGCAAGGCGCTGCTCGCCTTCGCGCTGCTCCTGCTCTTCGGTTTCGCCATGATCTGGGTGGGCATCCTCGTCGGCTCGTCGATGCGCTCGCCCGAGGCCGTCAACGGCCTGATGTTCACGACGATCTTCCCGATCACGTTCCTGGCCAACACCTTCGCCCCGACCGTGGGCATGGCCGGCTGGCTGCGCACCATCGCCGAGTGGAACCCGATCAGCTCACTCGTCCAGGCGATGCGTGAGCTGTGGGGCAACGGGCCCGAGGCGCTGCCCGACGCCGCCCTGCCCCTCCACCATCCGGTCCTCACGACGGTGATCTGGTCGGTCGCGATCACCGCTGTCGTCGCCCCGCTGGCGGTGCGTGCCTTCATCCGCCGCACGACCGACTGAGGGCGGGAGCGATCTCCCGCCGGCTCCGCCGTCGGTTCAGACGGCCGGCATGCAGCGGATGACGGTGACGTCGCCCTCGAGGCGCACGGCCCCGGCCCCGTACGGCAGGAGCAGCACGTCGCCCCGTGCCACCTCGGTGGTGCGGGGCGCGTCCGTTCCCGTCGTCAGGCGGCCACGGCCCTCGACCACGACGACGACGGCGAACGCCGCGTCGCCGCCGGCCGGGGTGTCCGGCGTCGCGCTCAGCACCTCGGCCCGGAAGAACTCCGCCGCCTGCTCGGGCAGCGCGTGGCCCGCACCCGTCACGTCGACCCAGCGGCGCCGCAGTGAGGCGAGTCCGTCGGTGGTCAGGGGCCCGCGGTCGACGCTCTCGAGCGCCCGCGGGACCGTGAGCCCGAGGAAGGCGTGCGCCTCCTCGAGCCCGAAGCGCCGGTGCTCGAGCATGACCGAGAGGTCGGTCGGCTCCTGGAGCTCGAGGACGAACACGCCCTCACCGATTGCATGCGGCTGGCCGCCGGGCACGAGCAGGGCGTCACCCGGCGACACCTCGATCCGGTTGAGCGCGGCGAGGAGACGATCGTCCTGGGCCTCGACGAGCTCGGCCAGCTCGTCGGGAGGCAGCTCGTCGCGGAAGCCCAGCCAGACGCAGGCACCCGGCTCCGCGTCGAGGACGATCCAGGCCTCCGTCTTGCCGTGGTCGCAGTCGAGGTGGGCCGCGGCGAAGGCGCGGTCGGGGTGGGAGTGGACGGGCAGGCGCTCACCGGCGTCGAGCAGCTTCGTCAGCAGCCCCGGCTCGAAGCCGTGGCGGGTCACGTGATCGGCCCCGAGCCAGTGGTCGGGGTCGGCCGCCAGGGCGTCGGGCAGGGGCGTCCCGTCGGTGAGCACCGTGAGCCCGCCACCGCCCTCGGCGAAGAGACGCGTCGTCGACGCGAGCCAGTCCTCGGGGCGGTGGTCGTCGAAGCCCCCCGGCACCTCGAGGCCGCGGAAGGCGAGGATGCGCTCGCCGCCCCGGTAGAACCGGTGGGGCGTGTTGGGCGGCAGGCGGGTCGGGTCGGACACGGTGGTCTGTGACACGGTGCTGGTGCTCCTCGGTTCGGTCATCGGGTGGGGGTCCCTCGGCGGACGCCCGAGGCGCGGACGATGAGCCGCGTCGGCATGACGACGGTCTGGGCCTGCGACTCGTCGCCGAGCAGGCGGGCGAAGAGCTGCTGGGCAGCCTTCTGTCCCATGGCCGCCGGGTCCTGGTGCACGACGGTGACCGGGGGGTCGATGAGGGCGGCGAGCTCGAAGTCGTCGTAGCCGACGAGCGACAGCGGGAGCCGCAGCTCGCGCAGGGCGAGGAGGGCGGCGAGGGTGATGCGGTTGTTGCCGGTGATGACCGCGGTGATCGGCTCCGGGCCCGTCGTCCACTGGCTCAGCGACTCGTGCACGGAGGCCGGACTGTGCGGACCCATCGAGACGCGTGGGGTCGTGGGCAGTCCGAGGCTCTGCTGCGTCGTGACGAAGGCGTCGCGGCGCTGCCGGGCGGTCCAGAACGCCGGGTCGTCGCCGTAGAAGGCGATGTTGCGGTGGCCGTGCGCGACGAGGTGCTCGACGGCGCTGCGGATGCCGCCGTGGTTGTCACTGAGGATCGTGTCGCGCGGGGTGCCCCGGACGGGACGATCCATGTAGACGATCGGCGTGTGGCTCGCCTCGAGCACGGCGTCCGAGGACGCGCTCTCGTCGGCCGGGACGACGACGATGCCGTCGACGCGGCGGTTCACGAGCGCCTCGATGACGGCGCGCTCTCGCGAGGGCGAGCCCTCGGCCGATGCGGTGATGAGCTGGTGCTGGCGGATGCGCGCCTCGCGCTCGACGGCCGCGCCGACCTGCGAGTAGAAGGGGTTGGCGAGGTCCTCGACGACGAGGGCGATGGTGAAGGTGCGACCCTGGCGCATGAGGCGGGCGCCGTCGTGGCGCCGGAAACCGAGTCGCTCGATGACGGCCCGCACCCGCTCGGCCGTGTCAGGACGCACGCCCGGCTCGTGGTTGACCACGCGCGAGACGGTCTTGACCGAGACGTGCGCCTCGGCGGCGACGTCGGCCATGGTCGGGCGGGTGGCTGTCCGGTGGTCAGACAACGCTGTCATGCCCGCAGTCTGGTCAGCGAGCGCTCGAATGGCAACGCCAGGGTCTCGTTGAGGGCCGCGCCCGTGGGGTTCTGTCCGATCCGATGTCCTGACCGGACAAGATCGGTTCGGGCTGTTGACGGCCTTTGTCGGGTACGGCGAGTCTCGGCCGAGTCGGAGGCGGCTCGGGGTCGCCGGCCCCGACCTGACATTCAGCACGGCTCAACGACGAGCACGGAGGAACCCATGCCCAAGAGATCCGGGATCCACAGAGGCGTCATCGCCCTGGCAGTCCTGGCCACGTCGACCGCGGGTGCGGTCGCCGGTCCTGCTTCAGCGAACGCCGTCGGCAGCCCTGCGACGGCGCCGCTCTCAGCACCCACCGCCGTCGCGGGCGCGGGTGACTTCTCGACCTCGTTCGAGACCGGCCAGGCGCAACCGGCGCTCTCGACCGTCGAGTCCGGTCCCGCCGGCCCGCGGCAGCAGAACGTCTCCGGCACGGCGAGCGCCAACGGCAGCCTCCTCGGCTCGGTCGTCGGCGTCACCGCGAGCGCGGAGAACACCCCGGGCGAGGTCGCGGCCAACCTCGCCGACGCCAACCCCGACAGCAAGTGGCTGGCCTTCGCCTCGAGCGGCTGGGTGCGCTACCAGCTCGGCACGCCGGCCAAGGCCGTCCGCTACTCGCTGACGTCGGCCAACGACTCCCCGGAGCGGGACCCCAAGGACTTCACGCTCCAGGGGTCGGCCGACGGCACGACGTGGACCGACCTCGACCGCCGCACGGGCATCGACTTCTCGGGACGCTTCGCCACGCGCACGTTCGACGTCACGACGGCGGGGACGTACGCGTACTACCGGCTCAACGTCACGGCGATCCACTCCGGGGGCACGGTCCAGCTCGCCGACTGGGACCTCTCCGACGGCAGCACGGGCTCGGGCCCGGCGACGCCGATGAAGACGATCGTCGGCTCGGGCCCCATCTCGGGCTTCAACATCAAGCCGCTCGTCGGCTGGACCGGTGTCAAGGCGCTGCGCTACTCCGGTGGCCACACCGCCGACGGCCGCGGCTACGCGTGGAACCGGCTCTTCGACGTCGACCTGCCGGTCACGTCGAGGACCCAGCTGAGCTACAAGATCTTCCCCGACATGATCTCGGGCGACCTCGAGTACCCGTCCACGTATGCCGCCCTCGACGTCCGCTTCACCGACGGCACCTACCTGTCCGACCTCGGCGCCGACGACCAGCACGGTGTCGCGGGCAGCCCGAGCGGCCAGGGCAAGGGCAAGATCCTCTACGCCAACCAGTGGAACGCCGTCTCGCTCGACGTCGGCAAGGTCGCCGCGGGCAAGACGATCGACCGCGTCCTCGTCGGCTACGACAACGTCGGAGGCGCCACGAAGGACACCCGCTTCGGTGGCTGGATCGACGACGTCGCGGTCCAGGCCGAGCCGGCGGCCATCGACGGCTCGGACCTGACGAACTACGTCGACGTGCGGCGCGGCACCAACGCGTCGGGCGGGTTCTCGCGCGGCAACAACCTGCCGATCAGCGCGGTGCCCAACGGCTTCACCTTCTTCACCCCGGTGACGAGCGCCAACTCGCAGTCGTGGGAGTACTACTACCAGTCGGCCAACAACGCGGCGAACCTCCCTGTCCTGCAGGGCCTGGCGGTCTCGCACGAGCCGAGCCCGTGGATGGGTGACCGCAACCAGATGTCGGTCATGCCGTCCATCGCGACGGGTACCCCGACGGGCAGCGCCTCCGCCCGTGGCCTCGCCTTCGACCACGCGACCGAGGTGGCCCACCCCGACTACTACAAGGTGGCCCTCGCCGGCGGCCTCACCGCCGAGACGGCCCCGGCCGACCACGGCGGCGTCTACCGGTTCACCTTCCCCGCCTCGGCGAGCAAGGGCAGCCTCGTCGTCGACACCATCGACGACAACGGCACCTTCACCGTCGACGCGGCGACCGGCACCATGACGGGCTGGGTCGACAACGGCAGCGGCCTGTCCGCGGGCCGGAGCCGGATGTTCGTCTACGGCACCTTCGACCGGCCTGCCACGGCGGTGGGCACGGCGCCGGGTGGTCACGCGGGCACCCGCTACGCCTCCTTCGACACGAGCACGAACAAGCAGGTCGTCCTCAAGCTCTCGACGTCGTTCATCTCGCTCGACCAGGCGAAGAAGAACCACTCCCTCGAGCTCGCGGCCCGCGACTTCGACGCGGTGCGTGCCGCGGCCAAGACGGCCTGGAACGCCCGACTCGGCGTCGTCAGCGTCAAGGGCGCCAACGACAGCGAGCGGACGACGCTCTACTCCAACCTCTACCGGCTCAACCTCTACCCCAACAGCCAGTTCGAGAACACCGGCACGGCTGCGGCCCCGCGCTACCAGTACGCGAGCCCCGTTGCGGCCAAGAGCGGTTCGGCCACGGCGACGACGACGAACGCCGCCGTCAAGGACGGCAAGATCTACGTCAACAACGGCTTCTGGGACACCTACCGCACCGTGTGGCCGGCCTACAGCCTGCTCTACCCGGAGGTGGCGGCCGAGATCGCCGACGGCTTCGTGCAGCAGTACCGCGACGGCGGCTGGGTCGCGCGGTGGAGCTCGCCGGGCTACGCCGACCTCATGACCGGCACGAGCTCGGACGTGGCGTTCGCCGACGCGTACGCCAAGGGCGTCAAGCTGCCCGACCCGCTCGCGGCCTACGACGCCGCCGTCAAGAACGCGACGGTCCTGCCGACGTCGAGCGCGGTCGGTCGGAAGGGTCTCGACACGTCCACCTTCCTCGGCTACACGAGCACCGACACGGGCGAGAGCGTCTCGTGGGGTCTCGAGGGCCTCGTCAACGACTTCGGCATCGGCACCATGGCGGCCAAGCTCGCCAAGGACCCGGCCACGCCGACGTCGCGCCGCGCCCAGCTCGCCGAGGAGTCGACGTACTTCCTCGAGCGGGCGACGCACTACGGCAACCTCTTCAACCCGAAGGTCGGCTTCTTCCAGGGCCGCGGCGCCGACGGCACCTTCCCGTCGAGCTTCGACCCCGAGGACTGGGGCGGCGACTACACCGAGACGAACGCCTGGAACTTCGCCTTCCATGCGCCCTTCGACGGCAACGGCCTCGCGAACCTCTACGGCGGCCGTGACGCGCTCGCGAAGAAGCTCGACACGTTCTTCGCGACGCCCGAGACGGCGACGAAGCCCGGCGGCTACGGCGGCGTCATCCACGAGATGCTCGAGGCTCGCGACGTCCGCATGGGCCAGCTCGGCCAGAGCAACCAGGTGAGCCACCACATCGCCTACATGTACGACTGGACCGGCCAGCAGTGGAAGACGGCCGAGAAGGTCCGCGAGATCATGCGCCGCCTCTACGTCGGCGGCGAGATCGGCCAGGGCTACCCGGGCGACGAGGACAACGGCGAGATGTCGGCGTGGTACGTCCTCTCCTCGCTCGGCATCTACCCGCTGCAGGTCGGCTCGGCCAACTGGGCCATCGGCTCTCCGAAGTTCGACCAGGTGACGGTCAAGCGCACGCAGGGCGACCTCGTCGTCAACGCGCCCGGCAACTCCGAGCACAACATCTACGTGCAGGGCGTCACCGTCGACGGCAAGAAGCACAAGAGCGTCTCGATCAGCCAGGACGAGCTCACCGGCCCGACCATGGTCGACTTCGCGATGGGTGCCAAGCCGTCCGACTTCGGCTCCCGTGCCCAGGACGCCCCGCCGTCGCTGACGCAGGGCACCGAGGCGCCGACGCCGCTCAAGGACGCGACCGGTCCCGGCCGCGGCACCGCGACGGCGACCGACCTCGCGTCGGGTGCCGACGCCAAGGCGCTCTTCGACAACACGTCGCGGACGTCGGTGGCCTTCACCTCGGGTACGCCGTCGGTGACCTTCGCCCTCTCCGGCGTCGGCCAGCGCGCCACCTGGTACACCGTCACCTCGGGTCCCAAGGCCGGCGACCCGTCGGCGTGGCGCCTCGAGGGCAGCAAGGACGACGGCGCGACCTGGCAGACGCTCGACACGCGGACGGCGCAGGTCTTCCCGTGGCGGGTGCAGACGCGTCCGTTCGAGATCGCGCACACGGGGACGTTCACGACCCACCGCCTCGTCGTCACGGCGACCGCGGGTGGTGCGGCAGCGAACCTCTCCGAGCTCGAGCTGCTCACCGACGGCTCCAAGGCCCAGAACACCGGGCTCAAGGTCTCGGCGGTCGAGCCGTTCGAGGTCTCGGAGGACACCTCCTGGTCGGGCACCGTCGCCACCTTCTCGGGTGGCGTCGGCCAGGGCACCGACCCGGCCGACTCGGCCACGGCGACCATCGCCTGGGGTGACGGCACGAGCTCGGCGGGCACCATCGAGGCCGGCGACCTCGGCTCGTACACCGTCCGTGGCACCCACACGTGGGCCAAGCCCGGGCCGTACCAGCCGAAGGTCACCGTCACGACGGCGAACGACAGCGGCTCCGCCCTCGGCGCCGTGACCGTGCACCAGGCGTCCACGCCGGCGTATGCCGCCGGGTTCGACTCCGTGTGCTTCGGCAACGTCGGCGACGTCGTCCACTGCGACGGCAAGGACGCGGGCCTGTCCCGTGCAGCCCTCGCTGCCGCAGGTGGCGTGCCCGGCAAGCTGCTCACGGTGCCGGGGACCGACCTCCGGTTCTCGATGCCGGGCATCCCGGTCGGCGAGAAGGACAACGCGACGGGTGCGGGTCAGACCCTGCCCGTGACGCTGGCCCCCGGGGCGACGAAGCTGTCGCTCATCGGCACGGGCACGCAGCGCAACCAGGACACGACCGCCACGGTGCGCTTCACCGACGGCTCGACGACGAGCTACCCGGTGCAGTACGGCGACTGGTGCGGATCCGCGCAGTTCGGCAACACCGTGGCCATCGAGATGGCCTACCGCCTCAACGGCACGGGCACCGACGGCTGCCGCGCCAAGCTGTTCGCCACCGCGCCGCTCACGGTGCCGGCCGGCAAGACGGTCGAGTCGGTGACCCTGGCGACGCAGACCGGCGACCCGACGACGGCCGGACGGATCCACGTGTTCGCCGTCGCCGACAACGGTTCGGCCCTCACCGTCGCGGCCGCTTCCGACGCCACCGCGGCGACCGGCGCCGACACCGACGTCACGCTGGGCACTGCGTCGGGCGGCGTCTCCGCGGACACCGGCTACACGGCCCGCGTCCAGTGGGGCGACGGCACCGTGACCGAGGACGCGACGGTGACGACGGCGGCCGACGGCACGGCCACCGTCACGGGCGGCCACACGTGGGCCGCCGCGGGCACCTACACGGTGCGGGTCCTCGTCTCGGACTCCCGGTCCGACGTGCTGAGCTCGCTCACCGTCACGGTCGGCTAGCCCGGAGGCACGACAGCAGAGCGGCGCGGGGAACACGCCTCCCCGCGCCGCTCTGCGGCGTCCTCACCCGAGGTTGTGGTCGAAGTCCATCCGGTGGGTGCCGTCGGAGTCGACCGTGAGGCGCACCGAGCCCTCGATGTCGGCGAGCTCCTCGGTCCCGCTCCCGGGGACGATGAGGCCGTACTCGTTCGCGCGGTCCGCGCCGCTGGTCGAGGCCGCGTGCACGAAGTTGAAGGCGCCGTGGCGCCCGGCGACCGTGCCCTCGAAGGACTCGAGGGCGACGTACGTGCCGACACCGGAGGTCTGGTCGAAGGCCGACGTGAACTGCGTGACGCTGCGCCCCTCGACGTCACCGGCATACGTCTTGCGCATCCGCAGGTGCCCGGTGGGCAGGGCCGTCGTCACGTCCGGGACGTAGTCGGTGACGTCGAAGTCGGACGTCGTGAAGGTCGAGCTGCTCAGCATGCGCGCATCCGGTTGTTGCGCGGCTGGTGCTCCACCTCGGCGAGGCCGAGCTCCTCGAGCAGGGGAGGCAGGTACATGCCGACGCGCCCTCGGTAGCCCTTGCGCAGGCCGTACCAGCCACCGACCGGGTTGGTCTCCGACCGCGCCCAGGCCTCCACCGTGCCTTCCTTGGCCGGCTTCTGCTCGTCGGCGGCCCCGAGCGGGACCCAGTCACCCTGCTCCCTCAGCCACGCGTGGAGGTCGTCGACGACCCGGGCGTCGTAGGTCAGTCGCGTCGAGCCCACCTGGCAGACGAGCTGCGGCGGCTCAGTGTCGTCGGCGCGGTGCATCGTGTACTCCGAGGTGCCCGGTGGCGTGCGCAGCACCCACGGGTCGTCGGCGCTTCCGGTCCCGCTCACGGTGTCCTCCTGGGTCTCGACGTCGTCGCCCCACCTTTCTACTCCCGCGTCGTCAGGACGGCGTCAAGATCGCGTCAGGATGCAGGCGAAATGGCGAGGTGTCCCTGCCGGCGGGTGTTCCGTGGAGTCATGACCACTGACTGGCTCGCCGAGCACCGCGCGCCGACGCGATGGGCGGCCCTGCTCCTGCCGATCGTCGTGGGTGCCGCCCTCGGCCTGTTCCGCGACGGGATGAACCAGAGCACCGCCGCCATGGTGCTCGTCCTCACGGTCGTCGCGGCCGCCGCCACGGGCGACCGGGTCGCCGGTGTCGCCGCGGCGCTCGCGGCCGCCGGTGCCTTCGACTTCTTCCTCACGGAGCCGTTCTACTCGCTCTCGATCCACCACCGGGACGACCTCGAGCTCGCCCTGGCGCTCGTCGTCGTGGGCCTGGCCGTCACCGAGATCGCGCTGTGGGGGCGTCGCCAGCAGGCCGCCGCCCAGCGCCGGGACGGCTACATCTCCGGCCTGACCCAGCTGCTCGACCTGCCGCCCGACACGACGGAGCAGGCCCGGTCCGCGGCCATCGCGACCGCGATCACCACGGTGCTCGGTGCCGACCGCTGCTCGTGGGACGCCGGCCGGCCCCGCTGGAACGACGCCGTCATCGGGGCGGACGGCCAGGTCACCACGGGCGGGCGACGGCTCCCTGTCGAGCGCACCGGGCTGCCCACCGACGGCTACACGGCGGTCGTCGTCCGTCGCGGCACCGACGTCGTCGGTCACTTCCGGGTGACCGCGTCGACCCACGTCGTGCGGCCCACCCCGGAGCAGCGGCGCGTCGCCGTGCTCCTCGCCGACCGGATGGCGAACGCACGAGCGCCGCGGCCCGCCACCGAGGAGGGGATGGCGGGACGCGGCGCAAGCGTGCGGGCGCGAGGGGACGGCATCGTCGGCGACCCGTTCGCAACCCCTGAGTAACCTAGGGGCCCGCGCGAGCCCGGTGGGTAAAGAGACGGTCAGGAATTCCTGAGACCGGGCTGGGAAACGACGGAATCAGTCGACCTGTGACCTCAGCCAGGCGATATCTGTCGTCTGGCCCTCGAGTCCGCCCGGTGTTTCGCACACGACGGGCGCCCCTGCTGCGCGAATGACCCCCGCGAGAGCCTCGCCGGCGATGTGCCCGGAGCCGAAGTTCGTGTGGCGGTCGGCGCCCGAGTCGAACTCGTCGCGCGAGTCGTTGGCGTGGACGAGGTCGATGCGCCCGGTGATGGCGCGCACCTCGTCGACGACGGTGCCGAGGTCGTTGCCGCCGGCGTGGGCGTGGCACGTGTCGAGGCAGAAGCCGACCTGGTCGCTGCCGGACGCCGAGCCGATGGCGTCCCAGAGCCGGGCGATCGCCTCGAGCCGGCGGGCCATGGCGTTGTCGCCGCCCGCGGTGTTCTCGATGAGGAGCGGCACCGGCAGGTCGAGGCCGTCGACGCACTTGCGCCAGTTGTCGAAGCCCGTGGCGGCGTCCTCGTCGGCGCCGAGGTGGCCCCCGTGCACGATGACGCCCTTGGCGCCGATCTCGGCCGCGGCGGTCAGGTGCTGCTGGAGCAGCTTGCGGCCGGGGATGCGGATGCGGTTGTTGAGGCTCGCGACGTTGATCGGGTAGGGCGCGTGGACGTAGAGGTCGATGCCCGCGGCCTCGGCGTCGGCCTTGAGCGCTGCCGCGCCACCGGCGTACCGGATCACGGGGCCCTTGTAGCTCTGCGGGTCGCCGAGGAAGAGCTGCGAGAGCGACGCCCCCCGCGCCTTCGCCTCCGCGATCGGGTCCTCCTGGTCGACGTGCGCACCGATGTGTAGAGCCATGTCGCCAGCGTATGCCGCCCGGCCGACACCGATTTCGCGTGGCCGTGTCGAGACGGCGCGGGCCCGTTCGACGTGAGGGCATGACGACGACTTCGCAGCCCCAGACCCTGCCCACCTCGCGGCCGACCCGCCGGCAGTGGGTCGCCCTCGGCGTCCTCGCCCTGACGGCACTGCTCCTCTCCCTCGACGTCAGCGTCCTCTACCTCGCGCTGCCCGAGCTGTCCGCCGACCTCGGCGCCAGCACGACCCAGCAGCTGTGGATGCTCGACATCTACTCCTTCGTCCTCGCCGGCTTCCTCGTGACGATGGGCGCGGTCGGGGACCGCATCGGTCGCAAGCGCCTGCTGCTCATCGGCGCGGTGGCCTTCGGCGTCGCGAGCGCAGCGGCCGCGTACGCCTCGAGCCCCGGTCAGCTGATCTTCTGGCGCGCGATGCTCGGCATCGCCGGCGCGACGCTCATGCCGTCGACGATGGGGCTGATCCGGACGATCTTCACCGACGAGAAGGCGATGATGACGGCGATCGGCGTCTGGTACTCGTGCTTCATGGGTGGCATGGCCGTGGGTCCGCTCGTCGGCGGCGTCCTGCTCCAGCACTTCTGGTGGGGCTCGGCGTTCCTGCTCGGCGTCCCGTTCATGGTGCTGCTCGTCGTCGTCGGCCGTCGCGTGCTGCCGGAGTCCGACCGGCACGCCGGCGCCCCGGTCGACGTGGTCAGCTCGGTCCTGTCGCTCGCCGCGATCCTGCCGGTCATCTACGGCTTCAAGGAGATCGCCCGCGGCGGCGACACGACGACGGCCCTCCTGACGATGTCGGTCGGGTGCGCCCTCGGCCTCGTCTTCGTCCGCCGTCAGCGGCGCATCGCCAACCCGCTCGTCGACCTCACGCTCTTCCGCAGCCGCGCCTTCTCGACGGCGCTCGCGGTGATGCTCGTCGGTGGCGTGGTCATGGCCGGTGTGTCGTTCCTCAGCTCGCAGTGGCTGCAGCTCGTCGCGGGCCTCGACCCGCTGGGCGCGGGCCTCACGATGCTCCCGGCCAACATCGCCCTGCTCGTCGGTGCGTCCTCCTCGGCGCGGATCGCCCACCGGCTCGGCACGGCGCGCACCATGGCCACCGGTCTGGTCGTCTGTGCCGCGGGTCTCGCGCTCTACACGCAGGTCGGCCCGGCCCAGGGCCTCGGCCTGCTCGTCTTCGGCATGTGCCTGACCTCCTTCGGGATCATGCTCCCGTCGACGTTGACGATGGGCGTCATGATGCAGTCGGCGCCGCCGGAGCGTGCCGGGTCGGTCGCCTCGCTGTCCGAGACGTCCGGTGAGTTCGGGATCGCCGTCGGCATCGCCGTGCTGGGCTCCCTCGCGACGTTCGTCTACCGCGACCAGCTGGCGCCGTATGCCGCCGCGCACAGCGGGAGCGCAGCCACCGCCGCGCTCGACTCCCTCGCCGGCGCCGTCCGGACGGCGACGACCCTGCCGGACGAGGCCGCTCGCGGCCTCGTCACCGCGGCCCAGGAGGCGTTCACGGCCAGCCTCGCCGTCGTGGCCGGCGTGGGCGCCGCCCTCTTCGTGGGCTGCGCGGTCATCGCCCTGCGGGTGCTGCGCTCGCGCTGATCGCCCAGGGTTGCATAACTTCACCTTATGTCGTGCATAATGCAGGGATGAGTTCTTCGCGCTTCCCCGCCGTCGTCGACGAGATCACGGTCCGGCTCATCGCCGCGGTCGTGCTCGTCATCGGCGTCGTCGCCCTCGCGACCCAGCAGTGGTGGCTCTACGCCGTCCTCGCTGTGGACTTCAGCCTGCGGGCCATGCTCGGACCCCGGGTCAGCCCGATCGCCCGGCTCGTGCAGCGGTGGATCCGACCCGCCGTCTCCGCGCCGAAGCGACCGACGGCCGGTCCGCCCAAGCGGTTCGCGGCGGCCATCGGTGCGGTCATGACGGTCGCCGCGACCGCGCTCTGGGTCATCTCCCTCGTCACCGGCTCGACGGGCGTCATCGTCGCCGTCGTCGTCATCGGCGCCATCATGGTGCTCTTCCCGGCGCTCGAGTCGATCCTCGGCATCTGCGTCGGCTGCATCCTCTTCTCGGGCCTCATGCGCCTCGGCCTCATCCCCGAGGAGGTCTGCCTCGAGTGCGCCGACATCACGAAGCGTCGTGAGCGCCTCGTCGCCGAGCGCGCGGGCCAGCAGGCGGCCTGAGCGCCAGCCGGCGGCCTGACCGTCAGCCGGCGGCGCCCCGCAGCTTCTCGAGCAGCGGGCCGGCGGCCTCGTCGAGGAAGCGCGCCTGGGCGTCCCCGCCGATCTGGACCAGGGCGATGTCGGTGAAGCCCGCCTCCCAGTAGGGGCGCACGGCCTCGACGATCGCGTCGAGGTCGGGCCCGCACGGGATCGAGGCCGCGACGTCCTCGGGGCGCACGAACTGTGTGGCACCGGCGAAGCCGGCCGGGGTGGGCAGGTCGGCGTTGACCGACCAGCCGCCGCCGAACCAGCGGAACTGCTCGTGGGCCCGGGCCACCGCCGCGTCGCGGTCGGGGTCCCAGCTGATCGGGATCTGGCCGATGGCGCGGGCGCCGGAGCCGATGCGCTCGGCGCCGTCGGTGCGGTTCCACGTCTCGACGAGCTCCGCCTCCGGCTGCACCGCGATCATGTGGTCGGCGAGCGGGGCGAGCCGCTCGATCGACGCGTCGCCGCTGACGGCCACGGCCACCGGGACGAGGATGTCCGGCAGGTCCCAGATGCGCGCCGAGTCGACGTCGAAGTACTCGCCGTGGTGGGTCACGAGCTCGCCGGAGTGCAGCTCGCGGATGATCTCGATGGCCTCGACGAGCATCTCCTGGCGGGTCACGACACCGGGCCAGCCCTCGCCGACGACGTGCTCGTTGAGGCTCTCGCCGCTGCCGAGGCCCAGCGTGAAGCGGCCGTCGGAGAGGAGCTGCATCGTCGCCGACTTCTGCGCGACGACGGCCGGGTGGTAGCGCATCGTCGGGCACGTCACGTAGGTCATGAGCTCGAGGCGCTCGGTGGCCTGCGCCACGGCGCCGAGCACCGACCACGCGTACGGCGCGTGCCCCTGCTCCGTGAGCCAGGGGGAGTAGTGGTCGCTCGAGACCGCGAGGTCGAAGCCGACCTCCTCGGCGCGCACGGCCCAGCGGACGAGGTCCTTGGGGCCGCTCTGCTCGGTCATCAGGGTGTATCCGAAGTTCGTCACGCGTGGGACCTACCCATTTCTCGAGGCACTACGTGTACAGGGTCTGTCCACAGTTGTGGACAGCTCTGTGGATCATGTGGCCCGTCGCGTCAGGACGGGCGGTGCCTCCCGAGGAAGGTGCGGATGGCCTCGCGCGGCCGGTCGCGCAGCTCGGTGCCGTGCGTGAACGCAGCGACGTCGTAGTCGAGCTCGCCGAGCAGGTGAGCGGTCTGCTGGGTCATGCGGAAGTCGGTGCAGAAGGCCTTGACGGGCCAGCGCAGACCCATGACGTTGAAGATCGCGTCGCCCGTGATGAGCGTGCGCGACTCCTCGTGGAGCAGTGACACGTGCCCGGGGGAGTGCCCGGGAGTGTGCACGACCCGGAGGCCGCCGGCGATCGGGAGCACCTCACCGTCGGTCATCTCGCGCTCGACGGTGAGCGGCTCGAAGTCGCGGCCGGGCCGGGAGAAGCGGTCGAAGAGGCGACCGAGCAGGAAGGTGCGGTCACGCGGCGGCGAGGACCCCTCGACGGCGTATGCCGCGTCGTCGTGGTGGATCGTGAAGCCGCGTCCCGTCTCGCGGGCCACGTGTGCCGCCCCGCCCGCGTGGTCCGGGTGGGCGTGGGTCAGCAGCAGCCGGGTGACGTCGGCGGGGGCCGCCCCGATGGCGCCCAGGGCCGCGATGACCTTGGGTCCCGAGCTCGACAGTCCCATGTCGACGAGCGTCACCTGGCCGTCGTCGTCGCGCAGGATGAAACCGTTGACGAGGTCGCGCACGAGCGGGATGCGCCAGACGTTCGGCGCGAGGGGAACCACGAGGTCCTTGGCCATGGGCCGACCCTAACGGCGACCGGTGCCGCGCGCCCGGGCTGTCGAACGTCGGGTGAGAGGCGACCGCGCTGCGGGTAGGAGCCGAGGGTGGCGGTCGACGCCACCCAGAGCAAAGGAGGGCCACATGGCCAAGCGAGTCGCATTCCTCGTCGCGAGCGAGGGCATCGAGCAGGTGGAGCTGACCGAGCCGTGGAAGGCGGTCACCGACGCCGGGCACGAGGCCGTCGTCGTCAGCCCGGAGGCCGGCGAGGTGCAGATGTTCAACCACCTCGACAAGGCGGACACCAAGGCCGTGGACGTCACGGTCGCCGACGCCAGGGCCGAGGACTTCGACGCGCTCGTGCTGCCCGGCGGCGTCGCCAACCCCGACAACCTGCGCACGCACGCCGACGCCGTGTCGCTCGTGCGCGACTTCGTCGCCTCGGGTCGTCCCGTCGCCGCGATCTGCCACGCGCCGTGGACCCTCATCGAGGCCGACGTCGTCAAGGGCCGCCGCCTCACGTCCTGGCCGAGCCTGCAGACCGACATCCGCAACGCCGGTGGCGAGTGGACCGACGAGTCGCTCGTCGTCGACGGCAACCTCATCACGAGCCGCAACCCCGACGACCTGCCCGACTTCTGCGGCGCCGTCGTCGAGGCGCTCGAGCACGGCTCGGCTGCCGCCACGGCCGCACCCTCCGCCTGAGGGCCCAGCCCGGGGGCTCAGCCGAACCCGTGGCGGGCCAGCGGGTGGAGCAGCTCGCGCTCCTCGTAGGCGAGGTGTGACAGGAGCGTGTCGGTGAGCAGGTCGAGGGCGCGCTGGATCTCGTCCAGCGCGTCCTGGCCGGCCCGGCCGTAGGACTCGCTCCCGACGAGCCCGACGAGGGCGTCGTCGACCTGCTCGAGCACGTCCGAGATGACGTGGTGCTCCTCCTCGAGCCGGTCGATGACCGGGCCGAGGTCGGGCTCGGCGCCCCGGAGGTGCACGAAGATGCTCCGGTCCTCGAGCGTGTGGTGCCCCGTCACGAGGCGGCAGTACGTCTCGCAGTAGGCGCCGAGCGTCCAGTTGTTCTGCCGCATCGCCATGGTGTTGATCACCGACCGCGCGGCCCCGGTCGACATCGCGCCGCGGCGCACCTGACCGACGATGTCGCGCAGGTGGGCCAGCTCGCCCCGCAGGTGGTCGTGCACGTCGACGAGGTGCTGCGGCACGGCCTGCTCGGCGGCGGAGTATGCCGCGTGCTCGGGCTTGGCGGTCACGGGACGGTCGTCCTCCCGCCAGGGGAGCGTGGGGCTGAGCCGGACCCCCTCGTCCGGTGTCGCGCGGACGGTCAGCGGCGCGCCGCCGATCGGTGTCGCTGAGGCAGGCGGGGCCGAGGGCTCGGCCGCACCGACGCCGCCAACGCCGCCGGCGCCGCCGGCGCCGCCGGCACGGCGGGCACGTTCGGCGTCGACGAGGTCACGCACGGCTGGGGCGACCTCGGCGGCATACCGCCTCACGACGTCGGGGTCGTCGGTGCCGAGGACGAACGTGCTCATCCCGTCAGCCAGGGCGAGAGCCGCCAGCTGCTCGGCCCAGTCGTCGGCCGTGCCCCGGAGGAAGCCACCGCCCGTGCCGAACGAGCCGACGACGTTGTACATCCGGCGGATCGCCTGCGGGCCGCGACCGGCCCGGTCGGCGGCCTCGTCGATGACGGCGTTCATCCCCGGGAGGGCCTCGGGGTCGGCGTAGCCCATGCTCGGCAGCCACCCGTCGGCGAGGCGCCCGGTGACCCGCAGCATGCGCGGCTTGTAGGCACCGAGCCAGATCTCGACGGGGTGCACCGGGAAGGGGCCGGCGTGCATCCCCGTCACCGAGTAGTGCTCGCCAGGAACGGTGACCGACCGCGCGCCCGGCTGGTCGGGGTCCTGGCCCCAGACGCCGCGGATGATCCGGATCGCCTCGACGAGCGCGTCGACGGCCTCCGCGGGAGTGCGGCGCTCGCCGCCGGCCGCGGCGATCGCGTCCCAGAAGGCGCCGGTGCCGAGACCGAGCTCGGCACGGCCGCCGCTGATGACGTCGAGGGTCGCGATGTGCTTGGCGAGCCCGACCGGAGGCCGGAGCGGCAGGTTGGCGACGTTGGCCGCGACGCGGATCGAGCTCGTGCGCGCCGCGACCGTCGTGAGCAGCGTGGAGGTGTCGAGGTGCTTGGCGTTGTAGGGGTGGTCCTGCACCGTGAAGAGGTCGAGGCCCACGACGTCGGCGAGCTGCGCCAGCTCGAGCGTCTCGTGCACCCGGGACGCGTCCGGGCTCGCGAACACCCCGAAGTGGAGGTCGTGCAGGTAGTCCATGCGGTCAGGGTGGCATACGCTCCGGGCCATGAACGGGGACGACGCTGCCGTCGAGGCGCTGCGGGCGCTGATCCGCATCCCGACGGTCTCCGACTGGGACCCGGCGCGCGAGGACCGGGCCGTGTTCGAGGCGCTCCTCGCCGAGCTGCGCGAGCGCTTCCCTCGGCTGCACGCCGCGTGCGAGGTCGAGCGCATCAGCGGCGATGCCCTGCTCGTGCGCTGGCCGGGCCGTACGCGGGAGGCGCCGGTCGTGCTCATGGCGCACCTCGACGTCGTCCCCGTCGACGACGCGTCGGTGTGGACGCACCCACCGTTTGCGGGAGAGGTCGCCGACGGGCACGTCTGGGGCCGTGGGGCGCTCGACTGCAAGGGGTCGCTCGTCGCGACCTGTCAGGCGGTCGAGGACCTCATCGCCGAGGGCCTCACTCCCGGTCGGGACGTGTGGCTCTCGTTCGGCTGCAACGAGGAGGTGTCGGGGCGGGCCGCCAAGGACGCCGTGACGATCCTGCGCGAGCGAGGCGTCGAGCCGTGGTTCGTCATCGACGAGGGCGGCGCCATCGTCCAAGGGGCGCTGCCGGGGGTCGCTGCACCGATGGCCGTCATCGGGGTCTCCGAGAAGGGCACGGTCGACGTCGACCTCACGGCCCGCGGCGACGGCGGCCACGCCTCCGCGCCCCGCCGGATGGGGGCGACGAGCCGGCTCGCCCGCGCCATCCTGCGCCTCGAGCGCAAGCCGTTCCCCAGCCACCTGCCGGACGCCACCGTCGACATGCTCGAACGCGCCGGCACCCACGCCCGCATGCCGTATGCCGCCGTCTTCGGCAACGCGCGCCGGCTGCGCCCCGTGCTCGCCCGGGTGCTCCCGCGGCTGGGGCACGAGACCGCGGCGCTGACCCGGACGACCGTCGCCGTCACGCAGCTCTCCGGCTCGCCGGGCGCCAACGTCATCGCCGCGACCGCCCGCGCCCACGTCAACATGCGGGTCATGGTGGGCGAGACCGTCGACGGCGCCATCGAGCGGATCCGCCGCACGGTCAAGGACCCCCACGTCGAGGTGACGCTGGTCAGCGGCGACGAGCCGAGCCCGGTGTCGCCGACGGACGACACGGCATATGCCCTCCTCGAGTCGACGGTGGTGGAGGTGTTCCCCGGGACGGTGGCGGTGCCGTACGTCATGCTCGCGGCCACCGACTCACGCCACTTCCACCGTGTCTGGCCGCGCGTCTACCGCTTCACGCCGTTCCGGATGACCGATGCCCAGCGGGCCTCGATCCATGGTGTCGACGAGCGCATCGGCGTCGCGGACCTTCACGACGGCATCGCGTGGTACCGCCGCCTCATCGAACAGCTCTAGTCGAGTCAGCCTGAGAGAGAACGAGATCCGCATGTCAGACAGCACGGCCGTCTCCGACGCCGTCCGGGCCGTGGCCCGCAGCCCGATCACCAAGGTCGTCGGCTTCCTCATCTGCGTCGAGCTCGCGAGCGGCGTGCTGCAGGGCTACTACACCCCGATCTTCACCGACATCGCCCGGCACCTGTCGATCAAGGACGCCGACGTCAACTGGTTCGAGGCCGCCCAGCTCATCGTGTCGGCGCTCGTCGTGCCGCTCCTCGCGCGGCTCGGCGACCTCATCGGGCACCGCAAGGTGCTCCTGCTCTCGACGGTCGTCACGGCGGTGGCCTCGTGGGGCGTCGCCTTCGCGCCGACCTTCGGTCTCTTCCTCGTGGCGTGGGCGATCCAGGGCTTCTACGTCGTGTGGCTGCCGATGGAGGTCGCGATCATCCACCGCCGCACCGGCGGCTCCGAGCGACGCGTGCGCGGTGCAGCGGGACTGCTCGTGGCCGGGCTCGAGCTCGGGGTCATCGCCGGCGCCCTGACGAGTGGCGCCCTCGCCGAGTCGCTCGGCATGACCGCCCTGCTCGCGCTGCCGGCCGTCGTCGTGACCCTGGCTCTCGTCGCGATCTGGTTCGGCGTCGAGGAGTCTCCCGTGCTCGCCCACGGCACCGTCGACTGGCGCGGCTTCTGGCTCATCACCCTCGCCCTCGGCCTCGTCATGGGTGGCCTCGTCATGCTGCGCGTCCTCGGGCCGGGGAGCCCGTGGCCGTGGGTGCTCGTCCTGCTCGGCGCTGCCGCCTTCGTGCCGTTCGCACGGGCCGAGCTCGCCCACCCGGAGCCGCTCGTGGACCTGCGCATCCTCGGGGCGCGTGGCCAGTGGCCCGTCCAGGCGACGGCCTTCCTCTTCGGCGTCTCGGTGCTCGGCGCGCAGATCCCGCTGTCGACCTTCGCGCGCACCGACCCGGCCGTCACCGGCTACGGCCTCGGTGCCTCGGCGGGCAAGGTGTCGATCATCATCGGCGGCTACGTCCTGTCGCTCGCCGTCGGGGCCCTGCTGCTCCACCTGCTCGCGCACCGGACGGGGACACGGGTGGCCATGGTCGTGGCGGCGCTCCTCGTCGCGGTCGGCTACCTGCTCTTCCTGCCCTTCCACGACACCCTCGCCCAGACGATGACGAACATGGTCATCGCGGGGCTCGGGTCCGGAGCGCTCGTCGCGGGGCTGCCCACGGCCGCGGCCGCGCAGGCGCCACCGACCCACACCGGCCTGACGACGGGGATGACGAACACGACCAAGACGATCGGCGGAGCGTTCGCCTCGAGCGTCTTCGCGATCGCGCTCGCCTCGACGGGCACGGTCGACGCAGAGGCGACCGCCCACGCGTCACTCTCCGGCTACCTCACGGTGTGGGCGATCTGCGGTGTCACAGCCCTCGTCGCAGCGGTGTTCCTGGCCGTCGTGCGACCGGTCAGCGACCGGTCCGCTGTCTCTGCGCCCGGCTGAGCACGTCACCGGCCACCTGGGTGACGGGCGCGCCACGCTGCTCCGCCTCGGTGATGAGCAGCTCATAGGCCGTCGCCATGTCGATCCCCTCCAGGTGTGCGAGGGCCCCCTTGGCCTGCTCGATGACGACCCGCCCGAGGAGGGCCTCGCGCAGGGACTCGGTGATCCGGCGCTGGTCGACCGACTGGCTCTGCAGGATGACGATCGTCGACATGTCGGTGAACGCCTGGGCCATCTCGCACTGCGCGTCGTCGAGCGCGGCATCGCTGCGGGTGAAGACGTTGAGGGCGCCGAGGGCGCGGCCGTGCCACAGGAGGGGGAAGGCGTGCACCGCGGCGAAGCCGGCCCGCACGATCGCCTCACCCGCGATCGGCCAGCGCAGCTGGATGACGCTCCCTCCGAGGGCGACGACCGGAGCGGCCGACCGATGGCACTCGACGCACGGGCCCTCGTCCTGACCCACCTGCAGGGCCTCGAGCTCGGCCACCCCGTGCGACGTCGACACGAGCAGCTCGAGGGAGTCGTCCGGCGCCTGCACGATGAGACCCATCGCATCGACGCCGAGGGAGGACGAGCCGTCGCGCAGCAGGCGCGTCAGCAGGTCGGTGACGTCGTGGCTGTCGACCATGGCGGCCGTGGCCTCGGCGAGGACCTGGCTGGTCGATTTCGGGTTCATGCGGGGTCCTTGGTCGTCGGGCCCGTGTCGGTGAAGTCGAGAGTACGGTCGAGCACGAGCGCTGCGATCGCCTCTACGGTCGTGTCCTGCGCGTAGGCGTGGGCCCGGATGACCGCCATGGCGTCCACCGGTGTGACCCCCAGCTGCGCGACGACCATCCCGACGGCCTGGTGCACCTGCTGGCGGACGACCCACGGCCCGACGTCGTCGGTGAGCAGTGCGTTGTGGCCGAGCAGGGCGGCACCCACGGCGTCGGCGAGGAACTGGGCCACGACGGGGTCTCCCGCCACGGCCTCGGGCGACTCGTCGTAGACGATGACGACACCGAGGGAGCGGTCGTCGGGTCGCATCGGTGCGGCACAGACCCAGAGCTCGCCCAGCTCCTGACGCGCCGTCGCCGAGAAGTGCTCCCACGGCGTGGGCTGTCGCAGGTCGGCGGTCACGACACGGCGCGAGGTGAAGGCGTCCCACCCGGGGCCCTCGCCCAGGACCTCCTGGAGTCCGTCGAGCCGCGCGGCCGTGGGGTCGGTCGCGCAGAGCGTCAGGCGGTCGGGCTGGTGGTAGCCCAGCGTGATCGCGGCGCCGGCGCCGCCGAAGACGTCGACGAAGGCGTTGCACAGGCGGGCCGGCAGGGGGAGGCGGTCGACGTCGCGCGCGATGCCCCGCGTCAGGGCCGCGAGCATGGCGGCGCGGTGGCGGGGGTCGGGACCGACGTACTCATCCGTCATCGGAGGCCAGCCTTGCCGGGCTGGACTCCGTGGCGTGCCCTGGCGTGTCACGCACGGTGAGACGCTCCTCTGAGGGGGTGGTGGTCAGGCTCCTGCCGCGACCACTCCTGAACTCTACGCGCCCGCTGTCAGCGCATCTCACTCCCCGAAGCAGCGGCGGCGCGGCCCCGGTGGTGGTGTCATGGGAGCCATGGACATGCCGAAGCACGGCGACGAGGCCAAGGCCCACTTCCGCGGTCTCGTCAGCGAAGGGCCCGGTGTCGAGGTCAAGCCGATGTTCGGCAGCCTCGGGGCCTTCGTCAACGGCAACATGTTCGCCGGGCTCTTCGGCGAGGACGTCGGGGTCAAGCTCGATCCGGCCGGGCTCGAGGAGCTGAGGGCGCTGCCGGGCAGCGGACCGTTCGGTCCGGCCGGGCGGCCCATGGGTGGCTACCTCTCGCTGCCTCCTGACCTCGACGACGCTGCCCTGACCACGTGGGTCGACCGCGCCCGCGACCACGTCGCGACGCTCCCGCCCAAGGTCAAGAAGCCGAAGAAGTAGCCCGGTGGCCTCCAGCGACTTCAGGCACTCCGGCGATGCCGGCGATGCCGAGTCGGCCACTCGCTCGGAGCTGCGCGCGCTCCTCGGTGACGATTCCGTGGTCGAGCTGCGCCCGATGTTCGGCACCCTTGCCGCGCTTGTCGACGGGCACGTCTTCGCCGTCGCGCTGGACGACGTCATCGGGGTGAAGCTCGACCCGGATGCTCGGGCCGAGCTCGAGACCCTGCCCGGCTCGGAGGTCCTGACGATGGGCAGCCGGCGGATGACGGCGTACCGCAGCCTCCCCGCAGGCATGCCGTCCGCTGAACGCCACGTCTGGCTCACGCGGGCGCGTGACCATGTCGCGACCCTGCATTCCTGACCCTGCCTTCCTGACCCTGCGTTCCTGACGCGGCGCGGCCCACTCAGAAGGGTGGTGGGTCGTGCGCGCCGAGGTGGCGATGGCCTGAATCGCCCTGCGACGGTGGGTGATCGGTTGACGTGGTGGGGCTGCCCCGTCCTGCCGGTGGGGCTAGGCCGTCGCGCCAGTTCTTGGGGTGGGTGGTGTAGGTGCGGCCGGTGAGGGTGGTCCAGGTGAGGCCGTCGTCGGGGGTCGGGGTGGAGGTCCAGATGCCGTCGGTCTTGAGGTTGTGGTGGAGGCGGTGTTTGGCGTGGAGGTTGCCGACGCGGGTGGGTCCGGTGGGCCAGGGGGTCTCGTGGTCGAGGTCGCAGCGGGTGGCCGGGACGTGGCAGTCGGGTCCGCGGCAGACCCCGTCGACAGCCTGGACGTGCTCGACCATGGCGCGCGTCGGGCGGTAGCTGCGGGTCGGGCGGGACAGGGCGCGGCCGGTGGGCAGGTCGACGGGCAGGGTGGCCCAGACGGATCCGGGGCGGGTGATGATCTCGCGGGCGTGGGTGGCGGTGACCCAGCCGTGGCCGGGGACCTCGCAGGCGGTGTCGGCCTCGCCGGTGGCGACCTCGAACGGCACGACGATCCACGCCAGCGCCGCCGCCTCACCCGGGATGGTCCCGGGCATGGCTCCGGATGCCGTGCTGGACGCGGTTCCGGACGCGGTTCGGGACGCCTCCCGGGGCGCCGGGTCGACGGCGTTCCCGGATGCTGCGCCCAGTGCCGCATCGACGGCGGGTCCGGGCGCGGCAGGGAGTGCTGCCCCGGGGTGGCCCGGTCGGTGCAGCAGGGCGTCGGTGGCGAGGTCGGCGCGGAGCTGGTCGAGGCTGCGGGCATCGCCCGCGCCGCGCAGCCCCCGGGCGGTGGTGTCGAGGCGGTCCATGACGGCAGCGACGCTCGCGGCGTCGGTGGTCACGGTCAGCCAGCCCATCCCGTCGTCGGTGAGCCGGCCGAACACCCCGCGCCGGGCCCTGGCGTGCGCGTGCCGTTCCTGGGCGCCGCGGGCATCGACCGACGCGACCGCCCGTCGCAGGCGGGCGGTGAAGGTGCGTTGCGGGACTGGCTGCCCGTCCCGGGACGGGGCGAGCACCGCCTGCGCGACCGACGTGACGTCCGCGTCCGGGAGCTGGGCGGTGTCGGAGACGACCTGCAGCGCCCGGTGCAGCGACAGCCGACCGGCGCGCAGCGCACCGAGGACGACCCGGTGCCGGCGGGGTTCGGTGGCCAGCGCCAGCCGGCGGGCGACCTCCCCGGCGCCGACCCCGGTCGCGAGGGCGATCTCCTCGGTGACGACCCGCTCGGGCGAGACCCGCGCGGACACCCGGGCGACGGCCCCGRCCGGGAGGGCGTCGACCTGTTGGGCCTCGATGCCGGCCAGCGCGCCGTACGCGGCGAGCAGGTCGGCCTCGAGGCGCGCCTTGGCGACCTCGAGCGCCTCGATCTCGGCCAGCACCCGCTCCCCGGCCCGCGCCAACCCCTCCAACGCCACCGCTGCAGCCGCGCGCTCACCGGCCGTCACCCGGGCAGCATCACCGGTGCGCCCCTTTCCGCAGGCCACCGCAGCACCCGGAACAGAGGCGAGTGCGGCATCGGCGCGCCAGCGCTCCAGCACCGGTCCCAGCGACCGGGACAGCCGGCCACGGTCGCCCGTCCACGCCACTCGCAGAGTCGTCCAGCACCCACCCCCCGGCACACCGGAGGACTCCACCGGTGACGGCGTGTACGGCACGGTGAGCCTCCTCTCGGTGATCCTTCGATGCATCAAGCAGAACAGGTGTTCGAACGACTTTCAAGAGGTGGACGATCCCCTGTGGACAACGAACCGCTCTGCCCTGCAAGCCATCCCGTCTGATTCGACCCGGCCCTACGCCGGTCTGAGGCCCTCGTCGGAAAGGGCCCGTCCACGATGAGGACACGCCCTCCCACGTGGCGGACACGCATACGTACACTCGCCGGTAGGTCATGAGCGCCAGCGACAAGCCCCGGCTCGCTGGCCGGCAACCCTCCAACCGCGGTGGGGTGCCCCGGGTGAAGACCTGGCCCGTCGACGCCACCCGGCGCTCGGGCAAGCGCGGAGAGCCTCTCTCCCGCACCGACCCGTCGGTGCACGGGGCCCGGTGACACGGGACCCGGTCAGCGACACGACCCAGGAAGAGCAGGACGACCGATGACCGAGCCCAACTGGTCCTTCGAGACCAAGCAGATCCACGCCGGCCAGGCCCCCGACAGTGCCACGGGGGCCCGCGCGCTGCCGATCTACCAGACGACGAGCTACGTCTTCAACGACACCGACCACGCCGCGAACCTCTTCGGGCTCAAGGAGTTCGGCAACATCTACACCCGTCTGATGAACCCGACGACCGACGTCGTCGAGCAGCGGATCGCGGCACTCGAGGGGGGCGTCGGCGCCCTCCTCGTGGCCTCGGGCCAGGCCGCCGAGACGCTCGCCGTGCTCAACATCGCCGAGGCGGGCGACCACGTCGTCGTCTCCCCCAGCCTCTACGGCGGGACGTTCAACCTCTTCAAGCACACGCTGCCGAAGTTCGGCATCGAGGTCGGCTTCGTCGAGGACCCGACGTCGATCGACTCGTGGCGCGCGGCGATCCGCCCCAACACCAAGCTCCTCTTCGGCGAGACCATCGCCAACCCCAAGAGCGAGATCCTCGACATCGAGGCCGTCGCGGCCCTCGCGCACGAGCACGGCGTGCCGCTCGTCGTCGACAACACCCTCGCGACGCCCTACCTCATCCGCCCGATCGAGTGGGGCGCCGACATCGTCGTTCACTCGGCGACGAAGTACCTCGGCGGTCACGGCACCTCGATCGCCGGCGTCATCGTCGACGCCGGCAACTTCGACTTCGGCGCCGACCCGGAGAAGTTCCCCAACTACAACACGCCCGAGGAGAGCTACCACGGGCTCGTCTTCGCCCGCGACCTCGGCGTCGGCAGCCCGCTCGGCGCCAACCTCGCCTTCATCCTCAAGGCCCGCGTCCAGCTGCTGCGCGACCTCGGCCCGGCCGCGTCGCCCTTCAACGCGTTCCTCATCGCCCAGGGCATCGAGACGCTGTCGCTGCGCATCGAGCGCCACCTCGAGAACGCCCACCAGGTCGCTGCCTTTCTCCAGGGTCACGACCAGGTCGAGAAGGTCGTGTGGGCGTCCTTGCCGGACAGCCCGTTCCACGCTCTCGCGGAGAAGTACACGCCGCGTGGCGCCGGCGCCGTGCTCTCGTTCGAGATCGCCGGTGGCCTCGAGGCGGGCAAGAAGTTCGTCGAGGCGCTGACCCTGCACAGCCACGTCGCGAACATCGGCGACGTCCGCTCGCTCGTCATCCACCCGGCCTCGACGACGCACTCCCAGGGCCCCGACGAGGACCGCCTCGCTGCCGGCGTGACGCCGGGCCTCGTGCGCCTCTCGGTCGGCATCGAGCACATCGACGACATCGTCGCCGACCTCGAGCAGGGCTTCACGGCCGCCAAGGCCTGACGCCACCGACCGACCCGCCCGAAACCGGGCTGAAGCGGATCGGCATGGCTGGCACGATGGCAGCCATGCCGATCCGCTACCCCGCCCCACTGCGCCCCGGCGACCGGATCGGCGTGACCTCGCCGAGCTCCGGCGTCTCCGACGAGCTCTGGCGACGGTTCGCGTATGCCGTCCAGTGCCTCCGCGACCGTGGCTTCGACGTCGTCGTGGGTGAGCTCAACCACGCGCCGAGCCACGTGAGCGGGCCTCGCGAGGCCCGCGCGGCCGAGCTCATGGAGATGCTCCTCGACGCGAGCATCCGGGCGGTCGTCCCGCCGTGGGGCGGCGAGACGGGCATCGACCTGCTCGACCTGCTCGATCTCGATGCGGTCGCCGCTGCCGAGCCGACGTGGTGCGTCGGCTTCTCCGACACCTCGACGTGGCTGACCCCCCTCACCCTCACGACCGGCATCGCGACGATCCACGGGCAGAACCTCATGGACACCCCGTATGCCGTGCCGGACGGCATACTCCACTGGGTCGACGTGGCGGGCGCCGCGGCCGGGGACGAGCTGCGGCAGCACTCCCCCGGGCGGCACCGTGCCGGCGGCTGGGACGACTACGCCGGCAACCCGACGGTGTCCGAGATGACCCTCGAGGGCCGAGGGACGTGGACCCGCATCGATCCGGGCCACGAGGACGCACCCGTCACGTTCTCCGGGAGGCTCGTCGCGGGGTGCGTCGAGACGGTGAGCTTCCTCGCGGGCGGCCGCTTCGCGGACATCGGTGCCTTCGCGCGCGACCACGCGCCCGACGGCACCGTCGTGCTCCTCGACATCGCCGAGTGGAACTCCTACGACATCTGCCGTGCCCTGCACGCGATGCGCCTGCGTGGTTGGTTCGACGCCGCGAACGGCATCCTCGTGTCCCGGACCAGCGCGCCAGAGCCGCACGGCTTCACGCAGCACGCAGCCGTCGTCGACGCCCTGGGGATGCTCGGCGTGCCGATCGTCGCCGACGTCGAGTGCGGCCACGTCGCGCCGTTCCTCGCGCTCGTGCAGGGCGCCATGACGACGGTCGTCCACGACGGCGACACCCACACGGTCACGCAGCGGCTCGCCTGAGGCCGGTCGGCGGTGGCAGGTACGCTCGCCGGGTCATGGAGAAGCAGCTGGTCGGGTCCGAGCTCGAGGTCGGCGACGCCGAGGTGACGGTCGAGGCACCCGTCGCCGCGGACGAGGGCCCGCACGACGAGGGGGCCGCAGGTCGCGTCCTGCACGACGTCTTCGGCTTCACCTCGTTCCGCGGGGCCCAGCAGGAGATCGTCGACCGCGTCGTGGCGGGTCACGACACGGTCGTGCTCATGCCCACCGGCGGCGGCAAGTCCCTGTGCTACCAGCTGCCCGCGCTCGTGCGGCCCGGCGTCGGCATCGTCGTCTCGCCGCTCATCGCGCTCATGCACGACCAGGTCGAGGCGCTGCGCCTGCTCGGCGTGCGAGCGGCCTTCTGGAACTCCACCTCGTCCGCCGAGGAGTCGGATGCCGTCCGCCGCGACGTGCGTGAGGGCCGCCTCGACCTGCTCTACGTCGCGCCCGAGCGCCTGCTCATGCCCTCGTTCCTGCGTCTGCTCGACGACGCGGCCACCGGCGCCGGCATCGCCCTCTTCGCCATCGACGAGGCCCACTGCGTGTCGCAGTGGGGCCACGACTTCCGGCCGGAGTACCTCCGCATCGCCGAGGTCACCGGCCGGTTCCCCGGGGTGCCGCGCATCGCCCTGACCGCCACCGCCGACGCGCTGACCCGCAACGAGATCCACCAGCGGCTGCGCCTCGACGGCGCGGCCGAGTTCGTCTCGAGCTTCGACCGGCCCAACATCCGCTACATCGTCGAGGAGAAGAGCGACGCGCGCGCCCAGCTGCTGCGTTTCCTCGAGAGCGGCAACGACGGCGCAGGCTTCCGCGGCTCCGCCGGCATCGTCTACTGCCAGTCACGCAAGCGCACCGACGAGATCTCGGCGCTCCTGCGCCAGCAGGGCTACGACGCCATCGCCTATCACGCCGGCCTGCCCAACGAGGCTAGGGCCGCCGCCCAGCAACGGTTCCGTCGTGACGAGGGCGTCATCGTCGTGGCGACCATCGCCTTCGGCATGGGCATCGACAAGCCCGACGTGCGCTTCGTCGCGCACGTCGATCTCCCGAAGAGCCTCGAGGGCTACTACCAGGAGACCGGTCGGGCGGGCCGCGACGGCGAGCCGGCGGTGGCGTGGATGGCCTACGGCCTCGCCGACGTCGTGCAGCAGCGCTCGTTCATCATGCGGTCCGACGGCAGTCCCGAGCACCGGCGCGTCGACTCGATGAAGCTCGACTCGATGCTCGGGTACGCCGAGGCCTCCTCGTGCCGCCGGCGTCTGCTGCTGGCCTACTTCGACGAGGAGTCCGGCGACTGCGGCAACTGCGACACCTGTCTGGAGCCGCCGCAGCTGTGGGACGCGTCCGTGCCCGCGCAGAAGGTGCTCTCGGCCGTGATCCGCACGGGCCAGCGCTTCGGCGCGGGGCACGTCATCGACGTGCTGCTCGGCAAGCGCACGGACAAGGTCGCGAGCTGGGAGCACGACCAGCTGCCGACCTTCGGGGTGGGCAGCGACCTCGCCGACCGGGAGTGGCGCTCGGTCATCCGCCAGCTCGTCGCGCGCTCGGTCCTCGTCCCCGATCCGGGCCGGATGGGCGCCCTCACCATCACGGAGGCGGCCCGTCCGATTCTCGACGGCGTGGAGAGGGTCGAGCTGCGCCGGCTCTCGGCCGCGCCGGCACGCAGCCGTTCGTCGTCGGGCTCGCGCTCGACCGGGTCCGGGTCAGGGTCCGGGGCCGGAGCCGGAGCCGGGGCCAGCCCTGCCGACCGGGCGCTCTTCGAGCTGCTGCGCACCGAGCGGCGGTCGATCGCCGACGCCGAGGGCGTGCCTGCCTACGTCGTGCTGCCCGACCGCACGCTCTGGGAGCTGGTGAAGGCCCGACCGGGCAGCACGGCCGACCTGCTCACGGTCAACGGCATCGGGCCGGTCAAGGCCGAGAAGTACGGCGCCGCGTTCCTGACCCTGTTGGCCGAGCACACCGGCTGAACGATCCTCGGCCTCAGCCGACGACCTCGTCGACGAAGCACCAGCGCCAGGCCTCACCCGGCTCGATGGAGCGCATCACGGGGTGCTGCGTCTCGTGGAAGTGCGCGGTGGCGTGCTTCATCTCGGAGGAGTCGCAGCAGCCGACGTGCCCGCACTGGAGGCACAGGCGCAGGTGCACCCACGTCGTGCCGTCGCGCAGGCACTCCTCGCAGCCCTCGGGCGTGCGCGGTTCGACGCACGAGTCAGTGTCCTGGAGGTGCTCGCAGGGAGCCTCGATCGTGTCCACGGGCAACATCTCACTCTCTGCCAGGCGGCTCTCCTGGTCGTCGATGCGGTCGAGCATGGTCTCCTCGAGGTCCAGCGTGCTGAGGACGACGCGCAGCACGACGTGGTCGGCCCGCCCCTCGTCGCGCAGCCGGAGCACCTCGTCGCGCTCCGCCTGCAGCATCTGCATCCGGGCGCGTCGGTAGCGGACGCTCGGCGTCTCGTCGTCGTTGCCGCTGCGGGGCCCGAGCCGCTCCCACATCTGGTTGAGCCGGTCCTCGGACCGCGACCGCAGCGTCTCCCGCGTCGCGTCGTCGACGCCCTCCATCCGGTCGAGCTCATCGAGGCCGGACCGGGTCGCGGCCTGCAGCACGGTGGCCGCCTGGAGCGCGTCCTCGCGCGGGTCGGGCCCGCGCACGTCGAGCCATCGGGCCAAGGCCGGCAGCGTCGTGCCCTGGATGAGCAACGTGCCGATCGTGACGACGACCGCGATGAGGACGAGGACCTTCTGGTGCGGGGTCTCCGGGGGCAGCAGCAGGGCGGCCGCGAGCGTCACCACGCCTCGCATGCCGGCCCACGACAGGACGACGGTGTGCGTCCACGGAGCGTGGGCCTCGATGCGGAACACCCGCGTGCTGAGGAAGCGGAACGGCACGATCCAGAGCGGCCGCAGGACGAGCACGGCGACGAGCGTGCCGACCGCGGCCAGCGTGATCTGCCCGGCGGACAGGCTCGAGGTTCGGACGTCGGCGATGACGTAGAAGACCTGCAGCCCGATGAGGAGGAAGACGGCGTTCTCGAGGAGGAACTGGATCGAGGTCCAGTTGATGCGCTCGCTGAGGCGCGAGGCGCCGGTCTGGGTGCGCGGCGACTTGTGGCCGAGGACGAGACCGGCCGTCACGACGGCGATGACGCCCGAGGCGTGCAGCTCCTCCGCCGGGACGTAGGCCGCGAACGGCACCATGAACGACAGCACCGTGTCGAAGGCCGGCTCGGTCGAGAAGTGCCGGCGCAGCACCGACACGACGAGCGAGACGACGACGCCGATCGCGATGCCCCCGACCGACGCCCAGGCGAAGTCGAGC
The DNA here is from genome assembly GCF_056403915.1 of Terrabacter sp. P2_E3. Taxonomy (NCBI): domain Bacteria; kingdom Bacillati; phylum Actinomycetota; class Actinomycetes; order Micrococcales; family Intrasporangiaceae; genus Terrabacter; species Terrabacter sp. P2_E3. The sequence goes on from NZ_JBFUEN010000019.1 coordinate 32,322, forward strand.
ACGACGCCACCGAAGGACACCCCGCCGGACGAGACCCCCGACGCAAGACCCGCCGCGGCCAGCGCCGTCCGGAGGGAGACGAGGGCCGTGGCGTCGTTGACGAGCGACTCCCCCTCGAGGATGGACACGAGCCGGCGTGGGAGCCCGATGCGGCGGCCCACGGCCGTGGCCGCGACCGCGTCGGGCGGAGCGACGACGGCGCCGATGGCGAAGGCGACCCCGAACTCGAGGCCGAGCACCCACTGCAGGAAGAGCGCCACCCCGAGGGCCGTGAAGAGCACGAGCCCGACGGACAGGCTGAGGATGACGCCCCGGTTGTTGCGGAAGTCCACGAGCGACGTCTGGATCGCGGCGGCGTACAGCAGGGGCGGGAGGATGCCGAGCAGCACGACCTCGGGGCTCAGGGCCACCTCGGGCACGAACGGCAGGTAGGACCCGAGGATGCCGATGACGATGAGGACGAGCGGCGGCGGCAGGTCGAAGCGGTCGGCGAGCCAGGACCCCCCGAGGACGGTGGCTGCGATCGCGAGCAGCCCGATGGCGATCTCCACGACGACATCCTGCCCCACCCCGTGGCGCGGTGCGTCGGCCGTCCGGCCCGGGTGAAGCAGGCCTAGACGAAGAAGGAGCGCACCGCCGCGATGACGCGGTCCTGGTCGGCGTCGGTCAGCTCGGTCGCGCAGGGCAGCGAGAGGCCTCGGGCGAAGAGGCCGTCACCGACAGCGCCACCCACGAGGGGCGCCGACAGGAACGGCGGCTGGTCGTGCAGCGGCCGCCACAGCGCGCGCGCCCCGACCCCGAGCCTGTTGAGGTGGTCGAGGAACTCGTCACGACCGCGCCCGTCGGCCTCGGGCACGAGGACCGAGTAGAGCCAGTACGTCGCGTCGAGGCCCTCGACCCGCGGCGGCAGGACGAGCGGGAGGTCGGCGAAGGCCGCGTCGTAGCGGGCCGCGATGCGGTGCTTGGCGGAGACGAACTCGTCGAGCCGCTCGAGCTGGGCGAGCCCGAGCCCGGCAGCGATGTTGGTGAGCCGGTAGTTGTAGCCGACCTCGTCGTGGAGGTAGCCGACGTCGGGCACCTTCGCCTGGGTCGTGAGGTGACGGGCGCGCGCGGCGAGGTCGTCGTCGTCGGTGACGATCATGCCGCCACCGCCGGTCGTCGCGATCTTGTTGCCGTTGAACGAGAAGCAGCCGATGCGGCCGACGGTGCCGGTGTGCCGCCCGGCGTAGGGACCGGACGTCCACGTCGCTCCGAGCGACTCCGCGGCGTCTTCGAGCACGGGTATGCCGTGCCGGTCGCAGGCGTCCATGAGCGGTCCCATGCCGGCGGGCTGCCCCAGCACGTGGACGATCTCGACGACCTTGGGCTGCGCCTCCCCCGCGGCAGCGCGGCGGTCGAGCTCGGCCGCGAGCAGGGCAGGGTCGATGTTCCACGTCGTCCACTCGGCGTCGACGAGGACGGGCCGCGCGCCGCAGTAGGCGATCGGGTTGACCGAGCCGACGAACGTGAAGTCGGAGCAGACGACGTCGTCGTCGCGACCGACCCCGAGCAGGAGCAGGCCGATGTGGATCGCGGCCGTGCCGGTCGCGCACGCGATGGCGTGCTTCGACCCGACCCGCTCGGCGAAGCGCCGCTCGAACTCCGAGACGAAGGGTCCGACGGACGAGACGAAGCCCGACTCGACGGCCTCGAGGACGTAGCGGCGCTCGAGCTCGCCGATGTTGGGGACCGCGAGCGGGATCGTGCCCTCGGGCCCGCGCGCTCCGGGCGCGTGCGCCTCGCCGGTCGTGGTCACCGGTGGTACCGGCCGGCCGTCTCGGGGTCGACGCGCGGCCGCAGCCACTCGGCGGTGGCGGCGAGGCCCTCCTCGAGCGACACGGTGGGCGCCCAGCCGAGCACCTCGTTGGCGAGCGACGGGTCGGACAGCAGGATCTGCACCTCGGACCCCCCGGGGCGGATGCGATCGCTCTCGGTGACGATCTCGGCGTCGCTGCCGGTGACCTTGCGGCACAGCTCGACGACGTCGCCGACGGAGACGGTGCGCCCGGTGCCGAGCTGGATCGTCGTGCCGGGCGCGACGTCGGCCAGAGCCGCGCGGACGAAGCCGTCGGCCGTGTCGGCGACGAAGGTGAAGTCGCGCTTCGGCGTGACGTCGCCGAGCTTGACCTGGCTCGCACCGGCGAGCAGCTGCGACAGGACGGTCGGGATGACGGCGCGCGTCGACTGGCGGGGCCCGAACGTGTTGAACGGGCGCAGCGTCGTCACCGGCGTCTCGAAGGACAGCGCGTACGACTCGCACATCTTGTCGGCCGAGATCTTCGTCGCCGAGTAGGGCGACTGGCCGCGCAGCGGGTGCGCCTCGGTGATCGGCACCGACTCGGGCGTGCCGTAGACCTCGGAGGTCGACGTGTTGACCATCCGCGGCGTGCCGTGGCGACGGACGGCCTCGAGCACGTTGAGCGTGCCGATGACATTGGTCTCGACGTAGGAGCGGGGAGCCACGTAGGAGAAGGGGATCGCGATGAGCGCCGCGAGGTGGAGCACGACGTCGACGCCCTCGGTCGTCGCCATGACGTGCTCGGGGTCGCGGATGTCGCCGAGGACGACCTCGGCCTGGCCGTCGCGGACCGCGGCCCGGAAGGTGTCGGACTCGTCGAGCCACCCCGTCGAGCCGTTGGAGTTGTAGAGGCAGAAGGCGCGCACGTGCGCCCCGTCGGCGAGCAGCCGCTCGACGACGTGCGACCCGATGAAGCCGTCGGAGCCCGTGACGAGGACGGTCTTGCCGGCGACCGAGCCCTCGACAGGTCGCGCGGTCAGCTCGATGTCGGGGATCTCACCGGTCGTGCTCTGAGCGGAAAGTGTTGTCACAGCTGCCTTTTCGTCGTCCATGGGTGCTCGTATGCCGTCTGCCACGTCAGCAGTGACCGTGGCGGTCACGTCGTCGCTCGCGCGGGCGCTCACGACTCGCCCTTCGCGCGGGCCAGGTCCTTCGGGGTGCCGACATCGATCCAGTCGCTCTGGATCGGCCACGCCGTCACCGGCTCGTCGCGCGCGAGACACGTCTCGACGAGGCCCGGCATCGTGCTGGCGCGCCCGCTGGGCAGCCAGGCGAGCGCCCGCGGCTCGACGGCATACACGGCGGCGTTGATGTCGAAGCTCAGCGTCGGCTTCTCCGAGACGCCGGTGACGCGCCCGTCGGTGCTCTCGACGACGCCGAACGGCACCTCGTGCTGGTAGGTGCGGGTCGCGACGGTGACGGCGGCGCCCGTCCGCCGGTGGGCGTCGAGCAGGTCGCTCGCGTCGAACTCGACCATGAGGTCGCCGTTCATGACGAGCACGGCGTGCTCGAGGTCGGGCCGCTCGTCGCGCAGGAGCGTCAGGGAGCCGGCCGTGCCGAGCGGTCGCTCCGGGTCCTCCCGGAGGTAGCGGACCGTGCACCCGAGGCGGGAACCGTCCCCGAGGTGCTCCTCGATCTGCTCGGCGAGGTAGTTGACGCTGACGTAGATCTCGCGGATGCCGTCACCGACGAGACCGAGGACGATCCACTCGAGGATCGAGCGGCCCGCGACGGTCATGAGCGGCTTCGGGGTGTCCTTGGTCAGGTCGCCGAGGCGCGTGCCGCGACCACCGGCCATGACGACGGCGACGTTGGGCAGCGGCGCTGAACCGACGACGTCCGACAGGGTGTGCAGGCCGACGAGGGTGCGGTCGTCGGCGAGCTCGGGCACGGCAGAGATGCGCAGGGCCTGCATGAGGTCGAGGACGAGCGCCCGCGGTGACCCGGCGGCGACGAAGTGCGGCGTCCGGGTGGCGTGGTCGAGGGCGGCGTCGTCGAGGCTCGTGCCCTTGAGGAAGGCTCTGCGCAGGTCGCCGTCGGTGAGCAGCCCGGCGAGGCGGTTCTCGTCGTCGACGAGCAGGCACACGAGGTTGCCGCTGCGGTCCACGACCTCGAGGGCGTCGCGGATCGTCGCGGTGGTCGGCGCGCACGCCGCGCGCAGGTCTCGCGCTGTCACTCCTCTTCCTCCTCGTTCGTGCGGCGGCCCCGTTGCCGGCCCACCACCCGTGCCGGGTGCAGGTCCACGAAGTGCTTGGCCCGTGGGGCGAGCGCCGCTGTCCGAACGATATCGAGGATGGCGGCGCTGGCCGTACCCGTGCCGTAGGGGTTGGCGACGTGCGCCGAGTGCTCCCGCCAGCGGAGGCTGAGGGCGGTGCGCAGCGCGGCCTCGACGGCCTCCCGGCCCTCGGCCGCGTGGACCACGTTGTCGCCCCGCAGCCGACCGCGCTGACGCTCGCCGATGTCGACGGCCGGCACGTGCAGGGTCGCGGCCTCGATGACGCCCGAGCTCGAGTTGCCGACGACGACGTCGGCGGCCGCGAGGACGCGCGGGTAGTCACGGCCGAGGGCGGCGACGAGCCGGAGGCGGGGCTCGCGTGCCGCGAGGCCGGTCAGCGCCGAGAGGATCTCGTCGCGCCCCTCGTCCATGCCCGGGTGGGTGGCGACGACGGTGCCGCACGCGGCGAGCGCGGCCTCGGCGGCCTCGCGCGCCCACTGCCCGACCGGGGCCCCGGGCTGGGCGGTCGGCGGGTGGTAGGTGAAGAGGCCGAGCGGTCGCTCGACGGTCGTGCCGAGCAGCTCGCCGAGGTCGGCGTCCGGGATCGGCGACGCGGTCGCGAGCCGGTCGAGGCCGGGCGCGCCGGTCACGTGGACGCGGTCGGCCGGCTCGCCGAGCTGGCGCACCCGCGCCGCGGCGTCCTCGGATGCGACGCAGTGCTGGTCGGCGAGCTTGGTGACGGCGTGGCGGACCCGTTCGTCGAGCGCCCCCTCGGTCACCTCTCCCCCCTGCAGGTGCACGACCGGCACCCCGAGCAGGACGGCGGGCGGCACGACGTAGAGCAGCTCCCAGCGGTCACCGAGCACGACGAGGACGTCGACGTGCTCGTCCCGGAGCGCCCGTCCGCAGGCGCGCGCCAGCAGCGCACCCTGCTCGAGCTGGGCGTCGACCGTCACGGCCGTCATCGGCTCGGCGAGCGGCACGACGGCCCCGCGCCACTCGTCCGCCGTGACGCTCGAGGGCAGGGCCGCGACGAGGTCGTCGGCGGCATACATCACCCCGGTCAGGACGCGCAGGGTCACGTCGTTCGCCGACTGCAGGGCCTCGAGCACCGGCGACAGCGGTCCGAGGTCGGCGCGGGTCCCGACAAAGACGGCGACCGTGTGCGTGGGGGCCACGGGTCAGCCGACGAGGTCGGCGTCGGTGACCGGGGCTCCGGCCTCGACCGCGCGGGCCAGGACGCGTCCGCGGATGTCGACGGCGGGGCTGACGCCGCCCTCGGGGCGCAGCAGCTGCAGGTCGGTGCCCGCGAGCTCCGTGCCGGCCGGCATCGCGTGCGCCGCGTGCCACGACCGCCGCACGAGGACGGCGTTCTCCTCCTCCGACGGCATGCGCACCTTGACGCCGTCGCCGAGCGCCAGCGCGAGCTGCTTCGTCGTCGCGACGTAGTCGGTGAGCGCGTCCGGCTCGAGGCTGGCGAGGTGGTCGGGGCCGGGGAGGGTGCGGTCGCTCGTGAAGTGCTTCTCGAGGATCGGCGCACCGAGCGCCACGGCGCCGAGCGCCGTCGTCAGACCGGGCGTGTGGTCCGACCACCCCACGGGTATGCCGTGCAGCTCGGTCAGGCGCGGGATGACCCGCAGGTTGCACTCCTCGACGGGCGCCGGGTAGGCCGAGACGCAGTGGAAGAGCACGAGGCCCGGCGCGTCGGCGCAGGCCTCGACGGCCGCCTCGACCTCGTCCTGGGTGCCCATGCCCGTCGAGACGAGCAGGACGACCCCGAGTCGGGACATCTCGCGCAGGTAGGGCAGGTTCGTCAGCTCTCCAGAGCTGACCTTGAGCGCGGGCAGCCCGAGCTCGACGAGCATCTCGGCGCTGTCGAGGTCGAAGGGCGTCGAGAGGAAGGTCGTCCCCGCCTCGGTCGCGTGGTCGCGCAGCTCGACCCACGCCTCCTTGGGCAGGGTCAGGGCCTCGAGCAGGCTGCGCTGGTCGGCGCTACCCCCGCGGTCACGCTGGTAGGGCGTCGTCGCGGCCGCCGACGAGACGAGCTTGTCGGGTGAGAACGTCTGGAACTTCACCGCATCCGCGCCGGACGCGACCGCGATGTCGACGAGGCGGTGGGCCAGCTCGATGTCGCCGTTGTGGTTCACCCCGGCCTCGGCGATGACGTAGACGTCGCCGGGGGTGGGGACCTCGACATCGCCGATCGCGACCGGGTGGACGGCGTTCAGGTGGTCGCTCATGCGGTGCCTCCGGTGGGGCGCGTGGCTGCGGGGACGCCGACGACGGTCTCGCCGTCGGCGACGGGTGTGGTGACGACGGCGCCGGCCCCGACGGTGACGCCCGACCCGACCGTGACGCCGGGAAGGACGCGTGCGCCGCTGCCGACGAGGGTCAGCTCGCCCACGGACGCGGCACCGAGGAGCACCGCCCCGGGCGCGACGTGGGTGCCGACGCCGACGGTGCAGTCGTGCTCGACGACCGCCGCGGTGTTGACGACCACTGCCTCACCGAGGGTGCTCGAGGGTCCGACGTGCGCGTGCTCGAGCACGACGCAACCGGCCCCGAGGACGCTGCGGGGAGAGACCGTCGCGGTCGCGGCGACGACGGGCGGGACCGAGATCCCGCGTGCCACGAGCTCGCGCACGAGCCGCGCACGAGCCGGGTTGGCACCGATGGCGACGACCGCGTGGAGTCCCTGCGCCGCGAGGAGCTCGAAGGCCTGACGGTCGTCGACGAGCACGTCGACGTGCCAGGACGCGCCTGCCGGGACGGCGCCCGAGACGGCGACGACGGCGTGACCGGCGCGCTCGAGGACGTCGACGACCGAGCACGCGTGGCCGCCGGCGCCGAGGACGACCCAGCCGGTGCCGTCGCCCGTCATGCGGGTCCGCCCCGGTGGCCGAGCGMGGCCGCGGCCTCGCCGAGCGCGCCGCCGACCTTGCGGATGTTGTCGGGCTCGAGCACGGCGGGCACTCGCGGCGGGTCGAGCACGAGGCCCTCCCACGAGTTGCGCACGTAGTCGTGGACGAACCACTCGTCGATCGAGGCCTGGTCGGCCCGCAGCGACTCCCAGCCGCGGTCGGCGACGAACCGGGTCAGGTCGTCGGGCGACTCGAGCTGCGCGACGTTGCCCAGGCCGCTCCACGGCATCTCGGCGCCCGTGACGACGGGCAGGCCGAGGAGCCCCGCCTCGAGGCCGACCGTGCCGGTGGCGGTGACGGTGAAGACCGCCTGCTTCATCAGCTCGCGCGAGTCGGCGAAGGGGTCGATCGTGGCGATGTTGGGGTGCGCGTCGAACTGCGGCCAGTAGTCGGGGTCGCGGCGCCACATGAAGTGCGCGTGCTCCTTGACGGCGACCCCGATGTCGAGCGGTGCGAGCGCCTCGGCGAGCACGCGGGCGGTGTAGGCCTGGTCGCGCCACTCCTGGCCCATGACGTCGGCGCTCGACTCGGGCTGCACCTGCAGCGGCAGGAAGACGAACTTCTCGGGCACCGGGTCCCAGCGACGGTCCTGGTACTCGCGCAGGTTGAGCCGCGCCTTGACGGGGTTGAGCCACGGGAGCCGGGCGTAGTCCGAGGGCCGGGGAAGCTGGAGGTTCGCACCCCGGTCGACGGCGAACTCCTTGATGCGGTCGCTCGCGAGCCGCCAGATCTCCTGGCCGGTCTCGACCTCGAGGTTGCGGGCGAAGCCCATCGGCCGGCCGTGCTCGGCCCGCCACGTGTCGATGAAGGCCTGACCGGCGGCGAGGGCCGACGGGTCCTCGACCTGCCGCTCCCACAGGGTGATCCCCTTGGGCGCGCCGATGAGGCCGAAGCGGTCGGACGGGAGGCGTATGCCGCGCGGCCAGGTCGCGAGGCCACCGTGGTGGGTCACGAGGCCGGCCGTGAGCAGCTCGGACGTCACGGTGAACTCGACGAGGGCCAGGACGGGGCCGCGACCCTCGATGGCCGCCTCGAGCTCCTCGGCGGCGAGGTTGAGGAAGTTCATCGCGGTGTCGACCCGGTTGCGGCGCAGCGCCCGCTCGGACACGAGCAGGTCGAGGGGGTCGAGACCCACCCCGGCGCAGGCCCGTTTGAGGGCGGCGTGGGGCGCGAGGCCACTGACGACGTTGGCCTTGCGCGCGGCGGCATACGGCAGCCGGACGGTCGTGGCGCGCGGCGCGTGCCGGCGCACCCACGCGAGGTTGGCGTCCGTGCGGACGACGAGGATGAGGTCCTTCGTCTCGAAACCCGCGTGCACGAGGGCCGGGACGAGGAGGTCGTCGTAGCCCAACCCCATGTGGACGAGCGGTGTCACCACGAAAGCGTCTCTCCTGCGTGTCGGTGCGTGCCGGATCGAGGCGAGCCGGGCGAGCGCCTCATCCTATCCGCGCAGCACGCGCAGGATCCGCGGCGCGACGGCCACGGCGCCCGCCCCGACGAGGGCGGCGAGTGCGACGCGCACCCACGCAGCCGGCCCCTCCAGCGGCAGCACCGCACCCACGAGGGCGAGCGCGACACCGGCGAGCGCCACGACGGCCACCCGCGGCGGCCAGCGCATCGGCGAGTGGGTCCGCGCGAACCACGTCGTCAGGGCCATGAGCACGACGTAGCCCACGGCCTTGGCGATCGCGACGCCGACGACCCCACCCGTCGCGCCCGACCGCGGCGCGAGCCAGAGCGCGACGAGGACGACGACCGCGAGCGCGATGAGCGCGGCCCAGGCGAGCCGGCCGGTGCGCTCGGCGTCGAGCACGGCGAGCGACGAGCCCTGGTAGAGCATGTACGACACCGACACGGTGCAGATGATCCCGAGCGCGCCGACCATGGCGACGTGGTCGAAGCCGGGGTCGGCCATGACGGCGACGAGCCACGGCCCGAGCAGCGCCACCCCCGCCGCGCCCGCCGCGACCACGGTCGTCAGGGCGGTGCCCGTGCGGGCCGTCCACGCCCAGCGGCGGTCGATGGGGTGCGAGAGCACGAGCGGCCCCCACGCGTTGAAGAGGGCGACGGCGAGCACGAACGGCATGTTCCCGAGCTGCAGCGCCACCTGGTAGCTGCCCGCCCCGGCCTCGCCGACGAGCACCCTGGCCAGCAGCACGTCCCCGGAGAGCAGGCCGAGCATCGCGGCCGCCTGCGGCAGGAGGGGCGTGGCCAGGCGGATGCCCGCCCGGACCCGCTCGCGCTCGACCGTGGGCGGCAGCGGACGGCCGAGGACGAGGGCGAGGACGGCAGCCAGCACGACGACGACGGCGTATGCCGTGAGGTACGTCCCCGCGGTCGGCTCGCCCCGCGCCGCCAGGAGTCCCGCGAGCTGTGCCCCGACGGTGGCGAGCACGGCGAGGGCGAGGAAGCCCCAGGGCTGGAGGCGCGCCCGCATCAGCGTCTGGCCGGCCACGACCGTCGTCAGTGCCACCGCGGCGACGACGAGCGGCACCCACTGTCGGAGGTCCGCGTGCCCGGTGGCGGAGAGGAGCAGTGCCAGCGCGAGGCCGACGACACCGAGCCCGAGGGCCAGCAGCACCATCGTCCCGGCCAGGGCCCGCGCGACCCGTGGGCCCTCGGCACCGCGGTGGTGCTCGCGGAGCACGACCTGCGGCAGTCCGGCGGCGGCGATGGTGCCGACCATCTGCACGACGACGAGACCTGTTGCGACGCGACCGAACTCGACGGCGCCGAGCACCCGGGTGGCGAAGGGCAGGACGAGGAGCACGCCGAGGCCCTGCAGCGCCGTGCCGACGAGGTAGACCACCGAGTGCGCTCCGAGCGAGCCGCTCGCGGGGGCGGCGGTGGGCGCGGTGCCTTCGGGCGTGCTCGTCACAGGCTCGAAGGTACCGGTGCGGGGCCGGCCCACCGCTCAGCCACCCGCGTCGTGCCCGGCGACCTGAGCGGTGCGCGGCGCCGTCCTCTAGCCTGCAGGTGTGCCCAGCCCGTCTCCGTCGTCGATGCCCGTGGTCGTGCGCGGCTCCGGCTCCATCGGGCAGCGGCACGCGCGGGTCTTCCGGCAGGAGGGCGCCGACGTCGCGCTCTGGCCGGTCCGCGACCGCGGGTTCGGGTCGGGCGCCGTCGACGACGTCACCGGCGCGCGCCTGCTCGACGACGCGACGGGCCCGGGCGCCCTGCCGGGCGCGCTCGTCGTCGTCGCGACCGACACCGCCCGGCACGTCAGTGACACCGTCCTGGCACTCGACGCCGGTGCGGCGTCGGTCCTCGTCGAGAAGCCCGTCGCCGGGTCGGCCCGCGACGCGGCCGTGCTCCGCGCCCACCCGCGAGCCCAGGACATCTGGGTCGCCGCGCCGCTCCGGGCGCACGAGGCCTTCCGCCACCTGCGCCGGCTCGTCGGCCGCATCGACGGACCGGCCTCGGCCCACGTGCGCTCGCAGTCGTGGCTGCCGGACTGGCGGCCCGACCGCGACTACCGCGAGTCCTACTCCGCCCGTGGCGACGAGGGCGGTGTGCTGCGCGACATGGTCCACGAGATCGACTACGCCGGCGTGCTCTTCGGCCGCCCCGACCTCGTCGGCTCGTTCCTCGAGACGAGCGGTCCGCTCGACATCGAGGCCGAGCAGGCCGCCACGCTGCTCTGGACCACCCGCGACCGCTTCACCGTGACCGCGCGGCTCGACTACGTCACCCGCCCGACGTCGCGCGGGGTCGTCATCCACACCTCGGACGGCATCCTCGAGTGGGACGTCACGCGCGCGATGGTTCGGCACACGACCTCCGACGGCGAGGTGAGCGAGCAGGTCTTCGAGCACGACCTGGACCGCGACATCGTCATGGGCACCCAGGCGCGGGCGGCCCTCGACCTCAAGCCGTGGTCGCCCGCGGCTCAGCGGATCGCCCGGGGAGCGCCGGCCACCCTGGGCGACGGCATCGACGCCGTCCGTCTCTGCGACGAGGCCAGGGCCTTGGCGTCGCAGGGCCCCCACCCCGACCCCGACACCGAGGACGGCTCGTGACCGACCACACCCCGCCCCGCGTCCTCGCGGTCATCCCGGCACGTGGCGGCTCGAAAGGCCTGCCCGGCAAGAACATCCGTCCGATGTGGGGCCTGCCCCTCATCGCCCACAGCATCCGTGCTGCGGCGATGACGCCGGAGGTCACCCGCTGCGTCGTGACGACCGACTCGGCCGAGATCGCCGAGGTCGTGCGCGCCCACGGTGGAGAAGCCCCGTTCCTGCGCCCGGCCGAGCTCGCGGCCGACGACACCCCCATGGCTCCGGTCGTGCGTCATGCCCTCGAGTGGGTCGAGAGCGACGAGGGCGGCTCCTACGACGCGGTGCTCCTCCTCGACCCGACGAGTCCCGCCCGGGTGCCGTCCCAGCTGGCCGAGGCCGTCCGTCGCCTCGCCACGACGCCCGCCCTCGACGGCGTCATCAGCGTCTCCGAACCCACCTTCAACCCGGTGTGGGTGGGCGTGCGCCCCGACGGGTCCCGCGACGGCGCGCTCTCCCGCTACTTCGAGGCGGGCACGGGCGTCACCCGACGGCAGGACGTCGGCAGGTTCCTGCGGATCAACGGCAACTTCTACCTCTGGCGGGCCGACTTCGTGCGCCGCCTTGAGAGCTCGTGGTTCGACGAGGGCACCCACGAAGGGCTCGAGATCCCCGAGGCCCAGGCCTTCTCCATCGACGACGAGTACGAGTTCCGGCTCATCGAGGCCCTCATCGGCGCCGGGCTCATCACGCTGCCGTGGCTCGACGTCGCCGCCCCGATCGCCCAGACGGAGGACCCCCGATGACGACCACGCCCACGACGTCGCTCACCGGACGCACGGCCGTCGTGACCGGGGGCGCCGGACCGCTCGGCCGCGTGCTCGCCGACGCACTGGCGAGGGCGGGTGCCCGCGTCGTCGTCGTCGACCTCGACGAGGAGAGCTGCGCGGCAGCCGCCGCTGCGCTCCCCGGCAGCGACCATGTCCCCGTCGGCGCCGACCTTCTTGACCCGCAAGGGATCTCGCGCGTCGTCGACGTCGTCCGTGGCCTCGGCGCCTGCGACGTCCTCGTCAACAACGCCGCGTTCACCGGCACCTCCGGCGTCCCCGGGTATGCCGTTCCCTTCGAGGAGCAGACCGACGACGCCTTCGCGATGGCCCTGGCCCTCAACCTCACGGCACCCTTCTCGCTGACCCGGCAGCTCGCACCCCTCCTTCGCGCCTCGGGTCACGGGAGCGTCGTCAACGTGTCGAGCATCTACGGTCTCGTCGGGCCCAACATGGGTCTCTACGAGGGCACCCGGATGGGCAACCCCGCGGCCTACGCGGCGAGCAAGGGAGGCATCGCCCAGCTGACGCGCTACCTCTCGACGGTGCTCGCGCCCGAAGTGCGGGTCAACGCCTTCGCCCCCGGGGGCATCGCGCGCGGCCAGGACGAGTCGTTCGTCGAGCGCTACGAGCGGCTCACGCCGCTGGGCCGGATGGGCACCGAGGACGACTTCCGCGGCGTCGTCACGTGGCTCGCCTCGGACGCGTCCGCCTACGTCACCGGCCAGGTCGTCGCCGTCGACGGCGGCTGGACCGCCTGGTAGGCCACCCTTCCGTCCCGGATCGAGGTGATGCCGGCACCCACGTGGGTGCCGGCATCACCTCGAACGGCGGGTTCGGTGCGGGAGCGTCAGGCCGTGAGCTCGGGAGCGACGGTCTGCTCGAAGAGCTCGATGCCCGAGCGGTCGTAGGCGGCCTCCGCGAAGTAGGTGATGGCATACGTCATCCCGCGGGCCTCCATGTCCTTGAGCATCGTGACGATCTTGTCGGGCGTCCCCACGGCGGGCTGCTTGCGGAGGTCCTCGACGGCAGCGGCGGCCTTGTCGTCGGCCACGCCGCCCTTGCGGAGCAGCTCGCCGTAGAACTGGAGGCGGTCCTCGACGTCGGCGTCGGTCTCGCCGATGACGACGTTGTAGTTGGCCGAGCGAACGATCTCGCCGAAGTCGCGACCGCGGTCGTCGCAGTGGCCCTTGAGGATCGCGCTCTTGTGGTCGAAGCCCTCGGGGCTGCCGTCGAAGTTCGTGTAGTCGGCGTACTCCGCCGCGATCTTCAGCGTCACCTTCTCGCCGCCGCCGGCGATCCACATCGGGATGCCGTTGAGTGCGCTGCCAGGGTGGCTCGTGCCCTGCAGGGGACGGGGCGCGCAGAGGGCGCCGTCGACCTGGTAGTGCGTCCCGTCGAGCGTCGCCGAGCCCTTCGTCCACATGTCGCGGAAGACCTGCACGCCTTCGCGGAGCGCGCCGAGGCGGTCGCCCGCCTTGGGGAAGCCGTAGCCGTAGGCGCGCCACTCGTGCTCGTACCAGCCGGCGCCGATGCCCATCTCGGTGCGGCCGCCGGAGATGACGTCGACGGTCGCGGCGACCTTGGCGAGGTAGGCGGGGTTGCGGTAGGCCATGCACGTGCACATCTGCCCGAGCCGCACCCGGCTCGTGGCGGCGCCGAAGCCCGCCATGAGCGACCATGCCTCGTGCGTGGCCTCGCTCGAGGGCTGCGGCACGGTGTGGAAGTGGTCGTAGACCCAGATGGACTCGAAGACGTCTCCGTCGTCGGCGTGCTTGGCGAGGTTGACCATGGCTTCCCACTGCTGGGCCGGCTCGATGCCGACGAGGTCCATACGCCAGCCCTGGGGAACGAACATTCCGAATCGCATCCCGCCATCCAACCACGGTCGGCTGGACCCCGTCGGGGCGCGATCCCGGCACGCCGACGTGTGAAGATGACGGGATGAGTCCGCACCACAACGACCCCGACGTCATCCGGGACCTGCTCCACACCCAGGCCACGTGGGCCGTCGTCGGTCTCGGTGACAACCCCGACCGCACCGCCTACCGCGTGTCCCTGTGGCTCCAGCGCGAGCTCGGCATCCGCCTCGTGCCGGTGCACCCGAGCGCGGCGACGGTGCACGGCGCGACGGGTTACGCGACGCTGGCCGACATCCCGGACGGCACCGTCGTCAAGGTCGTCGACTGCTTCGTCAACAGCGGCCGCGTCGGGCAGGTCGTCGACGAGGCGATCGCCGAGCGGGAGCGGCTCGGCATCGAGGCGCTGTGGCTGCAGCTCGGGGTCATCGACGACGAGGCCGCCGCTCGCGCGGAGGCGGCCGGACTCGCGGTCGTCATGGACACCTGCCCCAAGATCGAGTACCCGCGCATCCAGCCGGGTGACGGCGCCTCGGCCGTCACCGACTGACGCCACGATGGCGGCGGTCGTCCTCCACGAGCAGCGCTGGGGCGTGCCGAGCCGGCTGCCCTCCGTCCTGCTCGTGCACGCCACGGGCGACACGTCGGCGGACTGGGCCGACGTGGCGGCCGGTCTCGCCGTCGACCGCCTCGTCGTGGCCGTCGACCTGCGCGGGCACGGCGAGAGCCCCTGGCCCGGCAGCTATGCGCTGGCCGAGCTGGCCGAGGACGTCGTCATGGTGGCCGACTCCGTGGCGGCCGAGCAGGGCCGTCCGGTCGACGTCGTCGGCCACTCGCTGGGAGGCCTCGTCGCCTGCGTCCTCGCGAGCGGTCGCCCCGACCTCGTCCGGCGCCTCGTCCTCGAGGACGTGCCGGTCCCCCACCCTCGCGACCCCCGCCCGCCGGAGCGCCCCGACGGCGACCTCGCCGTCGACTGGGAGGCGGTGCTCCAGGTGCGCGCGCAGATCGACGAGCCGGACCCGGGGTGGCCGCAGGTCGTCGCCGCTGTCACCGCCCCGACCCTCGTCGTCTGGGGCGGCCCGAGCAGCCCCATGCCGGCCGAGCACGTCGCCGAGATGGCCGAGACCGTCGCCGACGGTTGCCTCGTGCGCATCGACGCGGGGCACCTCGTCCACGCCCACCAGCCCGTCGTGTTCACGGCGGCCGTGCGCGGCTTCCTCGCGCCGCCGGGCTGACCGAGGGCGTATGCCGTCTGCCCGGTCCCTGGTCGCCCGTGGGAGCGGCGCCGGCTCAGTCGGTGAGGCCGCGGGCGACCTGCTCGCGCAGCGACGCTCCCTTGGCGTGCGCCTCGTCGCGCAGGTCGGCCTGGAAGGCGATCATGCGCGCGCGGACGTCGGCGGCGAGCTCGTCGGAGCCGGTGCCGACGATGCGCGCCGCCAGCAGGCCCGCGTTGCGGGCGCCGCCGATCGAGACGGTCGCGACCGGCACGCCGGCCGGCATCTGGACGATCGAGAGCAGCGAGTCCATGCCGTCGAGGTACTTCAGGGGCACCGGCACCCCGACGACCGGGAGCGGCGTCACCGACGCGAGCATCCCGGGCAGGTGCGCGGCTCCCCCGGCGCCGGCGACGACGACGCGGAGGCCGCGCCGGGCGGCGTCCTGGCCGTAGGCGATCATCTCGTCGGGCATCCGGTGGGCCGACACGACGTCGGCCTCGTAGGGGATCCCGAACTCCTCGAGCGCACGGGCTGCCTCGCGCATGACGGGCCAGTCGCTGTCGCTGCCCATGACGATGCCGACGACGGGCTCGGTGCTCTCGGTCATTCGGTGATCACTCCTCTGAGGTAGTCGGCCGCGTGCCCGGCGCGCTCGCGGGCGTCGTCCAGGTCGGCTCCACTGACGTTGACGTGCCCGATCTTGCGGCCGGGCCGCACGCCCTTGCCGTAGACGTGCACCTTGGCGCCGGGGTCGCGGGCCATGATGTGGCGGTACGCGGGGTAGAGGTGCTCGTAGTCGCCGCCGAGGACGTTGGCCATGACGGTCCACGGCGCCCGGGGGCGCGGGTCGCCGAGTGGCAGGTCGAGCACGGCACGCAGGTGCTGCTCGAACTGGCCGGTGACGGCGCCGTCCATCGACCAGTGACCGCTGTTGTGCGGACGCATCGCCAGCTCGTTGACGACGTAGGCCGACGTGCCGCCCGTGCCGGGGCGCACCTCGAACATCTCGACGGCGAGCACGCCCGTGACGCCGAGCTCACCGGCGATGCGCAGTGCGGCCTCGGTGGCCACCGACGCGAGGTCCGGGGCGATCGCCGGGGCGGGGGCGAGCACCTCGGTGCAGACGCCGTCGGTCTGGACCGTCTCGACGACGGGCCACGCCGCGGCCTGGCCGGACGGGCTGCGGGCGATGAGGACGGCGAGCTCCCGCACGAAGTCGACCTTCTCCTCGAGGAGCAGGCCGTGCTCGAGCGGGCCGGGCTCGCCGATCCGCGAGATCCAGTCCGCGAGGTCGTCGGCCGAGGAGGCGACCGCCACGCCCTTGCCGTCGTAGCCGCCGCGCGGGGTCTTGGCGACGATCGGCCAGCCGACGTCGTCACCGAACGCGGTGACCTCCTCGGCGGAGGTGGCACGCGCCCACCGGGGGCACGCGATCCCGAGGGCGGTGAGGCGCTCGCGCATCGCGAGCTTGTCCTGGGCGAAGTTGAGGGCGGCGCGCGTGGGGTGGATGGCCACCCCGTCGGCCTCGAGCGCCTCGAGGACGGCCGGCGGCACGTGCTCGTGGTCGAAGGTGACGACGTCGCAGTGCTGCGCGAAGGCGCGGACCGTCTCGAGGTCGGTGTGCTCACCGACCGGTGAGCTCGGCACGACCAGGGCCGCTGCCGCGGTGTCGCTCTCGGCGAGCACCGACAGCTGGACGCCCAGCTCGACGGCGGGGCCCTGCATCATGCGGGCGAGCTGTCCGCCGCCGACGACGCCGACGACGGGGAATCCTCCGGGGGCGCGCTTCGGCTGGGTCACGACGCCCAAGCGTAGTCGCCGTCAGCGGAGCGGGTCGTGGCGCCCCGGGACCGCTCCGGCGCGCCGGTCCGCGTCGCTCGAGCCGGCGGCCTCGTCCCCCTCGTCGGAGAGCACCGCCTCGACGTGGCTGGGGTCGGCGAGGTCGGGGTGGTGGGCACGCACGGCAGCGAAGGTCCACAGCTTGTTGAGCACGAACGAGACGGGCGTGACGACGGCGATGACGATGAGCTGCGCCCAGTAGAGCCGGGTGCGGAAGCCCGTGGAGTCGTCGAAGACCGTCGGCGAGAGGTGGATCGGTGAGTCGAGGTGCATGAGGAGCGTCAGCAGCACGAGGCCGATGACCTGACCGAGTAGGCCCACGGCGAGGAACGGCCAGTACTCGTGCCACCAGCGGGCGTGCTTGGTCGTGCGGAAGGTCCACGTGCGGTTGAGCTGGAAGTTCCAGAGGTTCGCGACGAGGAAGGCGATGGTCGAGTAGACGTGGTACCAGCGGACGTTGAACTCCGTGCCCGGGACGCCGACGATCGCCTGGTCGAAGCTCGGCCCGAGCTTCTTGACGACGACGAGGGTGAGGAGGTTGACGAGCACGCCCGAGACGCCCACGGCCGCGAACCGGAGCAGCAGCAGCCAGTTGTGCCGGTGGCGCACGAACAGGAACTCATGCAGGCGCCTCACCGGGGCACCCTACCCCGGCAGACAGGGGGTCCCGTCGGCGTTCAGTCGGTCTCGGCCTCGGAGAGGAAGAGGGCGAAGCGCGCCGGCTGGGCCTGGACGAGGTCGAGGCGACCACCGTTGGACTCCGCGAGGTCGCGGGCGAGGGCCAGCCCGAGTCCGGTGCTGCCCCCGGCTCCGCTGCTGACCGAGCGCTCGAAGATGTGCGGGGCCATGGCGGCGGGCACGCCGTCGCCCTGGTCGCTGACCTCGACGATGACCGACGGGCCCGAACGACGTGCATGCACGTCGACGGTGCCCCGTCCGTGGACGAGGGAGTTCTCGAGGAGCGTCGAGAGCACCTGCGAGAGCGCGACCGGCGTCGACCGGACGAAGAGGCCGCGCTCGCCACGGACCCGCACCGAGCGGCGGGCCTGCTCGAAGGCGGGCTGCCACTCCCGCTGGAGGGCGGCGATGACGGAGTCCAGCGACACGGCCGGCGACGGCCCACCGGAGCCGCGGGTGCGACCGAGCAGGTCGTCGACGACGCGGGTCAGCCGCTCGACCTGGGCGATCGCGATCGTCGCCTCCTCCTTGACGACCTCGGCGTCGTCGGTCTCGGAGATCTCCTCGAGCCGCATGAGCAGGGCCGTGAGCGGGGTGCGCAGCTGGTGCGAGGCGTCCGCGGCGAAGTCGCGCTCGGCCGCGAGCGACTTCGTCATGTCGTGGGCCCGACGGGTCATGACGCCCGACACGTGGTCGATCTCGTCGATGTCCGAGTGCACCGGCGTCAGGCGCGCCTCCCCCGCGGCGAAGCGGGTGGCGAGGTGGACGAGCTCCTGGGAGGACTGCTCGACGTGCGCCCGGGTGCCCAGGGTGGCGACGTAGGCCGCGCCACCGCTCAGCGCGCCGATCCCGAGCATGACGGCCCCGAACCGGGCGATCCCCACGGACGGGTCGGAGGCGATCCAGGCGGTGACGGTGCCGGGTTGCTGCGTCACGGCCCAGGCGACGACCGCCGTCGACAGCAGCACGACGAGCCCGGCGCACACGACGGCCACGACGAGCGCCATCCGGTCGAGCACCCGGCGCACGGTCAGTCGACCTGGGGGCGCTCGAAGCGGAAGCCGACGCCACGGACGGTGGCGATGTACTGCGGGGACGTCGCGTCGTCGCCGAGCTTCCGGCGCAGCACCGAGATGTGCATGTCGAGGGTCTTCGTCGACCCGAACCACGCGGTGTCCCAGATCTCGCGCATCAGTTGCTCGCGCGAGACGACCTTGCCCTGCTCGCGCACGAGCACCCGCAGCAGGTCGAACTCCTTGGCCGTCAGCTGCAGCTCCTCGCCCTTGAACCAGGCGCGACGGCCGTCGGAGTCGATGCGGACCAGCTCACCGGACGGGACGGCCTCGGTGGGGGTGCGCCGCAGCAGGGCCCGCACCCGTGCGAGCAGCTCGGCGAGGCGGAACGGCTTGGTGACGTAGTCGTCGGCGCCGGCGTCGAGCCCCACGACCGTGTCGACCTCGTCGGCGCGGGCCGTGAGGATGAGGACGGGGATGGCGCGGCCCTCGGCCCGGATGCGGCGACACACCTCGAGCCCGTCGATCTTCGGCAGGCCGAGGTCGAGGAGCACGAGGTCGGGGTTCTCCTTGGCACCGTCGAGCGCAGCGACACCGTCCTCGCGCACGTCGACGTCGTAGCCTTCTCGCCGCAGCGCACGCGCCAACGGTTCGGAGATGGCTGGGTCGTCCTCCGCCAGGAGCACTCGGGTCATGTCACCGTCCTCAGGATCTGCCGGCCCGGGGGTGCACCGACCGTCGTGAGCCTATCGACAACCACCCGTTTTGCACCCTGACGCCCCTGCGACACGGCAGATGGGGCCTCAGCGACCGGGCCAGACCGGGCGCCGCTTCTCCGCGAAGGCGGCCACAC
Organism: Terrabacter sp. P2_E3; assembly: GCF_056403915.1. Taxonomy (NCBI): domain Bacteria; kingdom Bacillati; phylum Actinomycetota; class Actinomycetes; order Micrococcales; family Intrasporangiaceae; genus Terrabacter; species Terrabacter sp. P2_E3. The sequence continues at coordinate 51,576 of NZ_JBFUEN010000019.1, forward strand.
CCTCGCGGCGGTCGCCCGAGAAGGCCGTCGCGCGCCAGCAGCCGTCCTCGATCTCCAGGCCCGCATCGAGACCCACGTCGGCGCCGAGACGCATGGCGCGCTTGGCGTTCCGCAGCCCGACGGGCGAGTTGGCCGCGATCGTCCGGGCCAGCTCCAGGGCCCGCTCACGTGCCGTCCCGGCAGCGACGACCTCGTCGACGGCGCCCAGCTCGAGGGCCTCGCGGGCCGGGAGACGCGCGGCCGTGAAGATGGCCCTGGCCGCCCGCGACCACCCGACCCGGCGCACGAGCAGCTGGGTGCCGCCCCCACCAGGGATGACCCCGACGCTCACCTCCGGCAGGCCGACGACGGCGCCCTCTCCCGCGACGACGAGGTCGCACGACAGGGCCAGCTCGAAGCCGCCCCCGAGCGCGAAGCCGTCGACGGCGGCGATGGCCGGCACCGGTAGGTCGAGGACTCCGGTGTAGGCCGCCCGGGCGACCGGGCGCTGCTCCATGAGGTCCGCGTCCGAGAAGCCGTTGCGCTCCTTGAGGTCAGCGCCGACGCAGAACGCCTTCGCGTGGCTCGAGGTCAGCACGACGCAGCGCACCGACTCGTCCGCCGCGACCCGGGCCGTGGCCGCAGCGATGGCGCGGGCCATCGCCGTCGACACGGCGTTCATCGCCTCGGGCCGGTCGAGGACGATCTCGGCGACGTGCGCGAGGTCCGGGTCCTCGAAGCGCTCGACGCGCACGAGGGTGGGCTCACCCGGCCCCGCGCTCGCGGTGGCGTCGGCTGCGGTCGGCGTTGACGGCATACGAAGGTCTCCTTCGGGGGTCACGCGTCGGTACGCGACGTGGCTCGGTGGGTGGTGTCGGGGAGCGGCTCGCCCGAGACGGAGCGGCGGCCGGCGGACGTCGCCCGGCGCAGCAGCGAGGGGGTCACGGGGCCGACCCCGCGCAGGATGCGGCGGCGCTGGCCGGTCAGCTCGAAGCCGGAGAGGCTCGCGAGCTCGCGCGCCATCGTCGCGTCGACGAGGACGCTCCCGGCCTGGGCCACGGCGGTCAGGCGCGAGGCGCGGTTGACCGTGGTGCCGAAGACGTCGCCGAGGCGGGAGATGATCGGTCCGCGCGCCATCCCGCACCGCACGTCGGGCAGCACGTCGTCGTCGGTCATCGTCTCGACGAGGTCGAGCGCGATGGCCGCTGCGGGCGCGGCGCCCATCGTCGTGAAGAGCACCTCGTCACCGACGGTCTTGATGAGCCGGCCACCGTGCGCGGTGATGACGTCGGCCGAGAGCGCCTCGAAGCGGGACACGAGCCGGGCGAGGTCGCGCTCGGACATCCGCCGGACGAGGGCCGTGAAGTTGACGAGGTCGGCGAAGCCCACCGAGCGCATCTTCGTCATGCCGTAGGACTCGGGGTCGGCGTCGGCGAGCATGCGCGCGACGGTGGCCGACAGGTGCCGGCGCCAGGCGTAGACGAGGAGCGGCTCGAGGCGGTCGGTGAGGACCGCGAGGCGCTTCGCCGTCTCGGTGGCGGTCTCGAGGCTCGGCACCGAGCGGGACTCGTGCTCGTCGTCGTCGGCCTCGTCGGCGAGGACCGCGCTCATGTGGTTCTCGACGGCCTCGGCGATGAGCTGCGACTGCCAGCCTGCGAGACGGTCGGCCGACCGGGCGAAGGCGCGGGTCATCGCGAGCGCCGTCGGCTCGTCGAGCAGCCCGTCCCGGACGATGCCCGCGACGGCGGCGAGCGCCTTCTGGTCGGCCTCGGTGAACAGCTCGTCGTCGGTGTCGACGACGGGGAAGCCCAGCGCGTGCCAGAACTTGCGTGCGGACAGCAGGGAGACCTCGGCGCCGCGGCTCACCTCGCGGCGGCGCAGCTCGAGCGGACGCCCCAGCAGCCGCTCCGTGTAGTCCTCGCTCACCCGCGCGACGGGCTCGGGGCTGTCGGCGCCCTGGGTGCCTCGGGTGCCCGGCTCGGTCATGGCCCGATCATGCCAGTCCACCGGCCGCGGGCCGGACGTGGACGACGTCACCGGCCGCGAAGGTCCGAACGCCGTGGTCGGTGCGCACGACGAGGGCGCCGTCGTCGTCGACGCCGACAGCGGTTCCCTCGACCGCGTCACCCGTCGGCAGGTGCACCCGCACCGTCAGCCCGATGGTCGAGCAGGCCGCGCGGTATGCCGTTCGCACCTCCGCTGCGCCGGACGCACCCGCCGCGTCGGTGCCGACTCCGGCTCCGGCCAGCACGGCCGTGAGCTCGTCGAGGTAGGCGACGAGGAGGTCCTCCCGGCTCACCCGGGCGCCGGCGAGCGCCAGGGACGTGGCCGTGTCGACGGGCAGCTCCTCCCGGGTCTGGTCGATGTTGACGCCGGTCCCGACGACGACCGCCTGACCGGAGCCGACGGTGACGAGCTCGCAGAGGATGCCGCTCAGCTTGCGGTCGCCGTCCTCGGCGAGGAGCACGTCGTTGGGCCACTTGAGCCGGGCCGTCAGCGCGGCGCCGGTCGCCTCGGTCACCCGGCGCACCGCTCGCGACAGCGCGAGCCCGGCGAGCAGCGGCATCCAACCCGCCTGGGCGGGGTCGGCGACCGGTACCGCGACGCTGACGGCGAGCGAGGCCCGGTCTGGCACCGTCCAGGCCCGGCCGAGGCGGCCGCGTCCTCCGGTCTGGTGGTCGGTGAGGACGACCCACCACAGTCCGCGGTCCTCGAGAGCCCGCGCGGCGGCATACGCCCCCGTCTGCCCCGCCGTCCCGGTCAGCAGCTCCCGCAGCCGGGTGTTCGTCGACCCCAGGGCTGGGTGGAACTCCACCTCGCGCCACGGCCGTCCGGACGTGACCAAGGCCGCACTCACAGTCTCGAAGTCGAGCGAATCGCGCACGTCCACAAGGCTAGAGTGCCGAGCATGGCCACCGATCACGCCGTCGCAGAACAGCCGACCAGCACGTCGCCGGAGAGCGCCACACCACAGGCGGAGGCGGCCCCGGGGCCCGACCTCACGACCACCGCCGGCAAGCTCGCCGATCTCAAACGGCGCGTCGCCGAGGTCGCCAACGCCGGCTCGGAGCGCGCGGTCGAGAAGCAGCACGCCCGCGGCAAGAAGACCGCCCGCGAGCGCATCGAGATGCTCCTCGACGAGGGGACCTTCATCGAGCTCGACAAGTACGCCCGGCACCGCAGCAACAACTTCGGCCAGGACAAGAACCGCCCCTACGGCGACGGCGTCGTCACCGGCTACGGCATGGTCGACGGCCGCCAGGTGGCGGTCTTCGCCCAGGACTTCACCGTCTTCGGCGGATCCCTCGGCGAGGTCTTCGGCGAGAAGATCGTCAAGGTCATGGACTTCGCCATGAAGATCGGCTGCCCCGTCGTCGGCCTCAACGACTCCGGCGGCGCCCGCATCCAGGAGGGCGTCGTCTCGCTCGGCCTCTACGGCGAGATCTTCTTCCGCAACGTCCGCGCCTCCGGCGTCATCCCCCAGATCTCCCTCGTCATGGGCCCGTGCGCGGGCGGGGCGGTCTACTCCCCCGCCATCACCGACTTCACCGTCATGGTCGACCAGACCTCGCACATGTTCATCACCGGCCCCGACGTCATCAAGACCGTGACCGGCGAGGACGTCGGCTTCGAGGAGCTCGGCGGCGCGCTGACGCACAACAGCAAGTCGGGCGTCGCGCACTACATGGGCACCGACGAGCAGGACGCCATCGACTACGTCAAGGCCCTCCTGTCCTACCTGCCGAGCAACAACCTCGAGACCCCGCCCTCGTACGGCGAGGGCGAGGCCGACCTGTCGGTCACCGACGACGACCGCTGGCTCGACACGTGCATCCCGGACTCGCCGAACGTCCCCTACGACATGAAGCAGGTCATCGAGCACCTCGTCGACGACGGCGAGTTCCTCGAGGTCCAGCCCCTCTTCGCGCCCAACATCCTCACCGGCTTCGCCCGCATCGACGGGATGTCGGTCGGCATCGTGGCCAACCAGCCGCTCCAGTTCGCGGGGTGCCTCGACATCCACGCGTCGGAGAAGGCCGCGCGGTTCGTGCGCACGTGCGACTGCTTCAACGTCCCGGTCCTGACGCTCGTCGACGTGCCGGGCTTCCTGCCCGGCACGAGCCAGGAGTGGGACGGCATCATCCGCCGCGGCGCGAAGCTCATCTACGCATACGCCGAGGCCACGGTCCCCAAGATCACCGTCATCACGCGCAAGGCCTACGGCGGCGCCTACGACGTCATGGGCTCCAAGCACCTGGGCGCCGACATCAACCTCGCGTGGCCGACCGGGCAGATCGCCGTCATGGGCGCGCAGGGCGCCGTCAACATCCTCTACCGCAAGGAGCTCAAGCACACCGCGGAGCGGGGCGGCGACGTCGACGCCCAGCGCCAGGAGCTCATCGCCCACTACGAGGAGACGCTCGCCAACCCGTACGTCGCGGCCGAGCGCGGCTACATCGACACCGTCATCAGCCCCTCCAACACGCGGATGAACGTCACGCGCGCCCTGCGGGCCCTGCAGAACAAGCGCGAGACGCTCCCGCCCAAGAAGCACGGGAACATCCCGCTGTGACCGATCCCACGACCCCCGAGGCCGCCGACGTCGCGCCCACGATCCGCACCTCGGGTCACCCGACCCCCGAGGAGGTCGCGGCGCTCGTCGCCGTGCTGTCCGCCCTCGGTGGGGACGAGCCCGCACCCGACCACGCCCGCTCGGCGTGGTCCGACCCGTCATGGCGGCTCGTCGGGCCCTCGGCACGCCACGGCGGGTGGCGCCGCACCGGTCTGCCGCGCTGACGCGAGACGCTTCGGTTGGCCGTCACCCGGCCTGCTGCCCTACGCTCGTTGCCCATGTCTGTCGAGTCGAGCCCCACCGTCCGGATCGCCGAGCGCTACTCCCTGCGTGAGCGCATCGCCGTCGGCGGCATGGGTGAGGTGCACCTCGCGACCGACGACCGCCTGGGCCGGCTCGTCGCCGTCAAGGTGCTCGCCGCTGGGTTCGCCGACTCCCCCGACTTCGTCGAGCGCTTCCGCCGTGAGGCCCTGACGGCCGCCGCGCTCTCCCACCCGAACATCGCCCAGGTCTACGACTACGGCGTCGACGGCGACTCCCACTTCATCGTCATGGAGTATGCCGAGGGCCAGGACCTCGCCCACGTGATCCGGGAGCACGGCCGGCTCACCCCCGGCGACGCGGTCCGCGTCGCCGAGCAGGTCTGCGCAGCGCTCGGCGCCGCCCACCGCGCCGGTGTCGTCCACCGTGACGTCAAGCCCGGCAACGTCATCATCCGTCCCGACGGCACCGTCAAGGTGACCGACTTCGGTATCGCCCGGGCGCTCGGGCAGGCGTCGCTCACCGATACCGGCACCGTGATGGGGACGGCCGCCTACGTCGCTCCCGAGCAGGCCCGGGGCGAGGCCACGACGCCGTCGTCCGACCTCTACTCGCTCGGCATCCTGCTCTTCCAGATGCTGACCGGCTCGGTGCCCTTCGACGGCGACACCCCGGTCGCGATCGCGATGCGCCACCTCGACGAGCCGGTGCCGCTGCCCAGCTCGCGCGTCGCCGACCTGCCCGCGAACCTCGACGAGGTCGTCGTCCGCGCCACGGCCAAGTCACCGGCCGACCGCTACGCCGATGCCGACGCCATGGCTGCCGCGCTGGCCGGTCACGAGATGCGCGCCGACGCCGCCACCCGGGCCCTGCCGGCCGGCGAGGCGACCTCGGTGCTCGACCTCGGCGCCGGCGGCGCCAGCACGGCGATGATGCCGACCGTCGGTGTCCTCGCGGGCGGCGAGCGCACCGCCGTCCACCCGGCGCCCACGGCGTACGCCGATGCCACGGCCTCGGCCCGGCCCGTCCCTCGCGGGCCGGCCGTCACCCGACGCTCGAACGCGGCGAGCCGCCGCCGGTCCGGCCCGAGCCCCGTCGTCTGGGTGCTCCTCGTCGCCGTCGTGGCACTCGTCGGGATCCTCGGCTACGTCCTGCTGTCGGGTTCGGACGCGCCGACGTCCGCCGCTCCCGGCACGCGCCCGTCGGCGACCTCCCAGAAGCCGACGCCCGCACCGTCCACGACCGCCCCGCCGTCCGACGGCAGCACCGTCCCCGGCGGCCTCGTCGGCCAGCAGCGCGACGCCGCGGTCAACGAGCTGATCGGGCTCGGTGTCAACGTGCGCTGGGTGCTCGTGCGCTCGACGCAGCCGGACGGCGCGGTCATGGGCAGCTACCCCGCCGAGGGGCAGCCCATGGCGAAGGGGCAGACCGTCGCGCTCGTCGTCAGCCGCGGACACGCCCCTGACCGGGTCAACTCCTCCTTCGTCGTGCCCGACGGTCTCGTCGGCACGAGCGCCAAGGACGCGGAGAAGTCCCTCGGCGGCGAGGACGTCCGCGTCACACGGGTCACCGTCCCGTCCGACGGCGACAGCGGTCAGGTCCTCGCGACCTGGCCGTCGGCGGGCGCCCAGACCGCCGACGGGATCGTCGTGCTCGTCGTGTCGGGCGATGCCAAGGGCGGCTCGTCCGACGGCGACGGCTGAGCCACCGGCCGGGGTCGCGAACCGGCGCCCACAATGCACTGGCACGTGACCGCGGGCTGGATTACGTTCGCCGGGTGACCGCCAACACCCAGACCGCGCGACCCCAGACCGACGTCGACCGCATCTCGGAGACCTACTTCGACGCGTCCGTCGCCCTCAGCCCCATCAACGCGACCTTCCTCGGCGTCCCCGGCGCCGAGGAGGAGCTCGACGACCTCTCCCCCGCCGGAAACGCCGCCGCCTCGGAGCTGCGCCGGACGACGCTGGCCCGGCTCGCCGCCGCGAGCCCGACCGACGACGTCGACCGGGTCACCGTCGACGCCATGACCGAGCGCCTCCGGCTCTCCGAGGACCGGTATGCCGCCGGGCTCGACGAGATGTCCCTCAACGTCCTCGCGTCCCCGCTCCAGGCCGTCCGCGACGTCTTCGACCTCATGCCGCAGGAGACCGAGGACCACTGGCGCACGTTCGCCGTCCGCCTCACGAAGATCCCGGCCGCGCTCGAGGGGTACCAGGAGTCGCTGCTCCTCGCCCGCGAGCGCGGACAGGTCTCTCCGCGCCGCCAGGTCGAGGCCTGCGCCGAGCAGTCGCGCGACCTCGTGGCGGACGACGGCTACTTCGCCAAGGTCGTGGCCGACGCGACCGTGGGTGACACGCCGCTCGCGGGCGAGGTCAGGGACCAGCTCGCCGAGGGCGCGAAGGTGGCCGCGGCGGCCTACGCCGACATCGCTGACTGGCTGGAGCGCGAGCTGCTGCCGCACGCCCCCGAGGCCGACGCCTGCGGCATCGAGCGCTACCGGCTCGAGTCGCGCTACTTCCTCGGCGCCACGGTCGACCTCGAGGAGACCTACCGCTGGGGCCAGCAGGAGGTGGCGAGCCTGCACGCCCAGATGAGCGAGATCGCCGAGGGCCTCGAGGCCGGGGCGAGCGTGCAGCGAGGGGTCGAGATCCTCGACGCCGACGACCGCTACGCCCTGCACGGCACCGACGCGCTCAAGGCCTGGATGCAGGAGCGGGCTGACGAGGTCATCGCCGACCTGACGGACGTCCACTTCGACATCCCCGAGCCGGTCCAGCGCATCGAGTGCATGATCGCCCCGACGCAGACCGGTGGCATCTACTACACCGGCCCGTCCGACGACTTCAGCCGGCCCGGCCGCATGTGGTGGTCGGTGCCCAAGGGCAACACCGAGTTCCGGACGTGGAACGAGCTGACGACCGTCTACCACGAGGGCGTTCCGGGCCACCACCTGCAGGTCGCGCAGACGGTCTACCGCTCCGAGCTGCTCAACAAGTGGCGTCGCCTCGAGGCGTGGACGTCCGGCCACGGTGAGGGCTGGGCCCTCTACGCCGAGCGGCTCATGGCCGAGCTCGGCTACATGGACGACCCGGGCAACCGAATGGGCTGGCTTGCGGGACAGTCCCTTCGGGCCGCGCGCGTCGTCATCGACATCGGCGTGCACTGCGGGTTCGACGCCCCCGAGGAGGTCGGTGGCGGCGCGTGGGACTACGACAAGGCGTGGACCTACCTGACCCGCTACGGCTTCATGGACGAGAAGATCCTGCGCTTCGAGCTCAACCGCTACCTCGGCTGGCCGGGCCAGGCGCCCAGCTACAAGATCGGCGAGCGCCTGTGGCTGCAGCTGCGCGACGAGGTCAAGCAGCGCGAGGGGGACGCGTTCGACCTCAAGGCCTTCCACCGCCGTGCCCTCGACATCGGCGGCGTCGGTCTCGACACCCTGCGCGGCGCGGTTCTGCAGGAGATCTGACGGACTCAGGAGGCCCCCGACCCCAGCGGTCGGGGGCCTCCTCCGTCCCGGGCACCGCTCCCCATGGTCACCGCGTCGGCGCGCACCTATGCTGACGTCGCGTCCGACGAGAGCGCGGACGCCGACACAGCTCATACAGGGGAGACAACAGTGTTCAGCCACCGCCTTGCGGTCGGCCGGGCCCGGGGGACGATCGCGCGCCGTGCTGCGCGCCGCCTCCTGACCGTGCTGACCGCCGCCACCGTCGCGCTCGGGGTGCTGCCACTGGCAGCCCCGTCCGCCAGCGCCGCCACCTACACCATCAAGGGTCGAGTCACCGGACTCAGCTCGACCGGCACCGTCGTCGGGGTGCCTGACGCAGGCGTCTGGATCTACGACGCCACCTACGACGACGCCGGCACCATCGCCTACGCGTCGGACGGCACCTACACCGCGACCTTCTCGGCGCCGGGGCCGTACCGCATCCAGGCCGGCTGCTGGGGCACGATGACGTGCGCCACCCAGTGGGGCATCGAGTGGTACGCGAACCAGGGCGCCTTCGACAGCGCCACGCCCGTCACGGCCGGCACCACCGCGACGGTCGCCGACATCCGGCTCGACCGCCGTTCGACGATCAAGGGCACGGTGAAGAACACTTCGGGGCAGCCGATCACGGCCTCCGAGATCAGCATCTCGAAGTCGACCGGGGGCGACGTCGTCACGGCCAGGCCCGCAGCCGACGGCACCTTCACGCTGACCGGCGTCGAGGCCGGTCCGAGCAACCTCATGGCCGAGGACACCTCGGGCCAGAACCTCTACGAGAACGAGTCCTGGAACGGCACCGTGAGCACGCCCGACTACGTCGACTGGTCGGTGCCCGCGGGCGTGACGGTCACCGGCGTGAACTTCGTCCTCGACCCGTGGACCGGCGTCGTCGTCAAGGTCACCGACTCCGCGGGCAACCCCCTGCAGAACATCAACTGGGACCTGCTCGAGTACCGTCCCGCCGAGGGCGACTGGTTGGGCCAGCAGTACGGCCCCAAGCTCACCTCCGCAGGCGGCACCGTCGCCGTGGGCACCGAGGTCGGCACGACGTACAAGTTCTGCGTCTCGGACACGTGGTACGACAACTGGGCACCCGCGACCCGGTACCAGGACCGTTGCTGGGACGGGGCGACGACGGAGGCCACGGCCACCCCGTTCACCGTGACGACCGAGACACGGCGACGCGATCTCACGATCGTCCTCCCCGTCGCCGGCAAGGGCCTCACAGCCCGTGAGCCCTTCGTCAGCGGCACCCCCACCGTCGGCAGCACCCTCACGGTCGACCCGGGCACGTGGGCCCCCTCCGGCGTGGCTCTCACCTACGAGTGGATGAAGCCGAACGGCGCCGGCACCGGCTTCGTCGCGATCCCGGGTGCGACCGGTCGCACGTTCACCGTGACCAGCGACCTGCTGGGGACGTACGTCTTCGCCCGGGTCACCGGGACGCTGAGCGGCTACCGCAGCGCCCAGTACTACTCCAACGGCGTCGAGATCCGGTCGACGGCGCCGACGCTGGCGAGCCCGTTGACGATCACCGGATCGGGCGTCGCGGGCACGTCGCTCAACGCCTCGCACGGCGCCATCTCGCCTGCCGGCGACTGGTCGCCGAGCTACACCTGGGTCGTGGGGGGCGTGCCGCAGGACACCATGTGGGGCGGCCTGTCCCCCTTGGCCCTGACGAGCGCCATGGTGGGCCAGCGCATCACGCTGCGGATGAGCGCCTACCTCGACGGCGCGACGCTGCAGGTGAACGCCACCGGTCCGGTCGTGCTGGCCGGCACCGTCTCCGGCACGACACCGACGGTCACGGGCACGGCGAAGGTCGGCAGCACCCTCACCGCGGCCGCGGGCACGTGGGGCCCGACTCCGGTCACCCTCGCGTACCAGTGGTACCGCTCGGGCGTCGCGATCTCGGGTGCCACGGCGACCACGTATGCGTTGACCGCCAGCGACCTGGGGAAGGCGATGACCGTCAAGGTCACCGGCTCCAAGGCGAGCTACGCCTCGACGTCGAAGACGTCTGCGGCCACGACGGCCGTCGCCGCGGGCACGCTCACCGCCCCGACGCCGACGATCAGCGGCACCAAGGCCGTCGGCTACACCCTCACGGCGGTCCCCGGGACGTGGGGCCCGGCGCCGGTCACGCTGGCCTACCAGTGGTACCGCTCGGGCGTCGCGATCTCCGGCGCCACGGCGAGCACGTACAAGCTGACGGCGACCGACCAGACCAAGGCGATGACCGTCAGGGTGACGGGCACGAAGCCCGGCTACACGACGGTCGCCCGTACGTCTGCGGCGACGACCGCGGTGCTCGGCTCGTTCACGGCGCCCACCCCGACCCTGTCGGGCACGCAGCGGGTCGGCTACACGCTGACGGCCAACCCCGGCACGTGGAGCCCGGCCCCGACGACCATGACCTACCAGTGGTACCGGTCGGGCGCGGCGATCTCGGGGGCCACCGCGAAGACGTACAAGCTCACGAGCACCGACAAGGGCACGTACGTCAAGGTCCGCGTCACCGGCGCGAAGTCCGGCTACCTCACGAGGTCCGTCTACTCGACGCAGACGGCAGCCATCGGCTGACGCTCGGTCCCACGTGGGCGACCGACGGCGCTGCCTCCCCGGGGGCGGCGCCGTCGGCGTTCCCGACAGCGACCGCGCCGCCTACCATGGCGTCATGCCGCCGAGTCCCCTCCCCGACGTGCCCGCCGTCCAGCTCGTCCTCGCCTCCGCCTCCCCGGCTCGACGGGCGACCCTCCGCTCCGCCGGCGTCGAGCCGGTCGTCGTCGTGAGCGAGGTCGACGAGGACCTGACCGTCGCCGAGGCGACGGATCGCTACGGCCCGCTCGAGCCGGCCGACATCTCGCTGCTGCTGGCCCGCGCCAAGGCCGAGGACGTCGCGGCCCGCGTCGACGCGGGCGTCGTCGTGCTCGGCTGCGACTCGGTGCTCGAGCTCGACGGGGAGGTCCACGGCAAGCCGGGTGACGCCGCGGAAGCCGTGTCCCGGTGGCGCCGGATGCGAGGCCGGTCAGGGGTGCTGCACACGGGCCACTGGCTCGTCGACGAGCGCGGCAGCGGCGGCGCCACGCTGGGCGCGACGGCGTCCACGACCGTCCACTTCGCGAAGCTCTCCGAGGAGGAGATCGAGGCCTACGTCGCCACGGGCGAGCCGCTCACCGTGGCCGGGGCCTTCACCATCGACGGTCTCGGCGGCGCGTTCGTCACGGCTGTCGAGGGCGACCACCACAACGTCGTCGGCCTGTCCCTGCCGCTGCTGCGCGACCTCCTGGCCGATGCCGGGGTCGAGTGGTTCGACGTCGTCGGCGGGGTCGCGAGGGGCGACGGTCAGGGGTAGAGGTCGTCGGTGAGGTTCTCGATGACGAGGTAGTGCTCGGTCCACCACCACATCTGGGCCGCGCCGATGACGACGATGAGCCCGAGCAGCCAGTAGCGGTAGCGCCGCCACCAGCGCAGCTTGAGGAACCACGCGATGACGAGCGTCATCGGGAACGCGAGCAGGGCGTAGCGCACGCGGCTCGGCGTCGTGCTCGTCACGAGGATGATGTACGCCGGATAGGCGCCCGCCCAGCCCCAGATCTCCGGGCCCCATCGCCACGAGTTCTTCGTCAGCATGAACCACGTGAACGCGGCGATGCCCAACACTCCCGCGACCTGCCCGACGACCCCCCAGTAGTCGTAGAGGAGGTTCCACCACAGGTAGAGCTTGATCTTCGTCTCGATGTTCCAGGCGAGCATCGTGTCGTTGTACGCGTTGGGCGTGTCGGTCGCGATCGTGACGATCGTCGGCCAGAGGAAGGTCAGGGCCCCCGCGTATGCGGCGAGCGCCGCCAACCCGACGCGCAGACGCACCGGGTGCTCGCCCTCATCACCCTGCCGCCACCGGACGACCGCGTGGGCGATGATGACCGGCACCATCGCGATGACGACGTTGCGGCTCAGGGACAGGACGAGGAGCGCCAGAGCCACCCACCAGTACTGCCGCTTGCGGAGCAGCCACAGGACGGTGACGACGCCCAGCAGGGCCGTCGACTCGGTGTAGGAGGCCGAGAAGGCCGGCGACGCGATGAAGAAGCACGTGGCGACGACGGCGACGATCGCCTCCCAGCGACCGACGGCCTGGTCGACGAGCTTGAAGAGGACGTGCATCGCGGCGAAGCCGATGACGATCGACAGCGTCGGCGCGACGACGGCGAAGGGCAGGCCGGTGACCTTCATGATGAGTCCGGCGGTCATCGGGAACACCGGGAAGAAGGCCCACGGGTTCATGTCGATGCCGCCCCAGCCGACCCGGGGCAGCACCGCGGGGTAGCCCTGCTCGGCGATGACGCGGTACCACTGGCCGTCCCAGCCCGTCATGACCGCGGCGTAGCCGGGGTCGGCGGGCGAGGGGTAGAAGATGCGGATGTTGGCCGTGCCGATGGGCAGCGGGATCTGGTAGCGCGAGAGGTAGGTCGCGGCGACCCAGACGAAGAGACGCGAGACGGCGAAGACCGCGAACGGGAACCAGACCGGGAAGCGGCGCCAGAACGGCTGCTTCCGCTCGAGGTCCCGGTCGGGGTGCTCGAGCCTGTGACCGAGGCGCGGCTCAGACCGGCGGGACGGAGCGTCGGCGCTCGCTGAAGTGACGGTCACGCCGGGAAGCATAAGCCAGTCGGCGCACCAGGTCCGAGCGCAGCTCATCCGCCTCGATGATGGAGTCGAGGACCAGATCGGCCGCGAGACGCTCGATGTCGACGTCCTCCTCGTACTCCCGCCGCCGGTCTGCCACGAATCGTGCTTGTTCGTCCGGGTCGGCGATCTCGGCGATCTTGTTGGCGTAGACGGCGTTGACGGCAGCCTCCGGCCCCATCACCGCGATGCGCGCAGTCGGCAGCGCGATCGTCGCGTCGGGTCCGAAACCGGGTCCGCCCATGGCGTAGAGCCCCGCCCCGTAGGCCTTGCGGACGACGACGCAGAACTGCGGCACGGTCGCGGACGAGACGGCGCTGACCATCTTGGCGCCGTGACGGATGATGCCGCCGCGCTCGACCTCGGAGCCGATCATGAAGCCGGGCACGTCGGCGAGGTAGACGAGCGGGATGTTGAAGGCGTCGCACAGCCAGATGAAGCGCGCGGCCTTGTCGGCGCTGTCGGTGAAGAGCACGCCGCCCTTGACCATCGAGTTGTTGGCGACGATGCCGACGGTCTGGCCCTCGAGACGGCCGAAGCCGATGACGAGCTCGCCGGCCCAGAGGGGCTTGAGCTCGAAGAAGGAGTCGTCGTCGACGAGCCCGTCGATGACCTCGTGGACGTCGAAGGGCACCGACTCCCGCTCGGGCACGGTCGCACGGGTCAGCGGCGTCGCGGGCTCCTCGGCGGCATACGTGGGCGGGTGGTCGCGCCAGCTGCCGGGGACGTAGGAGAAGTAGAGCTTGGCCAGCTCGATGGCCTCGGCGTCGTCGTGGGCGAGCAGGTCACCGACACCGGAGACCGTGCAGTGCATCCGGGCGCCGCCCATCTCCTCGAGGGAGACCTTCTCGCCGACGACCATCTCGGCCATGCGCGGGCTTCCGAGGTACATCGACGCATTGCCCTCGACCATGATGATGAGGTCGCAGAAGCTGGGGATGTAGGCGCCGCCCGCGGCACTCGGACCGAAGAGGCAGCAGATCTGCGGCACCTTGCCCGAGAGCGCCACCTGGTTGTGGAAGATGCGCCCGGCGCCGCGGCGGCCGGGGAACATCTCGACCTGGTCGGTGATGCGGGCGCCTGCCGAGTCGACGAACCAGAAGACCGGCAGCTCCTCACGCAGTGCCATCTCGGTGGCGCGGACGATCTTCTCGACGGTCCGGGCGCCCCAGGAGCCGGCCTTGACGGTCGGGTCGTTGGCGATGACGATCGCCGCTCGTCCGTCGACGGTGCCGCGTCCCGTGACGACGCCGTCGGCCGGGAGACCCGGCGCCAGCGCGTTGGCGTAGCGGCCGTCCTCGACGAACGAGCCCTCGTCGAAGAGCAGCGCGATGCGGTCGCGGACGTAGATCTTGCCCTGCGCGTCGAGCTTGGCCTGGGCCTTCTCCGGCGCGCTGGCGGACGCCGTGTGGGCGGCCGCGAGACGGGTCCGGACGTCGGCGACGCGCGGGTCGCCGTGCGGGTCGCCGTGCGGGTCAGGGCTCGGCGTGGTGCCGGGGGTGGTGCTCGGTGCGGTCCCGGTCATGCCGGCAGACCCATCCCGCGGGCGATGAGCATGCGCTGGACCTCGGACGTGCCCTCGCCGATCTCGAGGATCTTGGCGTCGCGGTAGAAGCGGGCCACGGGGTACTCCTCCATGAAGCCGTTGCCGCCGAAGACCTGCGTCGCGATCCGGGTGGCCGTGACGGCGGCCTCGGTCGAGTAGAGCTTGGCGATGGCGGCAGCCTGCTTGACCTCCTTGACGGACCGCTTGCCGGCGTGGAGCTCGTCCTTGAGCCACGCCGCCTTGTAGGTCAGCAGCCGGGCGCCCTCGACCATGACCGCGAGGTCGGCCAGCTGGAACGAGACGCCCTGGTTGACGCCGATCGGGCGGCCGAAGGCGACGCGGGTCTTCGCGTAGTCGGTGGCGAGCTCGAGGCAGGCCTGGGCGCAGCCGACGGCGAGTGCCGAGATGGCGATGCGCCCGTCGTCGAGGGTCTTGAGGAACTGCTTGAAGCCCTCCCCCTCCGCGCCGAGGAGGTGGTCGGCGGGGACGCGGCAGTCCTCGAACGTGAGGCCGTGGGTGTCGGAGACGTGCCAGCCGAGCTTGTGGTACGCCGGCTCGACGACGAAGCCCCGGGTGCCGGCGGGCACCATGATCGCCGAGATCTGCGGCGAGCCGTCCTCGTTCGTGCCGGTGCGCGCGGTCACGGTGACGACGGACGTGATGTCGGTGCCGGAGTTCGTGATGAAGGCCTTGGCGCCGTTGACGACCCACTCGTCGCCGTCGCGGACGGCTCGCGTGCGGGTCGCACCGGCATCGGAGCCGGCCTCGGGCTCGGTGAGGCCGAAGCCGGCGAGGGCGCGGCCGGCGACGAGGTCGGGCAGGAAGCGCTGCTTCTGCTCCTCGGTCCCGTAGGTGAGGATCGGGTTGATGCCGAGCCCCACGCCCGCGGACAGCGTGATGCCGATCGACTGGTCGACGCGGCCCAGCTCCTCGATGGCGACGCAGAGGCTGGTGAAGTCGCCGGACTCCCCTGCGCCGCCGTACTCCTCCGGCACGACGAGGCCGAACAGCCCGAGGTCACCCATCTTCGGCACGAGGTCGGCCGGGAAGTAGGCGGCGGCGTCCCACTTGGCGATGTGGGGCGCGACCTCCTTCTCGGCGAAGTCGCGGACGACCATCCGGAAGTCCTCGTGGTCCTGGCTGAGCTCGAACATCGCTGTTCTCCTGAAGGGGTGGCGGCCATCACGCGCTCGTGACGCGTGCTTGACGTTGACGTAAACGTAAAGCACTATCGACCCCATGACAAGTGACACCTCGACCACGCACCGGTCCTCGCGGACCGGCGAGACGTGGACCATCGCCCAGGTGGCCGAGGCGTTCGACGTCACCCACCGGACGGTGCGCCACTACGAGGACCTCGGGCTCATCTCCCCCGAGCGTCGCGGCACGCAGCGCGTCTACCACCGCCGCGACCGCACGCGCCTCGGCCTGATCCTGCGCGGCAAGCGGCTCGGTTTCCCGCTCGAGGAGATCCGCACGATCATCGACCTCTTCGACGCCCCGCGCGGTCGTCGCACCCAGCTCGAGTACGTCCTGGACCAGATCGACGAGCGCCGCACCGACCTCGAGCAGCGGCTGCGGGACGTGCAGGACGCCATCGCCGAGCTCGGCGAGTTCGAGCGCCGCTGTCGCGACGACCTCGGGCGCCTCGACCACGTGTGAGGGGCCGGGCCCCCCGTGACACGATGGGGACATGAGCGCTGAAGACACGAAGATCTCCGCCTACGCCCACCCCGAGCGGCTCGTCACGACCGAGTGGCTCGCGGAGCAGGTCTCGGCCGGCGCCATCGGCGGCCCGGACGGGATCGTGCTGCTCGAGTCCGACGAGGACGTCCTGCTCTACGAGACCGGTCACATCCCCGGCGCGCTAAAGATCGACTGGCACGTCGACCTCAACGACCCCGTGACGCGCGACTACGTCGACGGCGCCCGGTTCGCCGAGGTGATGGGTCAGCGCGGCATCAGCCGCGACACGACCGTCGTCATCTACGGCGACAAGAGCAACTGGTGGGCGGCCTACGCCCTCTGGGTCTTCAGCCTCTTCGGCCACGAGGACGTCCGGCTGCTCGACGGCGGCCGGGCGAAGTGGGTCGCGGAGGGCCGCGAGCTGACTCGCGAGGTGGCGTCCCCGACGGCCGTGGACTACCCCGTCGCCGAGCGTGACGACGCCCCGATCCGCGCGTTCAAGGACGACGTCCTCGCGCACCTCGGCAAGCCCCTCGTCGACGTCCGCTCCCCCGGCGAGTACTCCGGTGAGCTGCTCCACATGCCCGACTACCCCCAGGAGGGGGCGATGCGCGGCGGACACATCCCCGGCGCGAAGTCGGTGCCGTGGGCGCGCGCTGCCGACGAGGACGGCTCGTTCAAGTCGCGCGAGGACCTCGAGGCGATCTACCTCGAGGAGCAGGGCCTGACGCCGTCCGACGACGTCGTCGCGTACTGCCGCATCGGCGAGCGCTCGTCGCACACGTGGTTCGTCCTGACCCACCTGCTCGGCTTCGAGGCCGTGCGCAACTACGACGGCTCGTGGACCGAGTGGGGCAACGCCGTGCGCGTGCCCATCGAGAAGTGACCCCGACGCGAGACAGGAGCCCCTCGTGAGCGACACCCCGCTGCCGGCCTCCCTGGCCGAGATCGCCGAGGACTTCCGCTCGGCGAGCAACGACCTCAAGCTGCAGCTCCTGCTGGAGTTCAGCGACGAGCTACCGGGACTGCCCGAGCGTTATGCCGGCCACCTCGACCAGCTCGAACGTGTCGACGAGTGCCAGTCGCCGCTCTTCCTCACGGTCGAGGTCGCCGACGGCCCCTCGCTCGAGGACCGGGTCGTCAGCCTCTTCTTCGACGCACCCGCTGAGGCCCCGACAACCCGCGGCTTCGCCGGCATCCTGCACGAGGGTCTCGACGGCCTCTCGGCCGCCGAGGTGCTGGGCGTCCCCGACGACGCCCCGATGCGCTTCGGTCTCGCCGAGGCCGTGTCACCCCTGCGCATGCGCGGGATGGTGGCCATGCTCGGCCGCATCAAGCGCCAGGTACGCGCCAAGACCGCCGTCTGACCCCGCCACTCACCGCCCCGATGTCAGTGCCCCACCCAGCGGGGCACTGACATAGCCGCCAACCCCCGCCGCCCGCCGGGCAACCACCCGCGCTCGCTACGTCACTGCCCCACCCAGCGGGGCACTGACGTAGCCGCCGAGCCCGGCCACCTGCTGGCCAACCACCCGCGCTCGCTACGTCACTGCCCCACGGGGCGGGGCAGTGACGTGGCGATCTGTCCACACCCCCCGGGACGTGTCGCTCGCCTGTGGATCGTGAACGTACGACCTCGCTGCAGTGTCGGCACCGACGCCGATGATCACGACCATGAGCCCGGAACGGATGCAGGCAGAGGACGTGGTTGCGCGTTACGTCGTGCGGGCACGCCGACTCGCCGACCTCAGCCAGCGCGAGCTCGCAGCACGGGTGGGAGTCTCGTCGAGCACCGTGGGTCGCTACGAGACCGGCTCCGTGGCGCCTGGCTTCGGCATCTTCGCGGAGATCCTCGCGCTGGCGGGGCTCCACCTCGCCGTCGTCGACGGCGACGGGAACGAGGTGATGCCCGTGCCGGTCGACACCGTGCGGGACAACCAGGGGCGACGGTTCCCTGCCCACCTCGACGTCGCCCCTCCGGACGAGGTGCCCTTCGAACGCTGGGCCTTCCCGCGCTACGACCGGCCCGAGGCCCGGGGCTGGTTCCGCCACCGGGCCGCCCGGGACGAGCGGGCCGAGGCCGCACCCCGCAGAGGACGCCCGACCGACCATCCGACTGAGGCGGCGCTCGCGCTGCGCCATCGCCTCATGCGAGGGCGGCAGCCTCGTATCGACGCACCACCCGTCGCCGACGTCGAGTGCGCGTGCCTCGACGTCTGCTTCGAGGAGCTGTGCACCGCCGGGTGTCCCTGCCAGTGCGAGCCGCGCGGCCTCAGGATCCGCAGACACCTCGCGCTCCCCGGCGAAGACGAAGGCGACGACGAGCGCGGGGGCCTGGCGGGGCGCCTCGGCACTCCGCCGCCCACCGTGTAGTGCTCGGATGACCGTCGCCCACGGCGGCTGGCGGCGCTCGGGCACGCCGACCCCCTCAGGCAACACCAGAGCGCAGGGGCAACGGACGACGCGTGGGTCAACCTCCGATGCGGGTGCGCACCTCGTAGAGCTCGGGGAAGAAGGTCAGGTCGAGGGCGCGGCGCAGGAAGTCGACGCCCGTCGAGCCGCCGGTGCCGGTCTTCTGCCCGATCGTGCGCTGCACGACCTGGAGGTGGCGGAAGCGCCACTGCTGGAAGTTGTCCTCGAGGTCGACGAGCTCCTCGCACGTCTCGTAGACGCCCCAGTGCTCGTTCGGCTCGGCGTAGACGGCCGCGAAGACGTCGACGAGCCCCTCGTCGTGGCGGTAGGGCTGGGTCCAGTCACGGTCGAGCAGGCCTGCCGGGACGGCATACCCACGTCGACCGAGGTAGGCGAGGAACTCGTCGTAGAGGCTGGGCTCGTGCAGCAGCGCGTCGAGCGCCGAGCGGGCGCCCTCGTCGTGCGAGAACACGGCCACCATGTCGGCGTTCTTGTTGCCGAGGAGGAACTCGACCTCGCGGTACTGCGCCGACTGGAAGCCCGAGCTCGCGGCGAGGAAGGGGCGGATCTGCGCGTACTCGCTCGGCGTCAGCGTCGCGAGCACCGACCACTGGTCCGTCAGGGTGTGCTGGATGTGCTTGACGCGGGCGAGCCTCTTGAGCGCCGGCGCCAGCTCGTCGTCCCTGAGCAGGCTTCTGGCAGAACGGAGCTCGTGGATGAGGAGCTTGAGCCACAGCTCCGACGTCTGGTGCTGGATGATGAAGAGCAGCTCGTCGTGCTGGGGCGGCTCGCTCAGCGGCTGCTGCGCGCTGAGGAGGGTGTCCAGCCGCAGGTAGTCGCCGTAGGACATCTTGCGCGTGAAGTCGCGCTGGATCCCCTCCTCCAGGTCGCGCTTGCTGCGTCGGTCGGGCCCTCCCGGGGCGGCACTGTCCATGCCGGCGATCTTAGGGGTGGGGTCAGCGCGACCGCGGACGGATGCTGACGAGGTGGGACACGACGCCCGGCACCCAGCCGGTCTCGCCGCGCATCCACCGCGCACCGACGAGGTTGTGCGGCACGACCACCGTGTCGGCACGTGCCGCCACGAGGCCGAGGTCGGTGCCGAAGACGTCGGTGACGACGGCCCAGTCCCGCGCGCTGTGGCGCGCGAGGTGCTCGCCGATGGCCACGGCATACGTCTCGACGACGACGTCCGGCCCCTCTCCCGAGCCACCCTCGTCGGCCCAGCGGCGGTAGGCCGTGTCGTAGTGGGCACCGATCGACGCGAGGTCGTCGACGTCCACCCCTTCAGCGGCGGCGTGCTCGAGCGCCGAGGCGATGCGGTCCCGCTCCTCGTCACCGAGCGGCACCGCGACCGGGCGCCCGGTGACGTCGGGGCCGAGCGCGTCGTCCGGGTCCTCGCCGACGCCGGGCTCCAGGCCCGCGGGCTCGTCGGTGTCGTCCTTGCCCTTGCGCGAGAACAGTCCCATGCCCGCCAATCTAGTGGCTCAGACCCACCCCGGGTCAGGTCAGCCGAAGGTGTCCGGGTCGGGGCCGGTGCGCGTGCCCCGGTCGAGTCCCGCGAGGGCCTCGAGGTCGTCGTCGCCGAGGCGGAAACCGAAGATCTCGACGTTCTCCGCGATGCGGGCCGGGGTGACCGACCGCGTCAGCACGACGTTGCCGAGCTCGACGTGCCAGCGCAGCACGAGCTGGGCCGGCGTGACCGAGTGCTTGGCGGCGAGGTCGCGGACGACCGGGTCGTCGAGCAGGCCGGCGCGCACGGCGAGCGGGCTCCAGGCCTCGGTGACGATGCCGTGCTCGGCATGGAAGGCGCGCAGCTCACGCTGCTGGAGGTAGGGGCTCAGCTCGACCTGGTTGACCGACGGCAGGACTCCGGTCTCGTCGAGCAGGCGCTGGAGGTGGGGCACCTGGAAGTTGCAGACACCGACCGAGCGGACCCGGCCCTCGCCCTGGAGCTCGAGCATCGCCCGCCACGCGTCGACGTAGGCGTCCTGCTGGGGCGCCGGCCAGTGGATGAGGTAGAGGTCGAGGACCTCGATGCCGAGGCGCTGCATCGACGCGTCGAAGGCGGCGGGGACGTTCGTGTGGTCGTCGTTCCAGACCTTCGTCGTGACGAAGACGCCGTCGCGGTCGACGTCCTCGCGGGCGAGGACCCGGCCGACGCCCTCCTCGTTGCCGTAGATCCGGGCGGTGTCGATGTGGCGGTAGCCGTCGTCGAGGGCCTGCCCGAAGGCGGCGTCGACGGCACGGTCCGGGACCTCCCAGACGCCGAAGCCGATCTGCGGGATGGCCAAGCCGGGGGTGGAGGCGTGGCCGAGGTCGAGGGTCGGGGCGGACTCGTGTGTCGTCATGCCGTCCACGCTAGGTCGAGGCGGACCGAGGCGGTGTGCGCGACCTCACTCCGAGACGACCGGGAATACGCCGGAGGACGCCGAATTGACGTGACGTCAGCCCGATAGAGTCCGATCCATGGCACCCATCAGCAAGGTACTGATCGCAAACCGTGGTGAGATCGCCGTCCGCATCGCGCGGGCGTGCGCGGACAGTGGGATCGCCTCGGTCGCGGTCTACGCCGACCCGGACCGGGATGCCCTGCACGTCAAGGTCGCCGACGAGGCGTACGCCCTCGGGGGCTCGACCCCCGGTGAGAGCTACCTCGTCCAGGAGAAGCTGCTCGACGTCGCCCGTCAGGCCGGGGCGGACGCGGTCCACCCCGGCTACGGCTTCCTCGCCGAGAACGCGTCGTTCGCCCAGGCCGTCATCGACGCCGGGCTGGTCTGGATCGGCCCCGGACCGCAGGCCATCGACTCGCTGGGCGACAAGGTCAAGGCGCGCCACATCGCCACGAAGGCCGGCGCACCGCTCGTGCCCGGCACGAAGGATCCCGTCTCCGGGGCCGACGAGGTCGTCGAGTTCGCCAAGGAGCACGGCCTGCCCGTGGCGATCAAGGCGGCCTACGGCGGCGGCGGACGCGGCCTCAAGGTCGCCCGCGCGATGGAGGAGATCCCCGACCTCTACGACTCGGCCGTCCGCGAGGCCGTGACGGCGTTCGGCCGTGGCGAGTGCTTCGTCGAGCGCTTCCTCGACCACCCACGCCACGTCGAGACCCAGTGCCTCGCCGACCAGCACGGCAACGTCGTCGTCGTCTCGACCCGCGACTGCTCGCTCCAGCGCCGCAACCAGAAGCTCGTCGAGGAGGCCCCCGCACCCTTCCTCACCGAGGAGCAGCACACCGAGCTGCTCCGCGCGAGCAAGGCGATCCTCAAGGAGGCCGGCTACGTCGGCGCCGGGACGTGCGAGTTCCTCGTCGGGCCGGCCGGCGACATCAGCTTCCTCGAGGTCAACACGCGCCTGCAGGTCGAGCACCCCGTGACCGAGGAGGTCACCGGCATCGACCTCGTGCGCGAGCAGTTCCGCATCGCGAACGGCGAGTCCCTCGACTACGGCGACCCCGAGCCCCACGCCCACTCGATCGAGTTCCGGATCAACGGCGAGGACGCCGGCCGGGGCTTCCTCCCGGCCCCGGGCACCGTGAGCCGCATGGTCGTGCCGCAGGGCCCCGGCGTGCGCTGGGATGCCGGCATCGTCGAGGGCGACACGGTCGCCGGCGCGTTCGACTCCATGATCGCCAAGCTCGTCATCACCGGCCGCACCCGCGAGCAGGCCATCGAGCGCTCCCGTCGGGCGCTGGCCGAGCTGACCATCGAGGGCATGCCGACCGTCGTCCCCTTCCACCGCGCGGTCGTCGCCGACCCGGCCTTCGCACCGGCCGACGGCGCGCCGTTCACGATCCACACCCGCTGGATCGAGACGGAGTTCGACAACACCATCGAGGCGTATGCCGGCCCGGCGGCCGACACGGCCGAGGCGGAGGAGCGCCAGACCGTCGTCGTCGAGGTCGGCGGCAAGCGCCTCGAGGTCTCGCTCCCGGGCGGCCTCTCGCTCGGTGGTGGCGGGGGCGCGTCCGCGGCGAAGAAGAAGGCGCCCAAGCGGTCTGGCGGTGGCAAGTCCGGTGGCGCCGCCTCCGGCGACTCCCTCACGGCCCCGATGCAGGGCACCATCGTCAAGATCGCCGTCGAGGAGGGTGCGACCGTCGCGGCGGGCGACCTCGTCATCGTCCTCGAGGCGATGAAGATGGAGCAGCCGATCACGGCCCACAAGGCCGGTGTCGTCTCGGGCCTGACCGCGAAGGTCGGCGAGACCGTCACGTCGGGCGCCGTGCTCGCCGAGATCGCGGACGTCGTCGAGGCCTGAACGACGCAGAACGGACAACGACGAGGGCCGACCTGCCGCGAGGCAGGTCGGCCCTCGTGCGTGCGCCCCCGGGTGAGCGGCGCTCGCGTCAGCCCTGCCTGGCTGGCGGGTCGCCGAGGGTGATGTCACCCTCGCCCGATCCGGGCAGGTTGGGGTCGGGGACGCCGGGCAGGTCCTGCTCACCCGCGGGCTCGCCGGCTGGCGGGATCTCCGATGATCCTGGTCCACCGGGCAGGTGGGGGTCGACGGGGGCCGGGTCGGTCGGGTCGACCGGGGGCCTCGGCTCGGTGCGTCCCGGAGCGGGCGCCGGGGTCGGGGTCGGGGTGGGCACGGGTTCCGGTGTGGGCGCAGGCGCCGGGGTCGGAGCCGGCTCGGGCGTCGGAGCCGGGGCGGGGCTCGGCGCCGGCGCGGGCGGGGGCGGCGGCTCAGGGGCGCCGGGCGGCTGAGTGCCCTCCGCGTCGGCTGGCAGCCCGAGGCTCTCCTTGAGCGTGTCGGTGCCCTGGTCGACCTGGTCTGCGTACTTGCCGCCGGTGCGCTCGTTGATGAGCTCCTCGGCCTTGTCGAGACCCTGCTCGGCCTGCTCGGGGTGACCCTTGACGAAGTCCTTGGCCTTCTGGATCCAGTCGCTCACTGCGTGTGCCTCCACGGTCCGACCTGCCCAGGAACGTCCGACCCGCGGCCCGGGCGACCTCCCTGACGTGGCGACGACGCCGCCACCGTCCCGACGCTACGCCTCTGGCACACTGCACATGTGTTTGCGACCCTCACCACTGCCACGGCCGAGCAGCCCGTCTTCTCCGTGGCGAACCTCGTCATCCTCATCGTCGTGGCGGCGATCCTCTACCCGCTCCAGAAGAAGCTGCGCCAGGTGGTCTCGCGCCGCCGACGCGAGCGGTGGGCCGAGGAGGACCGGCGCGCAAACCTCGAGCGCGGTCCGGCAGACCGGCCGGCGCCGGGCGACGAGCAGCACTGAGCCACCGACGGCGTATGCCGTCCGCCCGAGTCCCGCGGCGACGCTGGCCTGCGCGTCGCCCCGCCTCGTCCGGCATCGTCCCGCGTCGTCCCGCGCGGGTGTCAGTCGGACTGGTGCAGCTGGCGCGCCGCCTCGGCGATCGAGCCGGAGAGCGAGGGATAGACCGTGATGGTGCTCGACACCTGGTCGACGCTGAGCCGGTTCTGCACGGCCAGCGCCACGGGGTAGATCAGCTCTGAGGCCTTCGGCGCGACGACGACGCCGCCGAGCACCGTGCCGTAGCCCTTGCGGCAGAAGAGCTTGACGAAGCCGTCGCTGATGCCCTGCATCTTGGCGCGCGGGTTGCGGGCGAGCGGCAGGGTGACCGACTCGACCTCGGGTGACTCGTCGGCGGCGTTCTGGCTGATGCCGACCGTCGCGATCTCGGGCTCGGTGAAGATGTTGGCGGCGACCCCCCGGACGTTGAGCGGCGACACGGCGTCGCCGAGCGCGTGCCACATGGCGATGCGGCCCTGCATGGCCGCGACCGACGCGAGGGGCAGCACCCCGGTGCAGTCGCCCGCCGCGTAGACGCCGCCGGCACTGGTGCGCGAGACGCGGTCGACCTGGACGTGTCCGGAGGGGCTGAGCTCGACGCCGGCCTCCTCGAGGCCGAGACCCGCAGTGTTGGGCACGGACCCGACGGCGAGCAGCGCGTGCGAGCCCTCGACCGTGCGGCCGTCGACGAGGGTCACGACGACGCCGTCGGCGGTGCGCTCGACCGAGGCCGCACGCGACTTGTTGAGGACCTCCATGCCGCGCTTGCGGAAGACGTCCTCGATGACGGTGGCGGCGTCGGCGTCCTCGCCGGGCAGCACCCGGTCACGGGAGGAGACGAGGACGACCTGGGAGCCGAGGCCGAGGTAGGCCTGGGCGAGCTCGGCGCCGGTGACACCGGAGCCGATGACGATGATGCGCTCGGGCAGCTCCTCGAGGGAGTAGATCTGCTGCCAGGTGAGGATGCGCTCGCCGTCGGGCCGCATCGTGTCCATGACGCGGGGCGCCGCGCCCGTGGCGACGAGGACGACGTGGGCGGTGAGCTCCCGCGTCGTGCCGTCGGCGAGCTCGGCGACGACGCGCTCGCGACCGGCGAGCCGGGCGGTACCGCGCAGGACTGTGACACCGACCTGCTCGAGGCTGCCCTGGATGTCGGCGCTCTGGGCGGCCGCGAGCTCGAGGATCCGGTCGTTGACGGTGTGCGCCTGGGCGACGGCGTCGGACACCTCGTCACCGTCGTCGTCCTGCAGACGCACGCCGAGGCGCGAGGCCGTCTCGAAGTCGGACATGTAGTCGGCGGTCGCGATGAGGGCCTTGCTCGGCACGCAGTCCGTGAGGACCGCCGCGCCGCCGAGGCCGTCCTTCTCGACGATCGTGACCCGCGCCCCGAGCTGGGCCGCGACGAGGGCCGCCTCGTAGCCGCCGGGGCCGCCGCCGATGATGACAACGGATGTCTCGCGCGTGATCACGGGACCATCCAACCATCCCCCGCGCCGAGGCCCGGCCGGCCCCCGAGCCGCCGCCCGGGGAGCGGTTCCTGCGCCGCGACGACCTCGCTAGAGTCCTGAGCGTGACCAGTTCCCACCGCGATCTCAGCGACCCCTCCACCGACCCCTTCGACGTCGCCGCCGACGCCGCCGCCGTCATCGCCGAGCGCACCGGCGTCGACCACCACGACGTCGCGCTCGTGCTCGGCTCGGGCTGGGGCCAGACCGCCGACCTCATCGGTGAGACGCTCGCGACCGTCGACAACGCCGACGTCCCCGGCTTCCACAAGGCCGCCGTCGCCGGCCACTCCGGCAGCATGCGCTCGGTCGCGATCGGCGACACCGGCCGCCGGGCCCTCGTCTTCGGCACCCGCACCCACTTCTACGAGGGACGCGGCGTGCGGGCGGTCGTCCACGGTGTGCGCACCGCGAAGGCCGCGGGCTGCTCGACGGTCGTCCTGACCAACGGGTGCGGCGGCCTCAACCCGGCCTGGGCGCCCGGCACCCCGGTCCTCATCCGCGACCACATCAACCTCACCGCGCACTCCCCCATCGAGGGTGCGAACTTCGTCGACCTCACCGACCTCTACACCCCGCGGCTGCGCGACCTCGCCCGCGAGGTCGACCCCGACCTCGACGAGGGCGTCTACGTCCAGTTCCGGGGCCCCCACTACGAGACCCCGGCCGAGGTGCAGATGGCCAAGGTCATCGGCGGCGACCTCGTCGGCATGTCGACGAGCCTCGAGGCGATCGCCGCGCGTCAGGCCGGGCTCGACGTCCTCGGCATCTCGCTCGTCACCAACCTCGCCGCGGGCATCTCGGACCAGCCGCTGAGCCACGCGGAGGTGCTCGAGGCCGGCCAGGCCGCCGCCGAACGGTGCGGCCGTCTGCTCGCAGCAGTCGTGGGGCGTCTCTGATGACGACCGTCGACACGACCGAGACGTTGTATGCCGCGGCGCGCGCGTGGCGCGACGACGACCCCGACCCGACGACGCGTGACGAGCTCGATGCCGTCCTCGGGCGGGCCGCCGCGGGAGACGCGGAGGCCGCCGCCGACCTCGCCGACCGCATGGCGGGCCTGCTCGAGTTCGGGACCGCGGGCCTGCGCGGGGCCCTCGGCGCCGGCCCCAACCGGATGAACCGCAGCGTCGTCATCCGCGCGGCAGCCGGCCTCACGGCCTACCTCAAGGACGAGGGGCGCGCCGGCGAGGCGCCGACCGTCGTCGTCGGCTTCGACGCGCGCTACAACTCCGACGTCTTCGCCCGCGACACGGCCGCGGTCGTCGTCGCGGCCGGCGGTCGGGCGCTGCTGCTGCCCCAGCCCCTTCCGACGCCGGTCCTCGCGTTCGCGATCCGCCACCTCGGCGCCGATGCCGGCGTCATGGTGACGGCGAGCCACAACCCGCCTCAGGACAACGGCTACAAGGTCTACCTCGGCGATGGCAGCCAGATCGTGCCGCCGGCCGACGCCCAGATCGCCGCCCACATCGGGCGCGTCGAACGGGTGGCCGACGTGCCCCGCGTGTCTGAGGGCTGGGAGACGCTGGGCGACAACCTCCTCGAGGACTACGTCGACGCCGTCGTCAGCGTCGTCGACCCGCACTCACCGCGCGACCTGCGCATCGTCCACACGAGCCTGCACGGCGTCGGCCACGGCACGGTGCACACGGCCTTCGTCCAGGCGGGCTTCGCGGCCCCGGTCGTCGTCGACGAGCAGGCCGTGCCGGACCCGGACTTCCCGACCGTCGCCTTCCCGAACCCCGAGGAGAAGGGTGCGATCGACCTCGCGCTCGCCCGTGCGCGCGCCGTCGGCTGCGACCTCGTCATCGCCAACGACCCCGATGCCGACCGCTGCGCCGCCGCCGTGCTCGACCCGGCGCTCGGCGACTGGCGGATGCTGCGCGGCGACGAGGTGGGGGCACTGCTCGGCGCGCACATCGTGCAGCGAGGTGTCTCGCGCCGCGACGTCTTCGCCAACTCCATCGTGTCCTCGCGCCTGCTCGCGTCGATCGCCAAGGCGGCCGGGCTCGCCCACGAGGAGACGCTGACCGGCTTCAAGTGGATCTCCCGCGTCGACCGGCTGCGCTACGGCTACGAGGAGGCGCTCGGCTACTGCGTCGCCCCGCAGCTCGTCCGCGACAAGGACGGCGTCAGCGCCGCCCTCCTGCTCGCCGAGCTCGCGGCCGGCCTCAAGGCGCAGGGTCGCACCCTCATCGACCTGCTCGACGACCTCGCGATCGAGCACGGCGTCCACGCGACCGACTCGTTTGCGGTGCGCGTCTCGGACCTCGCCCAGACCGACACCCTCATGGGCCGCCTGCGCGCCGAGCCACCCACCACCGTGGCCGGCGTCGACGTCGCCCGCGTCGACGACCTCGCGGAGGGCGACGGTGGGCTGCCGCCGACCGAGGGACTGCGCTACCACCTCGCCGACCGCTCGCGGGTCATCGTCCGCCCGAGCGGCACCGAGCCCAAGGTGAAGGTCTACCTCGAGGTCATCGAGCCGGTGGCCGGTCCGGCGTCGCTCGGGGAGTCCCGTGCGGTCGCCGAGACGCGCCTCGCCCGGGTCCGGGCCGACCTGGAACGCCTCACGTCCCTGTGACGCCGCTCCACGCGTACGCCATCGACGGCGTACGCGTGGGGCCGGGTCACCCTGGCCCGTCGGAGCGGGCCCCGTCAGAGCGGGCCCCGTCAGACGACGAACGTGCCGATGACGAAGAACGCGAGGCCGACGAGGAGCAGGCCGACGGACGCCGGGTCCCAGACCTGGTGCGCGATGCGTGGCGTCCGACCGTCCTTGCGCTTGCGGTCGGCGCTCATCCGGGCCTCGACCTCGGCCGCGACGGCCTGCGCCTCGACCTTCGACTTCGCCGGCTCCTCGGTGGTCCCCTTGCCCCGCACCTTGTTGGCGCCCACGGTCAGCATGCCGCGGCCGTACCTCGGACGACCGGGGTCGGCCGGCACCCCCCACGCGGTGTAGCGGCGGCCGTCCGCGACGACCTCGAGCGCCCAGCGTGACCTGACCTCGCTGATGGCCGGCCACGTGACGTCGACGACCCGCAGCGGGTTGACGAGTCGGATCCCCTCGGCGTGGATGACGACGCAGGGGCGCACGACGAAGAGCCACAGGAGCACGAGTGCGAGCACCACGGTCGAGATGAGCGTCCAGCTGCGCGGCTCGGTCAGCACTCCGGGGACGAGCAGGGCGACGCCGGCCGCTGCGCCGATGACGCCGACGGTGACCGACGAGCCGGGCCGGAGCGTGCGGGCATCGCGCAGGGCGACGCGCTCGGGATGCTCCTCGGCGGGTGAGTCGGAGGGCAGCGGGGACACGTCGGGGCTCACGGACAGACTCTCTCACGCGTCACGGGCCGTCTCGATAGGTGGATAGACTCCCGTGGTGACAGTTAGCACCACGACGCGCACCGCGCAGGACCTCACCGCGCAGGCGCGGGACGTCCTCGGGGTGTCGCGCCTGACGAACCATGCCCTCACCTCCTGGCTGCACGGCCTGCCCGGAGTCGACCAGGTCGGCTGCGAGGCGCGGGCCGCGTCCCTCGGCACCCGCTCGATCAAGACGACGAGCAAGGCCTGGGCGATCGACACCGCCATCGGGATGATCGACCTGACCACCCTCGAGGGCTCCGACACGGTCGGCAAGGTCCGGTCCCTGTGCGCCAAGGCCCTCGTGCCCGACCCGCTCGACCCCACGACGCCGCGTCCCGCCGCCATCTGCGTCTACGGCGACATGGTCGCGACCGCGAAGGCCGCGCTCGGCGACAGCGGCATCCACGTCGCCGCGGTGGCAACGGCCTTCCCGTCCGGTCGCGCCAGCATGCCGGTCAAGCTGGCCGACACCCGCGACGCCGTCGATGCCGGCGCCGACGAGATCGACATGGTCATCGACCGCGGCGCGTTCCTCTCGGGTGACTACCTCACCGTCTTCAACCAGATCACCGAGGTCAAGCAGGCCTGCGGCACGGCGCACCTCAAGGTCATCATGGAGACCGGCGAGCTCGTCACCTACGACAACGTCCGCCGCGCCTCGTACCTCTCGATGCTCGCGGGCGGTGACTTCATCAAGACCTCCACGGGCAAGGTGCAGCCCGCCGCCACCCTGCCCGTCACGCTCATCATGCTCGAGGCCGTGCGCGACTGGCGCGACCTCACCGGCAGCCGGGTCGGCGTCAAGCCGGCCGGTGGCATCAAGACGACCAAGGACGCCATCAAGTACCTCGTCATGGTCAGCGAGATCGCCGGCGACGACTGGCTCTCGCCCGAGTGGTTCCGCTTCGGTGCCTCGAGCCTGCTCAACGACCTCATCCTCCAGCGTCAGAAGCTCGCCACGGGTGCCTACTCCGGCGCCGACTACGTGACGATCGACTGACTGTGACTGCCTGACTGACCGACCGCGCCTCACACGACAGCGCCCACGAAAGACACCCTGATGCCGAAGTTCGAGTACGCCCCAGCGCCGGAGTCGCGCGCCATCGTCACGATCGAGAAGTCCTACGGTCTCTTCATCGACGGTGCGTTCACGCGTCCCAAGGCGACCTTCCCCACCGTCAACCCCGCCGACGAGACGGTCCTCGCCGAGGTGAGCCAGGCCGGCCCCAAGGACGTCGACAAGGCCGTCGCCGCGGCCCGCCGCGCCTACGAGGGCGTCTGGGGCCGGATGAGCGGCGCCGAGCGCGGCAAGTACCTCTTCCGCATCGCCCGCATCCTGCAGGAGCGCGCCCGCGAGTTCGCCGTCCTCGAATCGCTCGACAACGGCAAGCCGATCAAGGAGACCCGCGACTTCGACGTGCCGACCGCCGCCGCGCACTTCTTCTACCACGCAGGCTGGGCCGACAAGCTGGAGTATGCCGGGCTGGGTGCTCCGGGGGACGCGCCGGCCCGCGCGCACGGTGTCGTCGCACAGATCGTCCCGTGGAACTTCCCGCTGCTCATGCTCGCGTGGAAGGTGGCGCCGGCGCTGGCCACCGGCAACACGGTGGTGCTCAAGCCCGCCGAGACCACTCCGCTCAGTGCGCTGCTCTTCGCCGAGGTGTGCCAGCAGGCCGACCTGCCCGCCGGAGTCGTCAACATCGTCACGGGTGACGGCCGCACCGGTCAGGCGCTCGTCGAGCACCCTGACGTCGACAAGATCGCCTTCACCGGCTCGACCGAGGTCGGCAAGATCATCGCCCGGTCGATCGCCGGGACCGCCAAGAAGGCCACCCTCGAGCTCGGTGGCAAGGCCGCCAACATCATCTTCGACGACGCGCCCATCGAGCAGGCCGTCGAGGGCATCGTCGGTGGCATCTTCTTCAACCAGGGCCAGGTCTGCTGCGCCGGCTCGCGCCTGCTCGTCCAGGAGAACATCCACGACCAGGTCATCGCCAAGCTCAAGCGGCGCCTGCAGACGCTGCGCGTCGGCGACCCCCTCGACAAGAACAGCGACCTCGGCGCGATCAACTCGCGCGAGCAGCTCGACCGCATCACGATGCTCGTCGACGCGGGGGTCGCCGAGGGTGCCGAACGCTGGAGCCCGGCATGCACGTTGCCCACCAAGGGCTTCTGGTACCCGCCCACGCTGCTGACCGGCGTCTCGCAGACGCACCGCGTCGCGACCGAGGAGATCTTCGGCCCGGTCCTGACCGTTCTGACCTTCCGCACGCCCCAGGAGGCGGTCGCGAAGGCCAACAACTCCGCCTACGGCCTCTCCGCCGGTGTCTGGACCGAGAAGGGCTCGCGCATCCTCTGGATGGCTGACCAGCTCAAGGCCGGCGTCGTCTGGGCCAACACCTTCAACCGCTTCGACCCCAGCTCGCCGTTCGGCGGCTACAAGGAGTCGGGCTACGGCCGCGAGGGCGGTCGCCACGGCCTCGAGGCCTATGTCACCACCGCCCCTTCGACCCTGACGGGAGCCGCCCGATGAGCCGCCTCGACGTGCGCAAGACCTACAAGCTCTACATCGGGGGCAAGTTCCCGCGCAGCGAGTCCGGGCGCTCCTACGAGGTCGTCTCTGCCTCGGGCGAGTTCCTCGCCAACGCGGCCATGGGCTCGCGCAAGGACGTCCGCGACGCGGTCGTCGCCGCGCGTGCCGCCCTGCCCGGCTGGTCTGGTGCCACCGCCTACAACCGCGGGCAGGTGCTCTACCGCGTCGCCGAGGTGCTCGAGGGTCGCCGCGCCCAGTTCGTCGAGGAGGTCGCCGCGAGCGAGGGCCTGACGGCTCGCGCGGCGGGTGCCGTCGTCGACGCCGCGATCGACCGTGTTGTCTGGTACTCCGGATGGACCGACAAGATCGCCCAGGTGCTCGGCAACCTCAACCCGGTCGCCGGACCGTTCTTCAACGTGTCGGCTCCCGAGCCGACGGGTGTCGTGGGCGTGCTTGCGCCGCAAGCCTCCTCGCTGCTCGGGCTCGTGTCCGTCGTGGCCCCGGTCATCGCGTCGGGCAACACGGCCGTCGTCGTGTCGTCGGCCGCTCGTCCGCTGCCGGCGGTGACCTTCAGCGAGGTGCTCGCGACGTCCGACGTGCCCGGTGGCGTCGTCAACATCGTCACGGCACAGACCGCCGAGGTCGCCACGTGGCTCGCGGCGCACCGCGACGTCAACGCCATCGACCTCACCGGTGTCGCCGGCGCCCAGGGCGTCGACTGGGCCGCGCTCGAGGCGGAGGCCGCCGGCAACCTCAAGCGCGTCTACCGACCGGCTCTGGCCGACGGCGCTCCCGTCGAGCCCGACTGGAACGCCGACCCCGGTCTCGGTCGCATCCGGGCCTTCGTCGAGACGAAGACCGTCTGGCACCCCAAGGGTCTCTGACCCGGTCCCTGGACCTGGTGGAGGAGGGCGAGGTGGCGTCGGTCGACCACCGCTCGGGCGACACCGCGGGCGAGCAGCCCGCGGGTCGGACCGGCGCCGACCCCGCCGGTGCGCCGGCGACCGGCGGGACCGGCCGTGACCGCCGCCGCGTCATCCTCCTGACCGGACCGAGCGGAGCCGGCAAGAGCCGGCTCTCGGCACGCCTCAGCACCACCCACGGGTGGCCGGTCGTGCGGCTCGACGACTTCTACCGCGAGGCCAGCGACCCGCAGCTGCCCCGCTCCCCCTTGGGCATCCCCGACTGGGACCACGCCGACTCGTGGGACGCCCAGGCCGCGGTCGAGGCGCTGCGGACGCTGGTCGACGACGGCCGCGTCGAGGTGCCCGTCTACGACATCGGCGCCTCTGCGGTGACGGGTCGGCACGTCGTGGAGGCCCGCCCCACCGACTTCGTCCTCGCCGAGGGGCTCTTCGCGGGACGTCTCGTCGAGCCGCTGCGCCGGGAGGGACTGCTCGCCGATGCCCTGTGCGTGCGCCAGAACCGCAGCCTGACGGCCCTGCGCCGCTTCGTGCGTGACCTCTCAGAGCGTCGCAAGCCGCCGCACATCCTCGTGCGGCGTGGGCTCGCCCTGTGGCGCGACGAGCCCCGGGTCGTCGCACAGGCACGCGCAGACGGCGCCCGCTGCCTGCATCCCCGACAGGCGGAGTCCGAGCTCGGCACCCTCCTCGGACTCGGTGCCTCGACGTGAGGCTCGTCGGTCTGCTCGGAGGCATGAGCTGGGAGTCGAGCGCGGAGTACTACCGCCTCGCCAACGAGATGGTCCGTGAGCGGGTCGGCGGTCTGGCCTCGGCGCGACTGCTCCTGCACTCCGTCGACTTCGCCGAGGTCGAGCGGCTCCAGGCGGAGGACCGCTGGGACGAGGCCGGCGCGCTGCTCGCGACGGCGGCCGCGGGACTGGAGGCCGGCGGGGCCGAGCTGCTCGTGCTGTGCACCAACACCATGCACAAGGTGGCTCCCGCCATCGAGGCTGCCGTCTCGATCCCCCTGCTGCACATCGGCGACGTGACGGCGCGGGCGGTGCGCGCTGCGGGCCTCGCACGAGTCGGTCTGCTCGCCACGTCCTACACGATGGAGCAGGACTTCCTGCGCGACCGTCTCGCTGGTCACGGGCTCACCGTGCTCGTGCCCGACGGCGGCGACCGCGCGGTGGTCCACCGCATCATCTACGAGGAGCTGTGCCTTGGCGTCGTGACCGAGGAGTCCCGGCAGGCCTACCGCGACGTCATCGCGCGGCTCGTCGCTGCCGGCGCCGAGGGTGTCATCCTCGGCTGCACCGAGATCGAGCTGCTCGTCGACCAGTCCGACGCGGACGTGCCGGTCTTCCCGACGACGCGCCTGCACGTCGAGGCCGCCGTCGACGCCGCGCTCGCGGACGACTGACCTCTCTGTCCCTTACGCCACACGGCCGGTTCGAGGTGATCGCGCGCCCCCAGCGGGCGTCACGGTCACCTCGGACCGGGCGAGGTACAGACGCTCTCAGGCGATGGGCGGGGCCTGGTAGCCGAGGGCTGCGTAGCCTGGCTTGATGACGTCGTCGATGAGTGCCAGACGCTCGTCGAAGGGGATGAAGGCCGACTTCATGGCGTTGATCGTCACCCAACGCAGGTCCTCGAGGGTCCAGCCGGCCTCGTCGCGCAGCAGGGCCGCCTCCTTGCTCATCGACGTGTCGCTCATGAGCCGGTTGTCGGTGTTGAGCGTGACGCGGAAGCGCAGGCGACGCAGCAGCGTGATCGGGTGCAGCGCGATCGACGGCGCCGCGGAGGTCTGCAGGTTGCTGCTCGGGCACATCTCGAGGGGGATGCGCTTGTCGCGCACGTAGGCCGACAGGCGCCCCAGACGCACGCGGTCCAGCTCGAGCGACGTCAGCGCGTCGGCCTCGTCCTTGTTCCCCTCGACCCACTGCGCGAAGGGTGCGCCGTCGATGGTGATGTCGTCGACGATGCGGACACCGTGACCGAGACGGTCCGCGCCGCACCACTGGATCGCCTCCCAGATCGACGGCAGACCGAAAGCCTCCCCGGCGTGGATCGTGAAGTGGAAGTTCTCGCGGCGGAGGTACTCGAACGCGTCGAGGTGACGGGTGGGCGGATAGCCGGCCTCTGCGCCGGCGATGTCGAAGCCGGACACGCCCTCGTCGCGGTAGCGGATCGCGAGCTCCGCGATCTCGGTCGACTTCGCCGCGTGGCGCATCGCCGTGAGCAGCGAGGTGACCCGGATCGGGTGACCGGCGGCCGCCGCCTTGGCCTCTCCGTCGCGCAGACCGGCGTTGACGGCCTCGACGACTCCCTCGAGCGTCAGCCCCCGGGTCAGGTGCTGCTCCGGCGCATAGCGGCTCTCGGCGTAGGCCACGCCGTCGGAAGCCAGGTCCTGGGCGCACTCGCTCGCGACCCTGAACAGACCCTCGCGCGTCTGCATGACGGCCAGGGTGTGGTCGAAGGTCTCGAGGTAGCGCGGGAGCGATCCGGAGTCGGCGCTCTCACGGAACCACGTGCCGAGGGCGGCCGCCTCGGTCTCGGGCAGGGCGTCGTAGCCGACGTCCGCGGCCAGCTCGATGATCGACTGGGGGCGCAGGCCGCCGTCGAGATGATCGTGGAGCAGGACCTTGGGAGCGAGCAGCACGTCGTCCGAGCTCACGACGCGTCCCCGGCCGCCGTGTCGGCGTCCTCCTCGCGATGGACCGAGTCCGGGCTGAAGGCCGGCAGGCAGACGGCGACGTACTCCGCGCCCTCGGGACCGCACGAGTAGCGGATGCGCTCACCGCCACGCGTGATCACCGACTGGCCCGCGCCCACCTCGAGCGTGCCGCCGTCGTGGTCGATGAGCACCGTGCCGGCGAGAACGAGCGTGATCTCGTCGAACTCGGGGGCCTGGAAGGGCTCGGACCATCCGGCCGGCGCCACCATGCGAGCGACCGAGACCGAGCCCTGCAGACGGGCGTCAGGAGTGTTGACGGCACCGATGTGCTCGTCGATGACCTTGCCACCGGGAACGGGGATGCGGGTCGGGGAGGGGATGAGTTCAGGCACGGACCAACCCTAGTACCTCCGACTCGGACGCCCCATCCCCTGGCGGTGAGCGGCCCGACGGGGATCGGACCGGTGTCGGAACGGCAGAGCCACACCGTCAAAGGGCATGGAAATGCGACAACCCCGCCAACGGTGTTGGCGGGGTTGTCGTGAATGGTTGTCCGGCTGCGTCCTACTCTCCCACACCGTCACCAGTGCAGTACCATCGGCGCTGAAGGGCTTAGCTTCCGGGTTCGGAATGGAGCCGGGCGTTTCCCCTTCGCTATGACAGCCGAAACTCTATGGAGATATCAATCAGTGGGTGGTGTTCCCGTTTGTATCTCGGGAACCGCACAGTGGACGCGTAGCATCTTTGTAAGTCAAGTTATCGGCTTATTAGTACCGGTCAGCTCCACACATTGCTGTGC
>NZ_JBFUEN010000020.1:0-76962 GCF_056403915.1 Terrabacter sp. P2_E3
CTGCTCAAGCGCTGGCTGATCGGCACCCTGCACTTCCGCGTCGAGGAGGCACACCTGCCCTACTACCTCGACGAGTACACCTTCCGGTTCAACCGCCGCAACGCGAAGTCACGAGGACTGCTCTTCTATCGGCTGCTCGAGCAAGCCGTCGACACCGACCCGCACCCGCTCAAGGGCCTGCTCAAGCCAGAAACCGGCATACCGGACTTCACCYAAGCAGATATGCAGAACACCAGTACGATCAAGGGTATGGAGCAGAGCCGGAGCACGCAGCAGATCGAGCAGGACTGGGACCACGTCGCGTCCCTGGCCGCCGACCTGCACGAYGCGCACGCCCGGCTCGTCGACTTCGTCGTCGCGGTCCTGGCCGACGGGTCCTGGCAGGCCGCGGGGCTGCGGTCGCCGGAGCACTGGCTGATGCTCCGCGCGGGACTCTCGCGGGGCCAGGCGGGTGCGATGGTGCTGCTCGCCCGACGGGCGCAGGAGCTGCCCGCCACCGTCGCCGCGTTGCGGGAGGGGCGGATCAGCCTGGACCAGGCGGCGGTCGTGGCCCGGCACACCCCGGCCGCGTTCGACACCACGGTCGCGGAGTTCGCCCAGCACGCGACGGTGACCCAGCTGCAGCGCACCGTCACCCGCTACGACTTCACCCTCCAACCCGACAGCGTCGACGACCGCGGCCGAGGCCTCCCCGGAGAGATGCTGCCCGGTGAGATGCCGGCCGGTGACGAGAGCGGTGACGAGAGCGGCGGGGAGGGCGGCGACCGGGGGTACCGGAAGCGGATGCCGGTCGAGCCGGCACACCTGAGCATGGGCCTCGACGCCGACGGGCGGTTCCGGCTGCGCTACGACGCCCCGGCCGAGGTCGGCGCCCTCGTCGAAGCCGCACTCGCCGAGGCCAAGGACCACCTCTTCCACACCGTCACCCCCGAGAGCGCCCGCGACGCTGACGGCGGTGTGAGCGACGAGCAGAAGCAGGC
This sequence comes from Terrabacter sp. P2_E3, assembly GCF_056403915.1. Lineage (NCBI taxonomy): Bacteria > Bacillati > Actinomycetota > Actinomycetes > Micrococcales > Intrasporangiaceae > Terrabacter > Terrabacter sp. P2_E3. The sequence continues at coordinate 981 of NZ_JBFUEN010000020.1, forward strand.
CTTCAACGGGGACGTGCTGCATCCCGACCAGTACTGCACCGACGGCGGCCGGCCCCGCGTCACGTGGGCCGACGCCCTGCTCGTGCTCGCCACCCGCTCCCTCGACGCCGCCACCACGGCACGCTCGGACGGACCTGGCGACTCCGGTGGTTCGCGCGGGGCGGCCCGGCGGGCTCGCTACCGGGTGCAGGTCCACCTCGACACCGACGGTGGCTGGCTCACCGGCCGCCCCCGCCTGCCCCAGACGATCGTCGACGGCCTGACCTGTGACGGACAGCTCACCCCGGTCTGGGAGACCGACGGGCACCCCGTCAACGTCGGCCGCGCCCACCGCGTCGTCCCCCACCGCACCCGCGTCCTGGTCCTCGACCGCGACCGCGGCTGCCGCTTCCCCGGCTGCGCCTCCACCCACCACCTCGAGATCCACCACCTCCGACACTGGCGCGACGGCGGCCCCACCGACACCAGCAACCTCCTGGCCCTGTGCACCTTCCACCACGACGGACACCACCGCGGCGAGTTCACCCTCACCGGCGACCCCACCCACCCCGACGGCCTCACCTTCCACACCGACACCGGCCTGCTCATCGGCCCACCCCAGAAACCACCCCGACAACCTCCCATCCTCGCCCTGGCGCCCGATGTGGCGCCCGACCCGGACGCTGAAACCACGCCGACCACAGCGCTGCCCCGGGCGCACCACATCGACGCAGACCCCCAGCCCGACTCGGCCGGCGCTACCCGGCCCCGACTGGCGGCCACCTGCACCTGCACCTCGTCGACTTCACCCCGACCTGAGGCCCTCCAGCGCGTGCCGCTCGACTACTCCGCCTCCGGTCGGAGCCGGGCCGCGTCGAGACGATGGCTCCCACCCGCGAGCAGGTGCGCCGTCTCGGCTCGGGACACCGCACCGAGCGTGTGCATGAGCACCGAGACGTCGGCGGCGACGGTCCGCAGCGACACAGCGAGATCGCGGGCGATGGCCGAGTCCTTGGCCCCGAGGACGAGCCTCCGGGCGACCTCGCACTGGCGGGCGGTGAAGGGCGGCTTCTGGCCCGCGGGCACACCGGGGTGCGACAGCTGCCAGGTCAGGTCCCAGATGCCTCGGACGAGCGTCAGCACATCGGCGCGGGTCGTGAGCCACGCCGTCGGATAGCCCTCTTCGCTGTGCGGCCCACCGACGACGGCGACCGCCTCGTCGACGAGGATGAACTGTGAGCGGGCCGGGCCGAAGCGGACGTGCGGGATCTCCGAGGTGAGCAGGGGGTAGAGGTTCAGGCTGCGTTCGGTCGTGATGCACCGCATGTCGACGCCTCGGCGTCGGGTGTGGTCGTCGAGCAGCGTCATCTCGTTCGCGGGGTCGTAGCTGAGGATCGGGTGCATCGTCCAGACGCTGCGCTGAGCGGTGGGCTCGAGGGCCGTGAGCCCCTTGTCGATCTGGTCGATGCCCACGCCGAGCCGGCGGAAACCAGGCGTCGGTCGACCGGCGAGCAGCCCGACGACGTGGTCGCTCACGAGCCGGGTGAGATCGGCAGCCGCCGCGTAGAGGTCGAGCCCGGCGCCTGCGGTCAGGTGCCGCTCCCTGTCGCCGCGCACCGGCACCTCCTGGTCTCTCTTGGTCTTCTCCGGGCCTCTCCCGGCTTCTCCGGTCCCGGCGAGGTGTCACGCCCGCCCACGGACCCGTCGGTCGGACGGGCCCTCCAACCGTAAGGGAGCCGAGCCGGGGCCCGTCCGTGGGCACCGCTTCTATTCACTGGTGCACCCGCCCCTTCCGGACGAGCATGGGCCGCGTGGCCGGCGCATCGAGACCTCCCCTGCAGGGCGGCCTGCCGCCCGCACGCGATCTCGCCGGCGCCGTCGTCGAGATCGCCTGCGACGAGTCGGGCTTCTCGGGCAGCAACCTGCTCGACCCCGCGACGCCGGTGTTCACGCACGCCAGCACCGACCTCAGCCGCACCGAGGCGACCGAGCTCGTCGAGGCGCTCAGGAGCGACTCACGCTGGTCCCTCGACGAGCTCAAGTCCGGACAGCTGCTCCGGGGCCGCCACGCGGACGAGGGCCTGGTGTGGCTGCTGTCGCGCCTCGAGGGCCGTGCCCACGTCGAGGTCGTCGACAAGGAGTACTTCCTCGCGACCCGCGTCGTCGACCTCTTCCTCTCGGAGCCGTCGTGGGCGGCCGGCACCCGCCTGACGGCGCACCAGCGACCCGCCGCCATCGCGCTCCACCGGTGCGGCCGGTCTCGCGCACCGGAGTGGCTGGCCTTCCTCGCGGCCTTCGTCGACCTCGTCCGCACCAAGCGCCGACACCACGTCGACCGCAGGGTGCTCGAGACCTTCTTCCAGGCCAGGGACGCGCTCGCGCCCGGGGTGGACCCCGAGGCCCGGGCCGTTCTCGCGGCGTTGACCCGGACCAGGGTGCGTGGCGTCGTGACGCGGCTCGTCCACGACGACCGCACGATCCCGCCGCCGCTCGAGCCCCTGCTGACAGCCCTCGCCGACACCGTCCTCACGTGGAGCGACGGTCGACGGCAGGTGCTCGTGGTCCACGACGAGCAGAGCGCCCTGACCGCCGACCGGCTCCGGCGCCTCCAGCAGGCCCTGTCGGACGGCACCGACGACGGCACCGACGACGGCGGCCACGGCGGCGGCCACGGCGGCGTGTCACCGCTCGCCGGGCTCGTCACGGTCGACTCCCGCGACGACGCGCGGGTCCAGGTGGCCGACCTGCTGGCCGGCGTCGCCCGGCGGTGGCCCGACCTGGGCGTCGACAGCCCCCTTCGCCCGTTCCTCTCCCCGACCTCGCTCCGGGTGCCCTAGCCGGCGAGGACGTGGGCCTCGCCATGGGTCTGGCGACGCAGCGCGGCCGCGCACTCGGCGACGACCGCGAGCGCCAGGGAGGCGGCCGTGTCGTCGGCAGGCTCGGGCACGATGCTGCTGACGATCCCCCGCGCGGCGAGATCGAGGACGCCCACCTGCTGGAGCTCGGCCATCTCGGCGGCGTGCGACACGTCGCCGTGGACGATGGCGCTCGCGCCCTCGGGCGGGAGTGGCGAGAGCCAGGCGTGCTCGGCGGCGATGACCTCGCGGGCCGGCAGCAGCGCGAGTGCCCCTCCCCCGCACCCCTGCCCGAGGACGACCGACACCGTCGGCACGGTCATCGTCGTCAGGGTCGCGATGCACCGGGCGATCTCGCCCGCGATCGCGCCCTCCTCGGCGTGCGCCGACAGCTCGGCGCCAGGGGTGTCGATGACGGTGACGAGCGGCATACCCAGCTCTTCGGCGAGGCGCATGGCGCGCCGGGCCTCACGCAGCGCGCCCGGCCCCATCGGCGACGTCGGCGACTGCCGCGCCCGGTCCTGTCCGACGAGGACGCAGGGCTGTCCGTCGAGGCGCGTCAGCGCGACGAGCATCGTGGAGTCCCGCTCGCCCTCGTCGGTGCCCCGCAGCCGCAGGGTGCCGGTCGCGCCGTAGCGCAGCAGCTCACGAACACCGGCGCGGTCCGGACGGCGAGTGACCTCGATGGACTCCCAGGCGGACAGGTGCCGGCTCGGCTCGCCGGCACGGTGGTCGAGACGCGGCAGGGTCGGGCCGTCGACGAGGACGCCCAGGGCCCGGTCGACGAGCATCGGCAGGTCCTCGGCGGCCACGACCGCGTCGAGCACCCCCTTGGCGGCGAGGTTCTCGGCGGTCTGCACGCCGGCCGGGAAAGGCACACCGTTGAGCGCCTCGTAGACCTTCGGCCCGAGGAAGCCGACGAGCGCTCCGGGCTCGGCGACGGTCACGTGCCCGAGGGACCCCCACGACGCGTACACCCCTCCGGTCGTCGGGTGCCGCAGGTGTACGAGGTAGGGCAGCCGGGCGGCGCAGTGCGCCATGAGCGCCCGCGAGATCTCGACCATCTCGATGAACGCCGGGGTCCCCTCCTGCATGCGGGTGCCACCGGAGGCCGTCGAGGCGAGCACGGGCAGACCCTCGGCGGTCGCGCGCCGCACGGCGGCGGTGATCCGCTGGGCCGCGGCCCGACCGATCGAGCCGGCGAGGAAGCGGAACTCGTTGACGACGACGGCCACGGGCCGGCCGCGGACGAGGCCGCGCCCGGTGAGCACGGACTCGTCGGTCCCGGCCCTGGCCGCCGCCGCCTCGAGCTGGCGGCGGTAGTCCTCGGGCTGGCCGCTGATGTCGATCGGCTCGTCCCACGACTCGAAGGAGCCGGAGTCGAGCACGAGGTCGAGCAGCTCGTGCGCGGTCCACGGTCGGCGCGCCATCACTCCTCCTTGAGCCAGGCGCGGATGGCCGCACCGTCCTCGTCGAGAGTCGGTGGTGCGTCATGGTCGCGGCGCGTCACCTCGGTGCCGTCACCGTCGAAGAACCGCAGTGGCGGACCCGGCAGGGTCAGCGGCCCGAGGGTCGGGTGCTCGACCTCGACGAGCAGGCCCTGGCTCGCGGTCTGGTCCCACGCATACACCTCGTCGAGGCTGCGCACCTTGCCGGCGGGCACGCCGACCTCGGCGAGCCGGGCGAGCAGGGGCTCGGCGTCCCAGTCGGCGAAGGCCGCCTCGACGACCTCGATGACCCGCTCGCGCTCGGCGACGCGCTCGGCGTTCGTCGCGAGTCCCTCGGCGGCCGGGTCGAGGCCGAACGCCGCGCAGAGCCGCTGCCAGAGGCCCTCGCTGCCGACGGCGATCTGGACGAAGCCGTCGCGGCAGTGGAAGAGGCCGTACGGGCTGATCGACGGGTGGTGGTTCCCGGCCGATCGGCCGACCTCTCCGGCCACGGTCCAGCGCGTGCCCTGGAACGCGTGCACGCCGACGACCGCTGCGAGCAGGGAGGTGCGCACGACGGAGCCCGTGCCGGTGCGGTGCCGCTCGTTGAGGGCCGCGACGACGCCGTAGGCCCCGTACATCCCGGAGAGCAGGTCGGCGATCGGCACGCCGACGCGCTGCGGGTCGTCGGGCCCGGAGCCGGTCAGCGACATGACGCCGGCCTCGCCCTGGGCGATCTGGTCGTAGCCGGCGCGGCCGCCCTCGGGCCCGTCGTGGCCGAAACCGGTGATCGACAGCACGACGAGCCGCGGGTTGCGCTCCATGAGCGAGTCGATGCCGAGGCCGAGCCGCTCGAGCACACCGGTGCGGAAGTTCTCGACGAGCACGTCGGCCCGGTCGACGAGCGCGAGCAGCACGTCGCGGTCCGCCTCGTCCTTGAGGTCGAGGGTGATCGACTCCTTGTTGCGGTTGGCCGACAGGAAGTACGTCGACTCGCGCGCGCCCTCCTCGCCGACGAAGGGCGGGCCCCAGCCGCGGGTGTCGTCCCCGCGGCCGGGGGCCTCGACCTTGATGACGCGCGCGCCCTGGTCGGCCAGCATCATCGTCGCGTGCGGTCCGGCGAGGGCACGCGAGAGGTCGACGACGACGATGTCGGAGAGGGGTCCATGAGCGGTCATTCGGTCACCATCCGGGGAGGATCAGGGCGGCCCACACGAGCAACGGGCCGGCGACGACCACGATGACGCTGTAGGTGAGGATCTGCTTGTAGTACACCGGTTCGCTGATGCTGTCGGGCCGGTTGGCCAGCATCAGGGCGCCGTTCGTCGAGAACGGGCTCACGTCGACGATCGTCGAGCTGATCGCGAGCGCGGCGACGAACGCCGCAGCGCCGATGCCGCCGTTGGCGATGAGCGGCACGGCGATCGGGATGATGACGGGCAGCAGGGCCGTCGACGACGCGAACGCCGAGACGACGCCACCGACGTAGCAGAGCACGAGCGCCCCGATGACGGCGGCGCCGAGGCCTGCAGCCCAGTTGCCGACGAACTCGGGCGCCTTCGCCTCGGTCAGCACGGCGGCATACGTGCTCACGCCCGCGACGAGGAGGACGGTCGGCCACGCGACCTGCTTGATGGCGTCCTTGTGCTGCGTCGGCGCGAACATCGCGAGGATGACGGCGGCCGTGATCGAGACGAAGCCGATGTTCTTGTCGAAGGCCAGCGCGATGAGGGCCACGAGCGTGAAGGCGACGAGCGTCAGCACCTGGTCGCGCTTGACGCCGAGCGCCTGGGTGCGGGTCGCGGTCATCGTGCCGGTACCGCGCGTGGCGACGCCGACGCCGCCGCGGTGGAGGTCCTCGGAGATCGAGTCGCCGCCCATCGGGCCGTCGACGTCGTCGAGGTCGTCGGCGCGCTGGTTCATGAGGCGCCGGCCACCGAGGACGAGGAAGAGGATGACGGCCATGAGGACGTTGACCGCCAGGCTCGCGAGGAAGACGGTCATCTCGCTCGACGGGAGGCCGTTGTCCTTCATGACGGAGTTCGTGATCGTGCCGTAGATGCTGATCGGCGAGAAGCCGCCGCCCTGGGCGCCGTGCACGACGAACATGCCCATGAGGAGCGGGTTGATCTTGTAGCGCCCGGCGAAGCCGAGGGCGATCGGGCCGATGATGGCGCAGGCCGCAGGGCTCGCAGCGCCGATGGCGGTGAGCAGCGCCGTCACGAAGAACATCACCCACGGGATGAGCGCCACGCGCCCGCCGACCGCCTTGACCGCGGATCTGACGATGAGGTCGACGGTGCCGTTGTTCTTGGCGATGGCGAAGAGGTACGTGACCCCGATCAGGGTGAGGATGAGGTCACCGCTGACGCCGCCGAGGATCTCCTTCTCGCTGAGGCCGAGCGAGTAGACCCCGACGAGCCAGGCCGCCACGTAGGCGAGGGCTCCCATGTTGATCGGCAGCAGCGTGCCGATCACGAAGAGTGCGACGAGCGCGATGATCGAGACCCATTCCGGTCCCATGCGTGTCCTCCGTCGGTCGCGGCCAGCGCGCCTGGTTCCACGCCCTTGTGACGAGGCTCATGGCTGGCTCAGTGGCCTAGCCAATAGGTCAATGGGCCGACTGTCAATAGAGTGACCCCATGTCGACATCGGGCATGTCCCGCCTCACGCGCACCCGGCTCTACGAGCAGGTGGCCGAGCAGATCACCGCGTGGATCGACTCGAACGGTCTCACGACGGGCGACCGGCTGCCTCCCGAGCGCGAGCTCGCCCAGCGCCTCGGCGTCAGCCGCGCCACACTCAGCCAGGCCCTTGTCGCGCTCGAGGTCATCGGTGTCGTCACGGTCCGGCACGGCGACGGCACGGTCCTGTCGGACGCCTCCGGACCGCGGCGGATCGTCGAGGCCATCCGCGCGCACGCCCACCGGCTGCCCGAGATCATCGACACGCGTGACGCCCTCGAGACGAAGATCGCCGCCCTCGCCGCAGCCAGACGCACCGCCGACGACCTCGCCCGCATCGACGAGGCCATCGAGGAGATGGCCCGCGACGTCGAGGCCGGCGGGCGCGGGGTCGAGGGCGACGAGCGCTTCCACGGCGCCGTCACCGCGGCCGCCCACTCGCTGCTGCTCGCCCGGCTCATGGACGAGATCCGCGACCTCGTGCGCGAGACCCGCGTCGAGTCGCTGAGCCAGCCCGGCCGCCCTGCCGACTCGCTCGTCGGGCACCGCGCCATCGCCGACGCCATCCGCTCCGGCGACCCGGAGGCGGCCGCCGCGGCGATGCACGCCCACGTCGTCATGGTCAGTGACGTGGCGGTGCTGCGAGACGGGTCGTGACGCCCCTCGAGATGCTCGCCGTCCTCGGCGCAGGTCTCGGCGCCGGCATCCTCACCACGACCGTCGGGGTGGCCTCGCTGCTCAGCTTCCCCGTCCTGCTCGCCGTCGGGCTGCCACCCGTCGTGGCCAACGCGTCCAACACCGTCGGCCTCGTGCCCGCGGGCGTCAGCGGGTCGTTCGGCTACCGGGCCGAGCTGCGCGAGCACCCGCGCATCACGTGGACCGTCGTCGTCACGTGCGCGCTGGGTGCCGTCGGCGGCGCGGTGCTGCTGCTGGCCCTGCCGTCCAGCGTCTTCGAGGCCGTCGCGCCGTGGCTCATCCTCTTCACCTGCCTGCTCGTCGGCGTGCAGCCGTGGGTCGCCCGCTGGCTCCGGTCGCGCGGCGGCAAGGACGTCGGGCCACGCACCCGGATGGGGCCGGTGACGACCTTCTTCGCCCTGCTGACCGGCGTCTACGGCGGCTACTTCGGGGCGGGCTCCGGCGTCATGATGGTCGCCGTCCTCGGGCTCGGGCTCGACATCGACCTGCGGGTCGTCAACGCCCTCAAGACCCTCGCGATCTTCGCCGGCAACGTCGTCGCCGGGCTCATCTTCATCGCCGTCGCCGACCTCGACTGGCAGGCCATCGGGCTGCTCGCGGCCGGCTCGGTCGTCGGCGGCTACGTCGGCGCCCGCGTCGGACGCCGCCTGCCGCCGACCCTCTTCCGGGTGCTCGTCGTCGTCGCAGGCGTCGTCGCCGCGGTCCTGCTCCTCCGCTGAACCGCCGTTCGAGGTGATGCCGGCACCGACATCGCTCGCGACATCACCTCCGTCCAGCGGAGGGTATGCCGGGTGGCCCGCCGCCGCGCGTGCGCGCGCTCAGGCGCTGGTGGCGTCGCGGTGGCGGCGGGCGAGCTCGACGTAGACCTCGGCGTTGGCGCGGATGCGCGCGAGCCCCGGCTCGTCGATCTCGCGGCGGATCTTCCCCGGCACGCCGGCGACGAGCGACCGGGGCGGGATGACGGCACCCTCGGGCACGACGGCGCCCGCGGCGATGAGGCTGCCCGCGCCGATGCGTGCTCCGTTGAGCACGATGGCACCCATCCCGACGAGGCAGTCGTCCTCGACGGTGCAGCCGTGGAGGATGGCACGGTGGCCGACCGACACGCCGGCGCCGATGCTCGTCGGGTGTCCGGCATCGGTGTGCACGACGACACCGTCCTGCAGGTTGCTGCCCTCGCCGAGCACGATCGGGTCGAAGTCCGCACGGAGCACGGCGGTGTACCAGACGCTCGAGCCCGCGCGGAGGTCGACGGCCCCGACGAGGTCGGCGCTCGGCGCCACCCAGGCGGTCTCGTGGACCACCGGGGTGACGCCGGCGAGGCTGACGATCACGTCAGTGCACCGAGACGCTGTCGGCGCGGTCGCTGCTGGCGACGCGGTCGGTGGCGTGCAGCTCGGCCGTCGACATCTTGCGACGGATCCACGGCACGAGCGCCAGGAGCACGCCGGCGACGACGAGGGTGATGACGCCGTTGACGAGGTAGTACACCGCGTCGCTGAGGCCGCCCATCGCCTGGATGAGCTGCGCGGCGATGGCCTGGCCCGCAGCGCTGCCGAGGAACCACAGCGCCATGGCCTGGCTCGCGAAGGCGCGCGGCGCGAGACGGGTCGTGGCCGAGAGTCCCACCGGCGAGAGGCACAGCTCGGCGACGGTCTGCATGACGAAGACGCCGCCGAGGATGTAGACGGGCGCCGTGTTGTCCTGGAACGTCGCGAAGGCCCACGACATGGCGAGGGCCGAGAGGCCGATGATCGTGACACCGAGGACGAACTTCATCGGCGTCGAGGGCGAGCGTCCGGCGCGCTTGGTCCAGATCCAGCCGAAGACCGGCGCGAGCAGGACGATGGCGAGTGGGTTGATCGACTGGAACCACTCGGGGTTGATGGTGATGCCCGCCGTCTCCTTGACGGTGTTCTCGGCGGCGAAGATCGCCATCTTGCCGGCGGCCTGCTCGAAGATCATCCAGAAGAGCATCGCGCCGATCCACAGCGGGAGGTAGGCGGCGAGGTGCGACTTCTCCTCGCGCTCGACCTTGGGGCTGCGGAACATCATCGTGAAGTACGCGATGGGCGTCAGCACGGCGACGATCGAGATCGCGTCGATGACCTGGTCGAGGACGGTGTCGCGCCACAGGCCGGCGAGCACGACGATGACCGCGAAGGCGACGACGGCGCCGACGGCGAGGGCCGACACGCGGCCGCGCTCCTCGGGCGAGAGCGGGTTGGGCACGTCGTCGACAGCGGGGCCGAGGGCCTTGCGACCGAGGACGAACCACACGATGGCGATGGCCATGCCGACGGCCGCGGCCGAGAAGCCGGCGTGGTAGCCGTAGTGCTCACGCAGCCACCCGACGACGAGCGGCGAGAAGAACGAGCCGATGTTGATCGACATGTAGAAGATCGAGAAGCCGCCGTCGCGACGTGCGTCCTCGGGCTTGTAGAGCGTGCCCACCATGGCGGAGACGTTGGGCTTGAGCAGACCGGTGCCGAGGGCCACGAGCGCGATGCCGAGCCAGGCGGTCGCCGCGGCCGGGACGGCGAGGCAGACGTGGCCGGCCATGATGACGACCGCGCCGTAGAGCGTCGAGCGGCGGGCGCCGAAGAGCCGGTCGGCGGTGAAGCCGCCGATGATCGACAGGAGGTAGACGGACGCGCCGTAGATCGCGACGACGGCGGTGCCGGTGGTCTCGTCGATGCCGAGGCCGCCGTTGGCCACGGTGTCGATGAGGAAGTAGAGCAGGATGGCGCGCATCCCGTAGTAGGAGAAGCGCTCCCACAGCTCGACGAAGAAGAGGGTCGACAGTCCCTTGGGGTGCCCGAGGAAGGCCCGGTCGTCGGCGCTGGCGCCCGAGTCGGGAGTCGGTGGTCGGTCCTGGGTCTGTGTGGTCATGCGAGTCTCCCAGCCCCTCGTGGGGGCAGTTCGATGGTTGGACAACCACACAAAACTAGAGGGGTCCCGCCGTCGGACTCAAACCGTGGAGGTGCGCGCGACGCCCGTCCGCAGCGCCAGCGCGTCCTTGACGAGGCCGGTCGCGAGGGCCGCACCGACGCCCTCGCCCGCACGGATCCGCAGGTCGAGGAGGGGCTCGAGACCCAGCTCGCGGAGCACGAGGGCGTGGGCCTTCTCACGTGACCGCTGGCCGGCGACGAGGTGCGCCGCGACCGCCGGCTCGAGGCGCACGGCGGCGAGCGCACACACCGACGTGGCGAGGCCGTCGAGCACCACGACCCCTCCGGACTCGGCCACCCCGAGCACGATCCCGGTGAGGACGGCGAGCTCTCCCCCGCCGAGGCGACGGACGGCCTCGTCGGGGCCGACGCGCCCGACCCGGGCGAGCGCCTGCGTCACGACGTCGCGCTTGCGGTCGAGCATCGCGGCGTCGGCGGACGACCCGCGGCCGACGACGTCGTCGGCCGGCACGTCGAGCAGGGCTGCGGCGAGGGCGGCCGCCACGGTCGTGTTGCCGACACCGACCTCGCCGAGCGCCACGGGTCCGGCGCCCGCCAGCGCGCGACCGCGGTCGCGACCGAGGGCGAGCAGGGCGGCATACGCCACCTCATCGAGTGCGTCGGAGGTGACGAGATCGCCTCTGCTGCAACCGATCCCGGCGTCGATGAACTCGACGTCGAGGCCCGCAGCGCGAGCCGCGACAGCCCCCATCGACGTGCCCTCACGGGTCGCGCGAGCGACGTCGGCAGTGACCGTCGGGTCGAAGGCGGAGATGCCGTATGCCGTCACGGCATGGTCGGCGGCCGCGACGACGAGGGTGCCCCGACCGTCCACGGCCGCGAGCGCGGTGACGCGGTCGAGGACGGTGTCGAGGACCCCGAGCGAGCCCGGCACCGTGAGGAGGTCGTCGGAGCGGTCGCGGGCGGCGACGACGTCGGCCGGCTCCGGCGCACGCAGGTGGGAGGGCGGGGCGTCGCGCTCGGTCCAGCGCTCGCGCATGACGACCTGCTCGAGCGGGAGGCGCCTGCTCCAGCCGGCCCGCTCGAGGCCGGGCTCGGGCGGCCGCTCGTCGGGCCAGCCGAGGCAGAGCCAACCGAGGGTCTCGACGCCGTCGGGCAGGCCGAGCAGGTCGGCGAGCTCGGCCGGCTCGAAGAGGGTGACCCAGCCGAGACCGAGGCCGTGGGCCCGGGCCGTCAGCCAGATGTTCTCGATGGCCGCCGCGCACGACCAGAGGTCGGCGTCCGGGAAGGTGGCCCGACCGAGCACCCCGGCGGCCGGGGTGCGGCGGTCGCACGCGACGACGACGCCGACGGGCGCCTCCCGGATGCCCTCGAGGCGCAGGTCGAGCAGGCCGCGCGCCGACTCCTCCGTCATCCCGGCGGCCTGGCGCAGGCGGCTCCGGTCGGCCATGAGGGCGGCGGTGTCACGGATCGCGGCCTCGGTGACGACGACGAAGCGCCACGGCTGGCTGTGCCCGACCGACGGACCGCGGTGACCGGCCGTGAGCACCGCGGTGAGCACGTCGTCGGGCACGGGGTCGGGTCGGAAGCGGCGGATGTCGCGGCGAGCGCCGACGACCCGCTCGAGCGAGGCGAGGTCGTCGCGCAGCGCCCACGCGTCGGGCGCCTGGGCCCGCTCGGCGGCCGACGACGGGTCACCGATCGTCGGGACGGGCCTGCGGTAGCTCACGGGGCCGACTCTAACGAGGAGCTCACTCGATCCAGGACCGGGTCACGCCGAGCACGCGGCTGCCGTCCGTGTCGGCGAGCGACATGCCGACGAAGGCGGTCGCGCCCTCCGAGGTCTGCCAGCGGAAGCGGTGCTCGGCCGACGTCGCGGCGTCGGCGATGGCGACCGCGGCGTCCCGGGAGGACTGCGCGTTGGCGAAGGCGCCCGCGGACCGCGCGAGGTACGCGTCGAGCTGGGCGGCATACGGGTCGGCTGGATCGCCCCCGGGACGGGCCACGTTGCCGACGAAGTCGCTCGCGACGGCCGCGGGCTCGATGACCGAGACGTGCACGCCGTGGGCGAGCATGACGACGGCGAGCGACTGCATGAAGCCCTCGACGGCGAACTTGGCGCCGCAGTAGGCGTCGGCGAACGGCTGCCCGACGGCGCCGCCGACGCTCGTCACGGTGAGCACGGTGCCGGACCCGGCCGAGCGCATGTGGGGCAGGACGAGCTTGGTCAGGGCGACGGGCCCGAGGTAGTTGACCTCGAGCTGGTCGCGGATCTCGTCGAGGCTCAGCTGCTCGGCGGTGGCGACGGCGCCCCGGCCGGCGTTGTTGACGAGGACGTCGAGGCGGCCGTGGTCGGCGAGCACCCCGTCGACGCAGTGCCGAGCGGCCTCGTGGTCGGTGACGTCGAGGGCTCGCACGTCGAGCTCGACGCCGGCCTCGGTCGCGGCATCGGTCAGCGCCGCGGACCGGCTCGTGTCGCGCATCGTCGCGACGACGGTGAGGCCGCGGCGGGCCAGCTCGACGGCGGTGTGCAGGCCCATGCCCGAGGAGGTTCCGGTGACGAGGGCGACCGGCTGCCCGTTGGCGTTCATGCGGGCGACGCTACGCCCGCGACGCCGGCCCGGGCTACGCGTCGATGTCGTCGAGCCCCGCGATGACGATCTCGAGGAGCCGGGCCAGCTCGTGCCGCTCCGAGTCGGACAGCCCGCGCAGGGTGTCGCTCTCGACGACGTTGGACTCGCGGACCGCGGCGCTGAACAGGGCCCACCCGTCCTTCGTCAGGGAGACGAGGGTGCGGGTGCGGTTGGACTCGTCGGGGCGGCGCTGGAGCAGGCCGCGGCCGGCCATCTTGTCGAGGCGGTGCGTCATCGACGAGGGGGCGACGTTGGAGAGGTCGGCGAGCTGGCTCGGGGTGAGGCACGTGTCGCCCGCGCGGGCCAGGGAGGCGAGCACCGACCACTCGCCCTGGGTCAGGTCGAGGTCGGCGAACTGCCGGACGTACCACTGGTCGAGCTTCTTCGTCACGGAGAACACCGCGGTGATGACCCGCTGCACGGACTCCTCACCGCCGGCGGCCACGTAGGTCGCGACGTCCGCGGCGTGCTCCTGCTGGGCGGTCTGTCGTCGCTTCGCTGCCATGGAAAGGCATTGTCGCACCCGGGTGGGCTGGTGCTACTCTTTCGACGTCGAACTTCGATGACGAAATATTCGATACCGAAGCTGCGTTGACTCCCGAAGTCCGCCTCCCCGTCCCCGAAAGGGTGTGAAACCCATGCGCACCAAGCTGCTCATCCTCGCGTCGTCCATCGGCATGCTCGGATGGGGCACCGTGCTGCCCTACCAGTACGCGTATGCGGCCAACACCCGCGGCTGGGGCGCCCTCGCCGCCGCCCTGGCCAGCACGCTCTTCTCGGTCGGCGCGCTCGTCGCCGCACCCTTCGCCGGGCGCCTCAGCGACCGCTACAACCCGGTCACCGTCGCCGTCGTGGCCAAGCTGCTCGCCGCCGTCGGCGTCGGCAGCCTCGTCTGGGCCGGGTCGGCGCCGGCCTTCCTCGTCGGCATGTTCGTCTTCGGCTTCGGCCTGACCGCAGCCGGCCCCGCCGCGTCGGTGCTCGTGCTGCGCTGGGCCGGGAGCGACGACCGTCGCAAGGTCTTCGCCTACAAGTTCACGGCCGAGGCCATCGGCATGGCCCTCGGCGCCTTCGTCGCCGGCCAGTTCGTCGACCTCTCGCGCGCCGACGGCATGACGTTCGCGTTCATCGCGGCGGGTGCGGGCTTCGCGATCTCGGCCGTCCTCATCCACGTCGCCGGCATCGGCGCCCCCAGCGACGTGGCCCCCGACCTCGCCGCCGGCGAGGCGGAGACGCAGCTCGGCACGATGGAGGCCCTGCGCCGCATCTTCGCCGTGCCGGCCCTGCGCTGGACCGCGGTCGTCGCGGTGGCCCTGGCCCTCGGCTTCTACGCGCAGTTCGAGTCCGGCCTGCCGGCATACGCCCTCACCGTCCTCGACGTCGACGAGTCCGCCATCGGTCTCGCGGCCGCCGTCAACTGCGTCGTCATCGTGGCCCTGCAGGTCGTCGTCGTGCGGGTCACCGCGCGCCGCAACGCGGCCAGCCTGCTCATGGTCGTCGGCGCCATCTGGACCCTGTCGTGGGTCGTCCTCTCGGTCGCACAGCTCACGCCGGAGGTGGCCTCGGCCCTCTTCGTCACGACGTTCGGCATCTTCGCCGTCGGCGAGACGATGTACGCACCCGTGCTCAACCCGCTCACCGCGAGCCTCGCTCCCCGCGGGCTCGTCGGCACGACGCTGGGCACGTTCACGGCGATCCAGACGACCTTCTCGGCCGTCGGGCCGCTCGTCGCCGGCGCCCTGCTCGGGATGGGGCTCGCCAACGGCTTCCTCGGTCTGCACCTCGTCATCAGCCTCGTCGCCGTCTACGGCGCGTGGCGCCTGCGCGCCGCGCTCCGGGACCGCCGCGTCGAGGAGCGTCGGGTGGCCGCCCACCGAGCAGTCGCCGAGCCGTCGCTCGAACCGGCCGCAGCGCCCGTCGCCGCCTGACCTCTCCGGCCTCGCTCCCTCAGGGGGCGAGGTCGGAGACCGGCGTCAGCAGGTAGCGCCCCGCCATACCCACGGTGCGCGACAGGGTGGCGAGGAAGTCGGTGCGCAACGGCTCGACGCCCTCGAGCGACCACAGCACGCGGGCGTTCGTCCACGCGGCGTCGCGGGCGCGCGCGATGCTCCAGCCGCTGACGAGGTTGGCGACCGGGCCGGCGTACTGCTCGTCGACGGTGAGCGCGATGCCGTCGAGGAACGATCGGCGCACGTCCTCCTGGACGGCGGCGAGCAGGTCGTTGACCCGGTGGTAGTCGTCCTCGACCCCGGGGCTGTCCGGCGACAGGCCCAGCTGGCGGCACGTCGTGACGACGGCCAGCGGCAGGTCGTGGTTGATGTGGGCGTTCATCCCGGCGAGCGCGAACTGGATCGGGACCCGGCCGGGCTCGAGCCGAGCGCTGAAGAGCGGCGCCCACGAGTGGTCGGGAGTGCCCGCGCCGACCGCCTCGAGGTAGAGCCCGGCGAAGACGAGGTCGAGCCGCGTCACGAAGGCCGGGTTGCCGAACCACCCCTCGACGAGCCGGTCACGGACGAGCTCGGTGACGCGGAGGTACATCCGGTTGAAGGCCGCGACACCGTTGCTCCCGGGCAGCGCGCGGTCGATCTCGTGCATCCGCTCGACGAGCGCGTCGACCGTCGCCGGCTGGCCGGGCGCCGGCGGCTCGGGCCGCGGCTGGCCCCCGATCCGCGAGCGGACCCACGCCACCGCGCCGGAGAACCACCCCATGGGCCGACGCTAGCGGCTCAGCGCGTCCCGGGTGGGCAAGACGCGGGACCAAGGCCTCTGACGCCCGCGCTCCGGGTGAGCCACGCTGGAAGGAGACGAGGAAAGGAGGTGAGGACGATGTCACAGCTCCTTGAGAAGGAACGTGTGGGGACCGAACGTCTCCCGAGGTTGTTCCGCAACCGCACGTTGGACTACACGCTCTTGACCCTGGGTCTTCTGGTTGCAGCCTTCGGCGCGTATGCATACTTCGTGCCGGCCGGCTGGATCCTGGCGGGCCTGAGCGAGGCCTGGTACCTCGGCAGCTGGATCGCCGGCGGCGTGCTGCTCACGGCAGGCTTCGGCCTGTTGGGTGCGAGTGTCCGCGACCGGTCCGGCTACTGGACCGCAGGCGCCGTGATGAGCTTCGTGCTCGGCACGCTGAGCCTGGCCGGAGCGATCATCGCTGCGGTAGTGCTCATCCTCTGACCACCCGGAAGGGGTGAGGCCAGATCGAAGCCCCCAAGAGGTTGGGGGCTTCGACGCGACCGGCGACGCATTCGGGTCAGCGGGCGTTGAACGCCTCGATCCGCTCGATCGCCTCGCTGACCGCGGTCGCTCCGGCGGCGAAGCTGAGGCGCACCGAGTGGCCGCCCGCCCGGTCGTCGAAGTCGCCGCCCGGCGTGATCGCGACGCCGACCTCCTCGAGCAGGGCGCTGGCGTATGCCGCCGAGCCGCCCCACCGGCCCCGTTGCGGCCCGAGGTCGGCCCAGTAGTAGAACGCGCCGTCCGGCGGCGCTGACTCACCCCAGCCGAGGCGGGACGCGTTGTCCAGCAAGAGCTTTCGCGTCCGCGCGAACTCGGCGACCGCGTCGTCGCACTCGCGGTAGGACTCCTCCGCGAAGGCCGAGACGGCGGCATACTGCGCCGGTGCGGGTGGGCACAGCGCGACGTTGCCGGCCAGCGCGTCGACGGGGCGCACGAGGTCGGCGGGGAGCAGCATCCAGCCCAGACGCCAGCCCGTCATCCCCCAGTACTTGCTGAAGGAGGAGATGACGAGGGACGTGTCGTCGGTCTCCCAGGCGCAGACACCGCGGGGGTCGGCGGCGCCGGGGTCCGGATAGGTGACGCCGTGGTAGATCTCGTCGCTGACGAGGCGCACGCCGTGGGCCGCGCACCAGTGGGTGATCGCCGCGAGCTCGGCGCGGTCGACCATCGTGCCGGTCGGGTTGGCGGGCGAAGCGACGATGAGCCCCGCGAGCTCCCCGTCGGCCTGCGCGGCGTCGAGCAGCTCGGGCGTCGGCTGGTAGCGGGTCTCGGGGCCGCAGTCGATCAGGGCGACCTCGCACCCGAGCGAGGTGAGGATGTTGCGGTAGGCAGGGTAGCCGGGCCGCGCGAGCGCGACACGGTCCCCCGCCTCGAAGGCTGCGAGGAAGGCGAGCACGAAGCCGCCCGACGAGCCCGTCGTGATCGCGACGCGGGCGGGGTCGACGTCGAGGCCGTACCACCGGCCGTAGTGCGCGGCGATCTCGGAGCGCAGCTCTCGGATGCCGAGCGCCGAGGTGTAGGTCAGGGCGCGGCCCGAGCCGTGGATGCGCGCGGCGGCCTCCGAGACGAGGCTCGGCGCACCTCCCGACGGCTCACCGGCGCAGAGGGACACGACGTCGCGCCCCTCGGCCCGGAGCACGGCCACCCGGTCGAGCACGTCCATGACCTCGAACGGGGGCACCTGCGAGCGCCGGGAGGGCCGGAGCGGTCGGGTCGGGCGGCTGGCGCGGCTCGGGTCGAGGGTCACCCGGCCAGTCTGCCCGAAGCCTCGACACCCGAAACACGCCGTTCACGTGACGTGACCAGCCTTCCTCGCATGACGATCGCCTACCACGCAGACGCCTCCACGCTCGTCGACAAGGAGGTGCTGACGTGGGAGCAGTTCGGCGTCGCGTTCCGCGAGCTCGCGACCCTCGTCGCCGACTCGAGCTTCCGCCCGGAGGTGCTCGTCGCCGTGGCGCGTGGCGGGCTCATCCCCGGCGGCGGGCTCTCGTACGCGCTCGGAGTCAAGCTCACCGATGCTCGACCTGCTCCAGGAGCACGGTGCCGAGGCACGCAGCGCGGTGCTCTACGGCACGCCCGGATCGGTCGTGACGCCCGACTTCGTCTGGCGCCAGACCGACCAGTGGATCGTCTTCCCGTCGTCGGCCGAGCCGCCGGTCTCCCGCTCCCAGGTCACTGCGACTCCAGGATCCGCCTGATCCTCGCGAGGTCCTTCGTCATGGCCCCACGCATCGCAGCGGCCATGGCCTTGGCGCCGAGCGCCGCGAAGCCGGTGGGCTGCCCCGTGTTGCGCAGCACCATCCGGGTGCGTCCGTCGCCGGCGTCCTCCCACTCGTAGGTCGTGCGCATGGGGAACGGCTTGCCGTCGGTCTGCATGACGAGCCGCTCGCCCGGAACGAGCTCGACGACCTCGTAGACGTACTCGATGCGTCGCCCGAGGAAACGGGCCACGAAAGCCAGCCTGCTGCCCACACCCGTCGGCGGCGACGTCTGCCAGTCGACCGAGTCGATGTTGGCGTACCACTCGGGAGCGTGGGACGGGTCCCCGGCGTACGCCGCGACCTCGGCCACCGGTCGGGCTATCACCGTCTCGACCCGCACGTCGACCGCCATCGTCCGCCTCCTCGTTCTCGCCCGCCGGACCCGACCATCTTCCCGCACGAGATCGAGGCGCTGCTCCCACGCCGATCCCAGCGAGCGGACGTAGTGTCGGAGGATGCATCTCGGACTGCACCTCGCCAACTTCACGTGGAGCGGCGGCTCCTCCACCTTCGTCGACGACCTCGTCCGCACGGCGCGGACCGCCGAGGACGTCGGCTTCACCAAGCTCTCGGTCATGGACCACGTCTGGCAGATCGGCATGGTCGGGCCCAAGGAGCACGAGATGCTCGAGGCCTACACGGCCCTCGGCTTCCTCGCGGCCGTCACCGAGAAGGTGCAGCTGCTCGCCTGGGTCACGGCCGCCGTCTACCGCGAGCCCGGGCTGCTCGCCAAGGAGGTCACGACCCTCGACGTGCTGTCGAAGGGCCGCGCCATGCTCGGCATCGGCGCGGCGTGGAACGAGGAGGAGTGCGTCGGTCTCGGCCTGCCCTTCCCCGCCACCGCCGAGCGCTTCGAGCGCCTCGAGGAGACGCTGCAGATCTGCCTCCAGATGTGGGGCGACAGCGTCGAGCCGTATGCCGGCAAGCACTACCGGCTCGGCAGCACCCTCAACTCCCCGCAGTCGGTGCAGCGCCCGCACCCGCCCATCCTCATCGGTGGCGGCGGCGAGAAGAAGACGCTGCGGATGGTCGCGCAGTACGCCCAGGCCTGCAACCTCTTCGACAGCCCCGACCTCGCCCACAAGCTGGAGGTCCTCCGCGGCCACTGCGAGGCTCTCGGTCGCGACTACGACGAGATCGAGAAGACCGTCATGGGACCGGTCGACCCCGGCCCCGACGGCGAGAACGTCGACGCCACGCTCGAGCACCTGCGTGACCTCGCCGGACTGGGTGTGACGCACGTGCAGCTGGGCATCGGTGACGGGTCGAAGACCGACGTGCTCGAGCTCATCGGCGAGCGCATCATCCCCGAGGCAGCGAAGCTCTGAGCCTCGTCGGGCTCCGACGCAGCAGTCCCGCCGTGGCTGGATGGTTGCGGCGAGGTCGGGTGATTGGCCGCATCCATCCACCCACGGCGGGTATGCCGCAGAGCTCGCTCAGTCGGACGCGACCGCGGGCGTACGCGTCGGGCTAGCTGAGGATGTCGCTGCGCCGGAAGCGGCGGTAGGCGAGCATCGTGAAGGCGACGGCCCACACGAGCGCCCACAGGGCGCCGTGCACCATGTCGGTGTAGTCCGGTGACACGGCGAGGGCGTCCTGCCAGGCCCGCGAGTAGTGGCCCGGGAAGGCGTTGCGGTAGGGGTCGAGCGCGTCGAGCTGGTCGAGGATGTTGAGCAGGATGCTGACGAGCACGGCGCCGCCGACCGCGGCGAGCGGCGCGTCGGAGCGGGTCCCGATCCAGAAGGCGATGGCTGCGATCGGCAGCAGTGTCACGAAGATGTAGGCCATCGCGAGCGCCAGGCGCGGCAGGAACTGGCCCCACGAGAGGTTCTCGCCGAGCGGGTTGGTCAGCGGGTCCCATCCGTAGGCGACGCCGCCGACGAGCAGGCCCCACGCCGGCAGCAGGACCGTCGCGACGAGGGTCGAGGCGATCCCGATCGCGAGCTTGCTCGTGAGCAGGCGGGCCCGCTGCACCGGCGCGATGAGCAGGTAGCGCAGCGACGACCACGACGCCTCGGACGGCACGGCGTCGCCGCAGAAGAGGGCGGCGAGCAGCACGAGGAGCAGCTCCGAGGCGAGGAAGACGAGCACGAGGCTGAAGTTCGCGGCCCCGCTCTGGGCGAGGTCGAAGATCCGGGTCGAGGCACCGCCACGGCTGTTGCTCGACCGCTGGCCGAAGGCGAACGACCCGACGAGGACGAGCGGCAGCGCGAGGAGCAGTCCGAAGGCCCAGATCGTGCGTCGCCGGCCCCACTGCCGGCGCAGCTCGGACCGCCACGACAGCGGGTCGCGCACCTGGTGGATCTGGCCGCTCCCTGCTGCCGGAGCCGGCTCGATGACGTCGAGCAGCGCGTCCCCGGGGCTCACGTCCGGGCCCTCTGCGTGGGTCTCGCTCATCGCGCCCTCACCTGCCTCAGTCGCTCGACGAGGGACGCGCCCTCGTCTCCGGGCTCGCCGGCCGCACCCGGTGCGGACGCCGACGAGATGACGCCGAGGAAGACCTCCTCGAGGTGGCGGCGGCTGCTGACGCCGACGACGGGCAGCCCCGCCGACACGGCAGCCGCGACGACCTCGGCCCGGCCGCGGTCGGCGACGACGACGATCCGGGTCGGGGTGTCGACGCGCACCTCGGTGACGCCACCTGCGGCCTCGAGTGCGTGCACGCCGGCGCTGACGACGTCGTGGGCGACGTGCTCGGGCAGGTCGAGGATCGTCGTGTCGTCGCTGTCGACGAGCTCGGCGACGGGGCCCTGCGTGATGACCCGGCCGGCGTGCATGACGACGACGTGGGTGCACGTCATCTCGACCTCGGCGAGCAGGTGGCTCGACACGACGACGGTGCGCCCGGTCTCGGCGTAGCGGCGCAGGATCGGGCGCATCGCCGCGATCTGGGGCGGGTCGAGGCCGTTGGTCGGCTCGTCGAGGATGAGCAGCTCGGGCAGCCCGAGCATGGCCTGGGCGATGCCCAGTCGCTGCTTCATGCCGTGGCTGTAGGACTTGACCGGCCGGTCGACGGCGCCGCCGAGGGCCGCGACGTCGAGCGCCTCGGCGATGTGGGCGTCCTCGGGGTCCCGGCCCGTGGCGGACCAGTAGGCCTCGAGGTTCTGGCGCCCGGTGAGGTGCGGCAGGAAGCCGGGTCCCTCGATGAGCGCGCCGACCCGGCCGAGCACCCGCGAGCCGGCGGAGACGGGCTCGCCGAGCACGTGGACGCTGCCGGCGTCGGAGGAGATGAGTCCCATGACCATCCGCATGGTCGTCGTCTTGCCGGCGCCGTTGGGGCCGAGCAGCCCGACGACCTGACCCTTCTCGGCCCGCCACGACACGTCGTCCACGGCGCGGTGGCCGTCGGCGTACGTCTTGACGAGTCCCTCGATGACGAGCGGGACGTCGGCGAGGTCAGGCCGCGCGGGCAGGTGCATCCGGCGGCGCCGGCGCACGAGCCAACCGGCGAGCGCCGCGAGGAGCAGCACCGCGAGGGCGCCGGAGGCGAGGAGGGTCTCGGTGTCGACGCCGCCGGCCACGGCCCCGTCGACCGCAGCACCGGTCGCGACCGGGAGGGTGAGCGCCGAGGCCCCCGAGATGCGGATGCCGCTCGGGGTGCGCGAGTTGGAGTACGTCGACTCGGTGCTCGTCAGCAGGACGCGCCACCGGGTGCCGGCCGGCAGGTCATAGGTCGCTGCCGGGAGCGAGATCGTCACGGGGGTGGGCCGGCCCGGCGTCACGGTGAGGCGCACCGGCGCGACGAGCGGGTTGGTCAGCGTCACCGAGCCACCGGTGACGCGCCACACCGACGCGAAGAGCGTGACGTCCGGCGCGTCGGACGTGACGGTGAGTCGCATCGTCGGCGACCCGACCACCGTCTCGGCCTCGGCGACGGGCTGGGTGTCGAGGGCCGTCGACTGACCGGGCAGCGCCGCGATCTGGTACGTCGAGAGGCTGACGCCCAAAGCGGCGAGGCCGGGCACGGCGATGAGCGAGGCCGGCTGTCCGCCGGGCGGGTGCAGCAGCGCCCCGGAGGTCGTCGTCAGGGGCAGCTCGCGCGTCCGGAGTGCCGCGCCGGACAGCCCCGGGTATGCCGTGAGGGTGTGGAGCGTCGTCGGCTGACCCGCCCGACCGGCGGGGGTGCCGTAGGTGAAGGCCGCTGTGGGCAGGGCCGATCCGCGCGCGCCCTTGTCGCGCACGTAGTGGTCGAGCCACGTGTAGGAGGCCTCGACCTCCTCCGCCTCGTGGGTGCTCGGGGCGTCGTGGCCGCCGTCGCTCCACCGGACGGCATACGGCGTGCCGGAGGCGGCGAGCGCCGACGCGTTGGCGTCGGCCTGGTCGAGCCCGAAGAGCGAGTCGCCGACCCCCTGGACGAGGAAGGTCGGCGCGGTGACGGCGTTCATCGTCGGCTTCGGGCTGTGCGCGCGCAGCAGCGTCGTCAGCTGTGGTGAGGCGGTGCCGGTCTCGGAGGCCTGGACGAAGAGGCGGCAGATCGTCGGGTCGAAGCGGCCGCAGTCGGCGGCTCCGGTGCCCGCCCCCTGGCCGCCACGGAGCGCCGAGAGGAAGAAGTTCGTCGCCCAGACCTGCTTGAAGGGTCCGACGACGTCGATCGGCGAGCGCCCGGCAGCGGTGGTCGCCGGCTTCGTCACGGCGGCCTGCGGGAAGAAGGCGTCGGCGAGGTCGTTCCACGTGATGGCCGAGACGACGCCGTCGACCCGCCGGTCGGAGCCGGCCAGCATGAGGGCGAGGGCGCCGCCGTAGGAGGCACCCATGACCCCGGCGCGCGGGTCTCCCGGACCGTCGAGCTCGACGTCGGAGCGCTTGGCCGCGAGGTCGAGCAGCGTTCTCGCGTCAGCGATCTCGTAGGCCGGGTCGTTGAGGTGGATGCGACCGCCGGACGCGCCCTGCCCACGGGCGCTCCACGCGATGACGACGTAGCCGCGGTCGTGCAGGTCGTTCGCCTGGCTCGTCACCGAGTCCTTGGTGCCGCCGAAGCCGTGGGCGAGCAGGACGACCGGGTGCTTGCCGCTCGACTGCGGCCACACGGAGACGTCGAGGCGCACGGCCGTGCCGTCGGGCTCGGCACCGACGGGCACCGTCGTGACCTCGGGCGAGACCGGGTCGGCGGCGAGAGCGGCCGGGGCGGGCGCCATCGCCAGGCTCGACCCGAGGACGAGCGCGGCGAGGAGGGAGGCCCGGACCGACATGCCCACATCACATCACGGGCTCGTCGTTGAACGGTCACCGACCGTCGAGGGTTGGACCCGGGTCAGTCGCGGGAGAGCCGCTGCTCGAGGACGTAGGCCACGACGATGCACGCGACGAGGACCATCCCGGGCGGGAGGAACCGCGCGGCCCCCTCGAGCTGGAGCCACGCGTACGGCGCGACGGTGAACTCGAAGAGCGACAGGTCGAGCAGGTAGCGCACGATCGGGAGCACCCCGAAGACGATGCCGATGACGCCGACGAGGTTGATGACGAAGCGCGAGCGTGCTCCGGTGTCCTGCGGGTCGGTCACCCTCGGTCCTCTCCGTCGATGAGGTGCTGCTGCCCGAACAGCTGGGCCGTGGCGCGCGCGGTCGGCGACCCGGCGTCGAGGTCGGCGCCCGCGGCGACGAGGACTCGGACGACCTCGTCCTCGCCCTTGAACATCGCCCCGGCCAGCGGGGACTGGTCGCGGTCGTTGCGGCGGTCGACGTCGGCGCCGCGGTCCACGAGGCTCATGACCGTGTCGAGGTGACCGTGGTAGGCCGCGAGCATGACGAGCGTGTTGCCGGCGGGGTCCTGCTGGTCGAGCGGAAAGCCGTGGTCGAGGAACTCGACGAGGTCGGCCGTGCGCCCGTCGCGCGCCATGTCCATCGCGACCGCCACGATCTGCTCCTGCTGCTCCGGCGTGAGCGGCGACTCCGTCATGCCACCAACCTACGGGTCGCCCAGTGGCGGGCGAGGCACCACCCGGCGACGGCGCCGAGGACGTGCCAGGCCGCATGCCCCTGCAGCGGGCTCGTCGGGTCGCAGAGGACGCCCCACTGGTCGAGCAGCCAGAGGGCGTAGGCGGTCACGAGCAGTCCCAACCCGACGTGCAGCCAGCGCGCGCCACCGGCACGGCCCCGGGCGGCCACCAGCTCGAGGACGATGCCGGGCAGCAGGACGGCGGCGAAGAGCACCCGCCGGGACTCGGGCCAGACCCGGAGCAGGACGCCGAGGGCCACGAGGAGGGAGACCCCGCCGAGGACGGCCACGCGCGGCGTGACCCGGCGCAGGCGCACGAGGGCACCGGCGAGCAGGACGCAGCCGACGGCATACATCGGGAGGACGTCGACGAACTGGCCCCACAGCGTCAGGGTCGCGTGGAAGGCGAGGCTGCCGATCCCGACGGCGACGAGCGAGACCGCGAGGAGCGGGACGAGGACGCGCTCGGGACGCGCGGCAGGACCCAGGAGCACGGCTGCGGCGACCCCGGCCACGACGAAGGCCAGGGACGACCACGCGTCAGCCGGCTGGGCGATCCCGTCGGGGCGGGCGAGCTCGCAGAAGCAGCGGGTCGCGAGGCACGTCGCGCCGTCAGCGGGCATGCCGCGACGGTAGCCCCAGGCGACCCGTGTTAGATACGTCCATGGCCACCACCTCCCTCGGAGACACCACCGTCCACACCGTCGGCGACCTGCCGGCCGTGGGCACCCCCGCTCCCGCGTACACGCTGACCGGCACCAACCTGCGCGACGACGTGACGCTGCCCGACGGCAGCCGCGTGGTCCTCAACATCTTCCCGAGCGTCGACACCGGCGTCTGCGCGGCGAGCGTGCGCCGCTTCAACGAGATCGCCGCCGGGCTCGACAACGCGGCGGTCGTCTGCGTGTCGGCCGACCTACCGTTCGCGCTGAACCGCTTCTGCGGCGCCGAGGGCATCGAGAACGTCGTCGTGGCGTCGTCGTTCCGCTCCGGCTTCGGCTACGACTACGGCGTACGGATGGAGAACGGCGGCTTCGCCGGCCTCCTCGCCCGTGCGGTCGTCGTCATCGACGCGGACGGCACCGTCGCGCACACGGAGCTCGTCCCCGCCATCGGCCAGGAGCCCGACTACGACGCCGCCATCGCCGCCCTGGGCTGACGCGCGGGTGAAGCCGCGGACGCTGCGCACCAGCAGCGGCCAGCAGCCGGCGACGAACATCCAGACGGCGATGCCGACCATGAGGTCGGGCGTCTCGACGGAGGCGCTGAGCGGGCCGGCGATGACGTTGCCGAGTGGCAGCGCGACGAACGAGATGAGCACGTCCCACGAGACGACGCGGGCCAGCCGGTCGTGGGGCACGCCCTGCTGGACGGCGGTCTGCCACCCGACGTCGAAGTAGAGCAGTCCGGCCTGGCCGACGAGGGCGAGCGCCATGATCGCGACAAGCCCGCCGGGCCAGGCGAACGCGAGCGGGAAGAGCGGGAAGAGGCCGAGGGCGGCGAAGGCCCAGAGGAGCATCCGGCGCGGCTGGAGCCGCATGGCGACGAGCCCTCCGACGAGCCCGCCCACGCCGAGCGCTGCCGTGACGAGGCCGAGGGCGTGGGCGCCGCCGAGGTCGCGCACGGCCGTCACCTCGACGAGGACGATGAAGACCCCACTGGCGACGTGGAACATCGCCGCCGCGAGGAGGCTCGACCACAGCCAGTCCCGACTCCGGATCTCCGCGAGGCCCTCGCGGATCTCGGTCAGCATGCCGGTGCGCTCCGCGACGTGGTCGGCGCGAGCCCGGAGCCGCGCGACGCAGACCGCCGACCAGGCGAAGGTCAGCGCGTTGACCGTGAAGCCGGCGACCGGGCCGAACCGGGCGACGACGAGGCCGGCGAGGACCGGGCCGCCCACCTGGGCGCTCGACTGGAGGAAGCTGATCGCGCCGTTGGCGGTCTGCAGAGCCGCAGCCGGGACGATGAGGGGCCTCAGCGAGACGAAGGCCGGGTGGAAGAACGCGCCCGCACCCGCTGTGACCGCGGCCAGACCGGCGAGCACGGCCACCGGCGGGTCGCCGAGCGCGAAGGCGACGGCCATGGCGGCGACGGAGCCAGCTCGGGTGAGGTCGGCGCCGACCATGATCCGGTGCGGCGTGACGCGGTCGGCCCAGACGCCGCCGACGAGGGTGCACAGGAGGCGGGCCACCACGGCGCTCGCGAGGACGACACCGAGCTCGCCTGCACCCCCGCCACCCAGGACGACGGCCACGGACAGGGCGATGGGGTTGAAGGCGTCGCCGACCCACGAGAGTCCCTGACCGGCCAGCAGGAGTCGGACGTCGCGGAGGTGGAGCAGGTCGCTCATGGTCATGACCTGACATTAGTTAGACGTCTGACTATCTGTCAATGAATAGTCAGGGATCTGCGCTCCCCGTGCTGCACCTCTGCGAGACTGACGCCATGGCGAGAGCACGGCAGGACTCGGTCGACCGGCACGTCGCACGCTGGAGCGGACTCCTCGAGGACATGGACCCCGAGGTCGAGGGTGCCGTCACGCGCATGCAGGCGATCACCAAGCGGCTCAAGGCCGCCGACCACGCGAGCTACGCCGGCACGGAAGACACGATCGAGGACTACCACACGCTCCACGCGCTGATGATCCAGCCGTTCCCCGAGGAGGCGACACCCGCACAGCTCGCCGACGCGTGCGGCGTGACCCGGGCCGCGATGACGTCACGCGTCGACCGGCTCGTCCAGCGGGGCCACGCGACCCGCGAGGTCGACCCCATCGACCGGCGCCGCATCCTCATCCGTCCGACGCCATCGGGACGGGCCATGTGGGAGAAGGGGATCGAGGCCGGCATGGCTCGTGAGCAGGAGGCCTTCTCGGGCCTGACCGCCAAGGAGCTCGTCGCCCTCAACGGCCTGCTGCGCAAGGTCGTCCTGCACCTCGAGGGCGAGGCCTGAGCCGTCAGGGAGTGTCGTCGTCGACCCAGTCGAGGGTGCGCTCGACGGCCTTCTTCCACGTGCGGAAGAGGCGCTCCCTCTCGGACTCGTCCATCGCAGGGGTCCACCGGCGGTCCTCGCCCCAGTTCTCACGGATCTCGTCGGTGCTCTGCCAGTAGCCGACAGCCAGCCCGGCGGCATACGCGGCGCCGAGAGCGGTGGTCTCGGCCACGACGGGTCGCACGACGTCGACCCCGAGCAGGTCGGCCTGGAACTGCATCAGCGTCTCGTTGACGACCATGCCGCCGTCGACCCGCAGCTCGGTGAGCGGCACTCCCGAGTCGGCGTTCATCGCCTCGAGCACCTCGCGCGTCTGAAAGGCCGTGGCCTCCAACGCGGCTCGGGCGATGTGGGCCTTGTTGACGAAGCGGGTCAGACCGACGAGCGCACCGCGGGCGTCGGGACGCCAGTGCGGCGCGAAGAGGCCCGAGAACGCGGGGACGAAGTAGGCGCCGCCGTTGTCGTCGACGCTCGCCGCGAGCGTCTCGACCTCCTTGGCGTCCTTGATGAGGCCGAGGTTGTCGCGCAGCCACTGCACGAGCGACCCGGTGACGGCGATGGAGCCCTCGAGGGCATAGACGGGCCTGCCGTCACCGAGCTGGTAGCAGACCGTCGTCAGCAGCCCGTTCTTCGACGCGACGATCTCCTCACCCGTGTTGAGGAGCATGAAGTTGCCCGTGCCGTAGGTGTTCTTGGCCGTGCCGACGTCGAGGCAGGCCTGGCCGAACGTCGCCGCCTGCTGGTCGCCGAGGATGCCGGCGACCGGCACGTCGATGAGGATGCCTGGCTTGCACGAGCCGTAGACCTCGGACGACGAGCGGATCTCGGGGAGCATCGCGAGCGGGACACCGATCGCCTCGGCGGCCGACGCGTCCCAGTCGAGGGTGCGCAGGTCCATCAGGAGGGTGCGCGAGGCGTTCGTGACGTCGGTGACGTGCACGCCACCGTCGTCGGCGCCTCCCGTGAGGTTCCAGAGCAGCCACGTGTCGATGGTGCCGAAGAGCAGCTCCCCCGCCTCGGCCCGTTCGCGGGCGCCGTCGACGTGGTCGAGGATCCAGCGCGCCTTGGGCCCCGCGAAGTACGTCGCGAGCGGCAGACCGGTGACGTCCTTGAAGCGCTCGCTGCCGCCGTCGCGGGCCAGCTCGTCGCAGATCGCCTGGGTGCGGGTGTCCTGCCAGACGATGGCGTTGTGGATCGGCCGGCCGGTCGCACGCTCCCAGACGACGGTCGTCTCGCGCTGGTTCGTGATGCCGACCGCGGCGACGTGGGTGGCGTTGAGGTTGGCCTTGCCGAGCACCCCACCGACGACGACGCGGGTGTTCTGCCAGATCTCCATCGGGTCGTGCTCGACCCACCCGGCGCGCGGGAAGATCTGCCGGTGCTCCATCTGGTCGACGGCCACGACGCGGCCCCTCCGGTCGAAGACCATGGCCCGGGTGCTCGTCGTCCCCTGGTCGATCGACACGACATGGCTGCGCTGCTCCGTCGGCATGACCAGACCGTACCGTCGCGCGCCTACATCTCGTCGCGTCCGAGCTGGCGGTGGCGCTCCCGGGCCTCGGCCACGGCGCTGATCGCGTCGCACCGTCCGCACACGATGACCGACCCGTCGTCGCGGCTCTCACGGCGCCACCGGTGACCGGCGAACAGGCAGATGATCCACATGAGTCTCACCGACCCAGTGTCGTCCCCCCTCGGCGTCTACTGCACCACGATGAGAACCGCAGCGTCATGAGCCGCCGCGCGGACGTAGAAGGCGCGCAGCTGCTGGACGTTCGGCAGGAGGTACTCGTCGAGGATGTCGCTCTCCTCCCAGATCTGGGGATAGATGTCGAGGCGCTGCATCTCCTCGGGGTCGAAGCGCGCGCGGAGCTCCGCGTCGGTGACGACGCCCAGCGCCTCGGCCACCTCACGGACGAGGTCGGGCTCGAGCAGGCGCGGCGGCCCGTAGCCGTCGTCCTCACCGACCTCACGGCCGCCGAGGACGGCTCCGCCGAGGGGGTTGTCCGTGCCCCACGCCGCACCCGTCAACAGGAAGTGGACGCCGTGCCACGCCTTGTCGAGATCGAGCCAGCCGTCGCTGCCGTCCTCGTCCTCGTCCTCGTCGAGGATCAGGTCGTTCGCGATCGAGGGGTCCGCGAGGAGACTCGCGAGCTGCTCGGAGTCCAGTTCCCGTGCCACCACCGTCATGCCCATGGCGCTGAGGGTACGGGCTGACCGCCCGGTGAACAGCCCGGAGTCGACACTGGGCCGGTCGTTAGAGTGTCGTTCTCGGCACCGACGTGAAGGGGAACCGATGACGAGCCCAGTGCGGCTGGACACGGACTACCGGGCGCGGGCGTGGAAGCGCCTCGCCACGAAGCAGTTCGACGTGCTCGTCGTCGGTGGCGGCGTGACCGGCGGCGGCGTGGCCCTCGACGCGGCCACCCGCGGTCTCTCGACGGCACTCGTCGAGCAGCGCGACTTCGCCTCCGGCACCTCGTCGCGGTCGTCCAAGCTCTTCCACGGCGGCCTGCGCTACCTCGAGCAGATGAACTTCGACCTCGTCCGCGAGGCGCTCAAGGAGCGCGAGCTCATGCTGAGCCGCATCGCACCGCACCTCGTCAAGCCGGTCTCCTTCCTCTACCCGCTGACCAGCCGCGGCTGGGAGCGCCCCTACGTCACCGCGGGCCTGACCCTCTACGACTCGATGGGCGGCGCGCGCTCGGTCCCGCGCCACAAGCAGCTGACCCGCACCGGAGCGCTCAAGCTGGCCCCGGCCCTCAAGCGCGACGCCCTCACCGGTGGGCTGCTCTACTACGACGCCCAGGCCGACGACGCCCGCCACACGCTGACGACGGTCCGCACCGCGGCCGCCTACGGCGCCACCGTCGTCGCCTCGGCCCGCGTCGTCGAGCTGCTGCGTGCGGGCGAGCGGGTCGTCGGCGCCCTCGTCGAGGACGTCGAGACGGGCGAGCGCACCGAGGTCCGGGCCTCCGTGGTCATCAACTGCACCGGCGTGTGGACCGACGACATCCAGACCATGGCGGGTGGCCGCGGCCGCTTCCACGTCCGCGCGAGCAAGGGGGTGCACATCGTCGTCGCCCGCGACCGGATCAACTCCGAGACGGGCCTCATCCTGCGCACCGAGAAGTCGGTCCTCTTCGTCATCCCGTGGGGCACGCACTGGATCATCGGCACGACCGACACCGACTGGGAGCTCGACCTCGCCCACCCGGCAGCGACGCGCGCCGACATCGACTACATCCTCGAGCACATCAACACCGTGCTCAAGGTGCCGTTGACCCACGAGGACATCCAGGGCGTCTACGCCGGCCTGCGCCCCCTCCTCTCCGGCGAGAGCGAGGACACGAGCCAGCTCTCCCGCGAGCACGCCGTGGCCCGCCCGCAGCCCGGGCTCATCTCCATCGCCGGCGGCAAGTACACCACCTACCGCGTCATGGCCGCCGACGCCGTGGACGCCGCCCGTGAGGACATCGGCGGCGACGTCTCCGACAGCGTCACCGAGTTCATCCCCCTCTCGGGCGCCGAGGGCTACGTCGCGCTCGTCAACCAGATCGACCGGCTCGCGCGCCACCAGGACCTCCCGGTCTGGCGCATCACGCACCTGCTCGAGCGCTACGGCTCGCTCGTCCACGAGCTCTTCGCCCTCGCCGAGGACGACCGCTCGCTCTACGAGCCGCTCCCCGGGGCGGAGGAGTACCTCCGGGTCGAGGCGCTGTATGCCGCCACGCACGAGGGCGCGCTGCACCTCGACGACGTGCTGGCCCGGCGCACGCGCATCTCCATCGAGACCTCGAGCCGCGGCGCCGACAGCGCCCGCGCCGTGGCCGAGATCGTCGCGCCGGTGCTCGGATGGGATCCCGAGCGGGTCGAGGCCGAGGTGTCCGGCTACATCGCCCGGGTCGAGGCCGAGCTCGAGTCGCAGAAGGAGCTCGCCGACTCCGAGGCCAACGCCGAGCGCCTCAGCGCCCCGGACGTGCGCCGCATCCCGGTGAGCCGCGCGCCGGAGCAGTCCTGAGGGACCAAACGCTCGACAACCGCTCCGCAGGACGGCCTCGTTCCTAGACTGACGGGATGAGGACTCGACGCGGCCGGACCGCGGTAGGGGCTACCGTTGCGGCGGCCGTCGCGGCCGTCGTCCTGCTCGTCGCGGGCTGCGGCACGCCCAACCCGACCGCCCAGGCCCGGCTCGAGGGGCACGCGACCGGGCACACGGCGGGCGCCACCGACCACCCGGCGACGGCTGCCACGGGTCACGCGGCGAAGCCCGTCGCTCCCGCCAAGCCGGCCGCGCTGCGGGCCGGTGAGTCGATGCGGACGGTGACGTCGCCGGTCTCCTACACGCCGAAGGCGCCGACGACCGGCACCGACGACTACCGGTGCTTCGTCCTCGACCCCCAGGTCACCCGCGACGCGTTCGTCACCGGCTTCGACATCGCCCCCGGCCAGCCGCAGGAGGTGCACCACGTCATCCTCTTCCGCGTGCCACCGTCGGCGGCCGCTGCGGCCCGCGCCCGCGACGCCGAGTCCGGCGGCAACGGCTGGACCTGCTTCGGCGGCACCGGGCTCGGGTCGCGCGGCGCGAGCCTCGACGACGCCCCGTGGGTCGGAGCCTGGGCACCGGGTGGTCGCGAGAACGTCCTACCGGCCGACGTCGGCATCCCCCTGCAGCGCGGCTCCCTGCTCGTCATGCAGGTGCATTACAACCTCCGGCACGGCGTGACGCCCGACCGCACCTCGGTGAAGCTGCGTCTCTCGTCCTCGTCGAGGCTCAAGCCACTCGAGACGATGCTCTACCCCGCGCCCGTCGAGCTGCCTTGTCGCGCAGGCACGTCGGGACCGCTGTGCGATCGCAACGCGGCAGTCGCCGACGTGACCGAACGCTTCGGCGCCATGTCGTCGCGCATCGTCAACGGGCTGCTGCTCGTCTGCAACGGCACGCTCATCCCGACCCCCGGCGCCACCCAGTCCTGCACGCGCAGCGTCGAGCAGGCCGCGACCATCCGCGCTGTGGCCGGCCACATGCACCTGCTCGGCTCGTCGCTGCGCATCGACCTCAACCCCGGCACACCCAAGGCGAAGACCCTCCTAGACATCAAGATCTGGGACTTCGACAACCAGGGCTCGGTCCCGATCCCGGCGACGGCGATCCGCCCCGGCGACTCGATCCGGGTCAGCTGCACCCACGACCAGGCCTGGCGCGACAAGCTGCCCGACCTCCAGGGGCTGCCCGAGCGCTACGTCGTCTGGGGCGAGGGCACGACCGACGAGATGTGCCTCGGTCTGCTCAGCGTCACGCGTCCCTGACCGCGTCCGGCCATGCACAATGAGGCCGTGAAGACTGACGTCCTCGTCGTCGGCGGTGCCGGCGTCGACACCATCGTGCGCGTCGAGGCCCTGCCCGTTCCCTTCGCCGACTCCCACGTCGTCCCGCCCATCGACACCGTCGTCGGGCACACGGGCAGCGGCGTCGCGCTCGGCTGCCACCGCCTCGGCCTCGCCACGCGCTTCGTCGACGTCATCGGCGACGACCACGAGGGCCGGATGCTCCTCGACCGGTTCGCGGCCGAGGGGCTCGCCTTCGACCATGTCGTCGACGCGAGCGGCACCCGTCGCGCCGTCAACCTCGTCGACGCCACGGGCCGTCGGATGTCCTTCTACGACCCGCGCCACCCCTACGACCTCGCCCCCGACCCGACGCTCTGGCGCAGTCCGCTCGAGCAGTCACGTCACGTGCACGCCTCGATCATGCCGTGGGCCGTCGGCGCCCTCGAGGACGCCACGGCCGCCCGGGCCACGACGTCGACCGACCTGCACGACTGGGACGGGCGCAACCCCCACCACCGCCCGTTCGCGTATGCCGCCGACCTCGTCTTCGTGTCGGGCTCGCGTCTGGACGGGGTCGAGGACGATGTCGTCGCCGACGTGCTCGACCGCGGCCGTGCGCGGCTCGTCGTCGTCATGGACGGCGCCCGGGGCAGCCGGGTGACGGTGCGCGAGGGCGGCTCGTTCGCGGTGGCCGCCGTCGACATCGACGGTCGCCCGGCGGTGGACTCGAACGGCGCCGGCGACGCCTACGTCTCGGCCTTCCTCCACGCGTGGCTCGCCGGCGGTGACGCCCGCGCGGCCGCCCGGGCCGGGACCGTCGCGGGGTCGTGGGCGTGCGGCACCGCGGGCACGCACTCGAGCCTCATCGGCCCGGACGAGCTCACCCGTCAGCTGGCGCGCCACTACGGCGGCGCCGGTCGGGACTGAGGCCCGACCGGACCGCCTCGACGCTCACCCCGTCGGCGCGTCGTCCGTCATGCCGCTGCCGATGTTGACCATCCAGCCGATGCCGAACCGGTCGGTCACCATGCCGAACTCGTCGCCCCACGCCTGCTTCTCGAGGGGCATCATGACGGTGCCGCCGTCGGCCAGCTTGTCCCAGTAGCCGTGCAGCTCGTCGCTGTCGTCGCCGCTCAGGCTCACCGAGATGTTGGTGCCCGGCTGGTAGGGCATCTGCTCGGGGGTGTCGGACGCCATGATCGTGTAGCCGCTCGGCGTCTCCAGCTGGGCGTGCATGACGTTGTCGGCGTTGGGTCCGCTGTCGCCGAACTCGCCGAACGTCGACACCGTCAGCTCGCCGCCGAAGACGGACCTGTAGAACTCCATCGCCGCTCGGGCGTCGTCCTTGAAACCGATGTACGGGTTGAGGCGTGATGCCATCGCCGTGCTCCTCTCGATTGCTGCGGTCCCAAACACACTAGGACCGTGCGCCGACACGTAGGTTGCGTTTCGGTGGGCACCGACGCCCACCACGAAGGAGCGGGTCCGCCCGCACACACCGTCAGGGGATGGTCTTCATGACCCAGCAGCAGCACGTCCGCACCCGATCGCCGAGGTTGCGGCGACGCGCCCTCGCCGTCGGCGCCACTCTCGCCGTGGCGGCAGCCACCGCGGCGACCGTCGCGACGACGACCGCCGCGCCGGCCGAAGCCGCGACGTACGGCACGATCTCGGCCCACCGCGGAGGCGGCTGGGGTCCCGACAACTCGCTCAAGGCGTTCAAGGGCGCGCTCGCGGCCAACATCGACGACATCGAGGGCGACGTCTACTTCACCACCGACGACGTCGCGGTCTTCCGGCACGACAACTCGCTGTCGGCGTGCGGCCTGAACCGGACGATCACCGGCTCGTCGTGGGCGCAGATCGACCAGGTGCGCTGCAGCGGCGAGCCCCTCGCCCGGCTCACCGACGTCGCCGCGGCGTTCCGCGCCTCCCCCAACACGAACGCGGTCCTGCGCGTCGAGCTCAAGCACCCGGCATCGCAGACGGCCGCCGCCGCGCAGGCCCACGCACGGCTGCTCGTCTCGCGTCTCGTCGACCGCGGGATCGCCGGCCGGAGCATCATCCAGGACTTCGACTGGCGCACGACGGCCGCGACGATCCACGCCGCCCGGTCGACGATGCGGGTCTCGTGCCTCGAGTCGTCCGTCACCGACGCCGAGGTCGCGACCGCAGACTCCAAGGGCTGCTACGACCTGTCCTACAACTACGCGAACTGGCGCGACGGGCTCAACGCGACGATCCACGGCAAGGGCATGCAGGTCGCGGTCTGGACCGTCAACAGCGCCTCGACCTTCACGCGCTTCCGCGACGACCTGCACGCCAACGTCATCATCACCGACTACCCCGGGGCCGCCAAGGGCTGGTGACGCTCAGTACGAGCGTCGCGACCGGGCCGCTCCCCGGTTCGAGCCGAGGGGTGCCTGGGGCCGGCCGTCGTCGGTCGGTCCCAGGCCGCCCTGGCAGCCGGGGCAGTAGAACATCGTGCGTTCGCGGGTGGGCTCGCCGATCATCGCGACTCGCACGGTTGCACCGCAGCGCCGGCAGGGCCGGCCGCTGCGCGCGTGGACGTAGTGCGCCTCGTCGAGGCGCTGGCTGCCCGTGCTCGACTGCACCGCATGGCGCCGGCCGTTGTCGATGAGGCGGTGCGCGCGGGCGACGACCCGCTCGACCGTCTCGCGCCCGAGCTCGTCGGCGCGGCTCCACGGCGGCACGCGCTCGAGGAAGAGCGTCTCGGCGCACCACATGGTGCCGACGCCCGCGAGGTTGCGCTGGTCGAGGAGGGCCTGACCGACGGGCACCCGCGCGCCCGCGACGTTGTCGACGGCACGGGCGAGGTCCCAGTCCGGGCCGAGCACGTCGGGCCCGAGGTGGCCGACGAGGTCGCCCTCGTGCGCGGTCGGCACGAGGTCGAGCATGCCGAGCCGCAGCCCGAGCGCGGTCCAGTCGGGCGCCGCGACGAGGGCCCGCAACTGCGGGTTGCGTCGCCAACGGGCGGGCAGACCGGCCGTCGCCTCGACGCGCCACTGACCCTCCATCCGCAGGTGCGAGTGCAGGGTCAGGCCACCCTCGACGCGGTGCAGCACGTGCTTGCCGCGGCTGACGACCTCGAGGGTCGTGCGACCCGTGAGGTCAGCCGTGGCGATCTCCCCCGGCCAGCGCAAATCGGACTCGACGATCTCGCGGCCGGCGAGGGCCTGGTCGAGGCGGGTGGCGGTGCGCCACACGGTGTCTCCCTCGGGCACGCCACCTCCTGATCACCGGTCGTTCACCTGCGCGGTCGCGCGCCCGTCCAGCCTATTCACATCGCGCGACTACCTTCGCCGGGTGCGTGACCTCTCCGTCGTGGTGTCCGCCCACGGCTCCTGCGACCGGATGGCCGCGTGCCTCGGTGCGCTGGCAGCCCAGACCCTCCCGGCCGACCGGTTCGAGGTCGTCGTCGTGATCCACGGGTCCGGGTCGCGCGCCCGGGACGCCGTCGAGCGCGTGACCCGGGGACCGCTCGCGGGTCACGAGGTCGAGCTCGTCGACGCCGTGGCCGACTCACCCGGTGCCGCCCGCAACGTCGGTGTCGGGCTCGCGCGAGCACCGTGGACGACCTTCGTCGACGGGACCGACGCCGTCGCGCCGACGCACCTCGAGACGTTGTATGCCGTCCGCCACCCCGAGCGCATCGTCGTCAGCACGACGTCGGCGGCCGACGACTCCCCGCGACACGTCGCGCCGCACCTCGCCCCCGGGGCGTTGCGTGGGCAGGGCGGGAGGCTCTACCCGACCCGGTGGCTCGTCGACACCCCGTTCGTCGAGGGGCTGTGCGGCAGCGAGGACACGGTGCTCCACGGACAGCTGCTCAGCCGGTTCGACCGTCAGTTCGCCGAGCTCGACCTGACGCCCGGTCCTCCTGACGCGCAGCCGGACCGGCCCGACGACGCCGTCGACCTCGACCACGACGCCGCCGTCCGGGCCCACCTGTCCGTCCTCACCGCCCTGACCACCGGCACGCAGGCCGACCCGGCCGACCGCACCGCGGTCACCAACGCCCTCGCGGCCGCCGAGGTCGCCGACCTGCGGCAGATCAGCGACCTCCACCCCGGCGGGCACGCCCACGTCGAGGCCGCTCTCCGGGAGGCCGGCATCCGCGGCATCACCTCGCTCGGGCCGGCCCACGTCGACGGGACCGCCGACGGCTTCGGCCTCTTCCACACGCCTCCGTCCGGCGCCCGGTCCCTCGTCGTCGTCGCGGGCAGCGCCGGGTCCGTCAACGAGCACGCGCGGATGCTCGGCTTCCTCGCCCGCAGCGGGCACGGCATCCGCGTCCTGCACTATCGCGGGCGGCTCGAGCACAGCCTGCGCAAGCTCCCCGAGACGCATCGGGTCGAGGTGCTTCCCGCCTCCCTCGGCTGGATCGAGACCCGGGTCACCGCCGGTGCGCCCCGCCGCCGCCGGATCGCGCTGCGGGCCTCGCAGGAGGGCCTGCGCCTCGGTCGGCGCGCGCTCCCCGAGCTCGTGCCCGCCCGGCTGGCCGCACCCGCCTTCGGCCGGGTCGACACCCGCGCGGCCACGCTGCTCGACGAGCCGGGGACGCGGGTCGTCCTCGACCGCGCCGGCTCGACCCTGCTGCGCGCGTGGGGCGACGACAGCCCCACCGTCGGCGCGCCCGAGCTCGCCGACCTCGTGCTGCGCACCGCCGCCAGCCAGCTGCGCGGGTCGCTCGCCGACGCGCACGCCGCCCGCGCGGCCTCGCGGCTGCTGCGCGGCCAGGCCGCACGGACCCGCGGCGAGCTCGACCCGGACCTGTGGACGATGGTGGCCTACCGGCTGCTCCGCGCCGGCCGGCTCGAGGCTGCCACCGCCCTCCTCGACGACCGGGAGGCCCTCTTCGGCGCGCTCCCCCACCCCGCCCTCCAGGCACTTCACGCCGTCCTCACCGGCGTCGACCCGTCGACCGTCGACGTCGTCGACGCCGCCCGTGTGACGCTGCGTCACACCGACGACGCCCTGGCCGACGGCGACCTCGACCGCGCCGCCTTCCTCACGACGGTTGCTCTCGACCTGCTCTTCACGCGGCGCCTGCACACGGCCGAGACGCGCTCGGCCATCGTGTCCGAGCCCGACGCCTTCCTCGCTCCCCTGAGGGAGACCGAGGTCGGACGCCTGCTCGGCCGGCGCACGGCCAGCCCGACGCCGCGGCTGTCGCGGCAGCAGCCGAGGGAGACCGACCGCCCTCGCGTCACCGTGCTGCCCGGCGCCTACCCGAAGTTCGCGGCTGCCGTCGTCGCCGGCCTCGACGACCACGCCGACGTCGAGGTGCTCGACCTCTCGACCCGGCAGAGGCGCTTCGCCAACACCGGGGTCGACCCGGTGACGGTGCGCGAGCGGCTGCTCGCCGCGACCGGCCACCCCCCGACGCTCGACCTCGCCACCGCGGAGGCGCTCTCGTCCGACGTCGTCTTCGTCGACTGGGCCGACAAGGGCCTCACCTGGCTGACGCAGGTCGTGCCGGAGGGGACGCGCGTCGTCGTGCGCCTGCACGGCGTCGACACCTTGAGCGCCTGGCTGCACACCGCCGAGTGGGACAAGGTCGACGACGTGATCTTCCCGAGCGACCACCTGCGGCGGGCGGCCGCGGCGGCGCTGGGAGGACGTCTGGACGGCATACGCCAGCACGTCGTCGCCAACCCCGTCGACGTCGAGCGCTACGTCCTGCCCAAGACCGAGTCCGCTCGCACGACGCTCGGGATGGTCGGCTGGGCGCAGCAGGTCAAGGACCCGCTGTGGACCCTCGACGTCCTCTCCGCGCTGCGTCGGCACGACCCCCGCTGGCGGCTTCGGCTCATCGGCGCCGACTTCGCCGTCGACGACCCCAACCCCGTCGAGCGGGAGGCCGCTCGCGCCTTCCACGCCCGGATGGGCGACCCCCTCGTCGCCGACGGCGTCGACTTCGTCGGCTACACGACCCGGTTGCCCGAGCACCTCCGTGAGGTCGGCTGGGCCGTGAGCTCGAGCCGACGCGAGGGCTTCCACATCGGCCTCGTCGAGATGGCCGCGAGCGGCGCCGTCCCCGTCGTGCGCGACTGGCCGGTGTATGCCGGCATCGGCGGTGCCACGAGCCTCTTCCCGGCCGACTGGGTGTCGACCACCCCGGCCGAGGCCGCCGAGCGGATCCTCAGGGTCAGCGGCTCCGGGACGTGGGACGACGCGAGCGGGCGCACCGTCGACACGGTGCGCGAGCGCTTCAGCGGGACGGACTCGGCAGAGCGGCTGCGCCGGATCGTGCTGGGAGAGCGCTGATCCGGCGGAGCACCTGCACCGCCGCGCTGACGTGCTCGATCGGCGAGCGGTGGTCGAGGGGCTGCTCGTCGAGGGCGCTGCCCTCCTCGACGACTCCCCACACCTGGGTGCCGCTGCCTCGGTAGTCGCTCCACTTCGACGGCAGGAAGGGGTTCGGCGCCCCCGGTGGGCTCACCGCGTCGTTGACGAGCAGGCAGTCCATCCGACGCGACAGCGCGAGGAACTCGAGGTAGCCGACGAAGGGCCCGACGCGGACGCAGTCGGCGAGCCCGCGTGCGACGACGACGTCGTGCAGCTCCTCGGGCTTCGAGGTGAAGACGTGGAGCATGAGGCGGTCGCGGGACTCGCGAGGGAGCAGAGCCAGGGCGTCGAGCACCCCGGAGACGCCACGGTTGGCGTAGAAGTTGCCGAAGTAGCCGACGTGCCGCCGGCCCGGGTCCAGCTGGCGCGTCGACGGTTTCGCGTCGTAGAGCGCGGCCGGCGGCGTGGGGTGCGGTGACACGACGGCGACCTGCTCGACGCGGGCAGCGAGCTCGCGGTCGTGGCAGCTCTCGAGCATGACGTCGCGCTGGCGCGTGTTGGTGAACATCACCGAGTCCGCGAGGGCGAACGCCGCGACCTCGCACCACTCGAAGGCGTTGAGGCCGTCAGGTGGCCGGAACCCGGCCCCCTGCACGGCCGAGCGCAGTCGGGCGAGGGTGCGGTCGTCGTGCGCCGGGGCGGCACGCACCTGTCCGAGGACGTCGTGCGACAGCGGGTCGGAGAACTCGGCGTCCCAGTGCAGCCCGGGCCGCGCCGACTTGAGCGCGACCGCAAGGAAGTGGGATGCCGCGAACTGCGCTCTGCTGTAGACGGACTCGTACTCACCCTGCAGCGACTCCCAGCGGACGAAGGTCTCGAGACCGAGCTGCTGGTAGTCGACGATGGAGCCCCACGAGCTGAAGGCCGTGCGTGAGGGCACGGCGGCGAACCGCCGGACGAGGCCGCCGCAGAGCTGGACGAGGTCAGGGTCCTGGTGGCGGATCGAGTCCATCGCGTTGCAGATGACGTCGACGGGCTCGCCGCGGTCGTGGACGCGCTTGGCCGCGACGACCGCAGCGGTGTCGCTGTAGGGCGGGAAGCAGTACGACGCGACGAGGCGACGGGCGGGTGCGTTCATGGTGGGTCCTCAGACGGTGACGTGGACGGTGGGGTCGCCGTGGAAGGCGAGCACCCCACGGCGGGAGAGCAGCTCGACGTCCGAGATCGGCCACGTGTGACCGTCCGGCGTCGACGCGCGCACCGACACGAAGTTGAAGCGGTCCGTCGAGTAGACGCGGCCGCCCTCGGCGCGCACCTTGTCGAGGAACGTCGTGTCGACCCGCCGCGGCAGGTCCTCGAACCGCAGCCGCGCCGCGAGGTCGCGCTCGAGGAGCAGGGTGCCGCCCTGGACGAGGTCGACGTAGCGATGCTCGGCGTCCGGGAAGCGCAGCAGGGTCGCCCCCGTCGCGGTCAGGTGCGCGTAGTGCGCCCACTTCCCGACGACGGCCGCGTCGGTGTAGTCGAAGGCGCGGACGAGGTCGCGGAGGTAGTGCGCGGCGTAGACGTTGTCGTCATCCATCTTGGCGACGAAGCGCCCGGACGCCGCGTCGACGCCGGCGTTCATGCACGCGCCGAGGGTGTCGGTGGACGGACGCGCGACGACGACGACGCGGGTCGGGTCGAGCCCGGCGGCCTCGGCCCGACGACGCAGCTCGTCGTCACCCACCTCGAAGCCGTGCGTCACGAGGACGAGCTCGGTCTCCGCGTGGGCCTGCGCCGCGACGAAGCCCAGAACGTGATCGACCTGGCCGGGACGCATCGTCGGGACGACCGCAGAGATGCCGAGGTCGCGGGACGGCGTCTCGAGACCGACGGCGGCCAGCACGGTGTCGATGCGGTGACCGTAGGTGTGGGCGTCGAGCACCCGGCGGTGGGCGCGCAGCCCGAGCCGGTCGCGGTAGTCCTCGTGCTGGAGGAGGGCGCGCAGCTCGCGCGTCGTCTCCTCGGCGCTGCGGGTGACGCGGACCGTGTCGCCGAAGAAGGGCTCGACCGAGGCGGCCGGACCGGACAGCACCGGCGTCTGCGCGGCGGACAGCTCGAAGAGCCGCCGGGCGCACATCGTCGGCGACTCGGTGACGGAGTTGACGTTGAGGAAGACCTTGTAGGCCGTGTAGGCGCCGAGCATGCGACGGTACGGCAGGCTCCCGACGAGCGCTCCGGCATACGCCCTCGGGAACTGGTAGCGCTGGTCGCGGCCGGCAAGGCGGGAGAAGACCTCGAGCCCGAGCGGCAGGGCGGGCTCGAGGACGTAGGCCATCTGTGCCCGGCGCTCGTCGTGCTTGTCGGCGAAGTAGCTCCCGGCGAAGGCGACCTCGCGGGTGCGGCCGGCGCCGTGCCGCACCGGCGTGTGGATGCGGGGCTGGGCACCGAAGGGCAGCAGGCCGATCCGGGTGTGGCCGAGGTCGCGCTCATAGTCCGGGATGCGGCCCGCGTCGACGGTGAAGACGTGGTCGAAGAGGCGGGCCGTCTCGACGAAGAGGTCGTAGTTGGGCGGGTCCTCCTTGTTCCAGAAGACCGTCGGGACGCCCGACGAGCGGCAGTGCTCGACGAGCGCGCGCAGCTCCGGTGACGGGCCGGCCTCGGTCGTCATGGCGAGGCGCCACGTGCCCCCGTTGCCCGCCCACGCCGACTCGACGAAGAGGAGGTCGGCCGGCCGGGCCGCGAGCTGGTCGCGCCAGTCCTGCGGCGTCACGCAGACCTGCGTCCACTCGTAGCCCAGCGCGAGCTGCGAGAAGTCGTCGAGGACCACCGCGGCGACGACCTCCGGACGCGCCACGGGACCGCTCGGGATCTCCGGGCGCGGCACGTCGACACGCAGCCGGGCCGATCTCACCCGGGGCAGGCGGCGTTCGACCTCCTTGCGCACCTTGCGCGGAAGAGCCTGTCGCGCTTGGGGATCCCGCGCCGCCCGCACTGCGGCACTGCGGGCCCGGTCGAGGTCGGACAGCACTCGCTGCCGCGTGTTCACCACAAACTTCTCTCTCTGTTCGACTGACGTTCCGCCTGGGCCGGTCCGCCGTTGGGGGTGGGACTGCAACGTTCGGTGCGTGACCTCCAGACTCGGCGCCAGTGTGGCATCCGCGCTCGGCGCCCCCGGTCCACGCGATGCAACGGGGAGTCGAACAGTTGGTGACGTCCCGACCACGACGGCACTGCTCGTCGCCAACCTCCCCGTCGCCGCGTGCGTGGCCCGCTCCCACCTCGCCCGCAACCCGTGGCAGGCGGTGTGGGTCGGCGCCCGGGTGCTCCCCGCCGGCGCGCAGCGCGAGCTGAGCCGGCGCAGCCGCGGACCACTGTCGGTCATCGCCGCCGCGGCCTCCGGACAGCGCGAGCTCGCTCGCCGCCGTCTCACGGACGAGCTGCGTGGCGCGGGTCCCCGGCGGGCACAGCACCTCCTCGCAGCCGCGGCCGCGACAGGCCAGCTGGACGGGATCGATGGCGCCACAAGCGGATTCACACAGGCCACGACGGGCTCCTCCGCCGCCTACCTCGCCCACGCCGCCGGCGACGTCACCGGTGCGCAGCGCGCCCTCGACGGCCTGCGCAACCCTGCCGCCCGAGTGCACCGTCGCTGGCTGGCCGGCGAGCGCTCCGTCCTGACGGGCGCGGCACTCGACGGACTTCCCACGACGACCGACGGCCCGCACCGCGCGTCGTCCACGGCGACCCGCACCTCCGTCGTCCACGTCGTCACGAACTCGCTGCCCGAGGTGCAGGCCGGCTACACGGTGCGCACGCAGGGCCTCGTCGCCGCCCAGCGCGCCGCTGGGATCGACGCGCACGTGTGCACCCCGCCGGGCTTCCCCGTCGCCCAGGGACACCTCGGCGCGGCGCCGTCCACGACGCTCGCGGGCGTGCCCTACCACCGTGACCTCGCGGCCGGGCGCCGTCTCGATCTCCCGGACCGCCACCTGGAGGCGTATGCCGTCACGGTCGCCGCGCTCGCCCGCGCCGTCGGTGCCGACGTCGTCCACGCGCACTCGAAGCACGTCAACGCCCAGGCCGCCCTGCTCGCCGGCCGACGCCTCGGGGTGCCCGTCGTCTACGAGGCCCGCGGGTTCCTCGAGGACACGTGGCGCACGCGCGGCGGGGACGCCGACAGCGACTTCTACCGCTGGACGCGCCGGACCGAGACGCGCTGCCTCTCGCTCGCCGACGCCGTCGTCACGCTGTCGCAGAGCATGCGCGAGGACGTCGTCGCGCGCGGCGTCGACCCGAAGCGGGTCCACGTCGTCGGCAACTG
Organism: Terrabacter sp. P2_E3; assembly: GCF_056403915.1. Classification (NCBI taxonomy): domain Bacteria; kingdom Bacillati; phylum Actinomycetota; class Actinomycetes; order Micrococcales; family Intrasporangiaceae; genus Terrabacter; species Terrabacter sp. P2_E3. The sequence goes on from NZ_JBFUEN010000020.1 coordinate 44,032, forward strand.
CGTCCCCGACGCCCTGCTCACCGACGTCGTCGACGGCGGACCCGTGCGCGCGGCCCTCGACATCCGCCCCACCGACGTCGTCATCGGCACGGTGTCGACGCTCAACGCGTACGAGGGCATCGACGTGCTCCTCGACGCGGGTGGCCTGCTCGACGACGCCCGGCTCGTCGTGCTCGTCGTCGGGGACGGTCCGGCCCGCGAGCGTCTGACCCGTCGCGCTGCCGAGCTGCGCCGGTCGGGCACGCGGACGCGCTTCGTCCTCACCGGGCGGGTGCCGCACAGCCGCACCCACGAGCACCACGCGGCCATCGACGTCTTCTGCGTCCCCCGCCGGGCCACCCCGGTCACGACCCTCGTGCCGCCCCTCAAGCCCGTCGAGGCGATGGCGCTCGGACGTCCCGTCGTCGTCACCGACCTCCCGCCGCTGCGCGAGCTCGTCGGCCCCGACCGCGGACTCGTCGTCGAGGGCGCGGACCCGCAGCTGCTCGCGCAGGCGCTGGGTGAGCTCGTCGCCGACCCCGACCGGCGGCACCGGCTCGGGGCGAGCGGACGCGACCACGTCGCGAGCGAGCGGACGTGGTCGGTGGCCGCGGCGGCATACGGACAGGTCTACGAGCAGGTGCAGGCGGTGGCGGCATGACGATCGGGAGCGGCAGCGTGGTGGAGAGCGTCGAGGCGCCGGAGGCACGGACCGAGCGGGCCCGACTCACCCCCGAGGAGGCGGCCGCCCTGGCGCGCCGTGCCGGCCTGGAGGAGCTCGGCGTCCGGCCGGGCCTGCTCGGCTACGCCCGCGAGGTCTGGAGCTACCGCCACCTCGTCTGGCACCTGTCGTCGGCGCAGGCCTGGGCGACGAACCAGAACAACTACCTCGGCCAGCTGTGGGCGGTCCTCAACCCGTTGCTCCTCGTCGGGTCGTACTACCTGATCTTCGGGCTGCTGCTCAAGACCCGCGGCGGCACGTCGAACTACATCGCGTTCCTCACCATCGGCATCTTCGTCTTCGGCTACTCCGCGAGCGCGATCATCGCCGGCTCGCGGGCCGTCGTCGGGCAGATCGGGCTCGTGCGCGCATTGCGCTTCCCCCGGGCCGTGCTGCCCATCTCGGTGACGCTGACGCAGTTCCTCGTCAACGTCCCGGCGTTCGCCGTGCTCATGGTCATGATCCCCCTGACGGGAGAGCCGTTCTCGCCGCATTGGCTGCTGTTCCCCGTCGCGCTCGTGTTCCAGAGCCTCATCAACCTCGGCCTCGCGTTCTACCTCGCCCGCGTCGTCAACACGGCCCGCGACTCGGCCAACCTCGTGCCCGTCGGTGTGCGGCTCGCCCGCTACGTCTCGGGCGTCTTCTTCTCGATCCCGCACTACGCCGGCTACGGGCTCGTCAGCGCCCTGCTCCTCTACCAGCCGCTCGCCGTCAGCATGACGACGGCGCGCGAGGCCCTGATGGACCAGTACCCGCTGACGTGGGGCAGCTGGGTCGCTGCCGCGGCCTGGGGCGTCGCGCTCAGCGTGACGGGAATCGTCTTCTTCTGGCGCGGGGAGGGTCGCTATGGGAGCAACTGACGTGGCTGACACGACGACGCCGAGCGTCGTCTGCTCGGGGCTCGACATCGTCTACACGGTCTTCGGCGCCAAGCAGAAGGGCACCGACACGGGCGGCCAAGTGCCGCTCGTCGAGCGACTGCTGACGAAGCGCAACCCGGTCAGCTCGGTCCGCAAGGTGCACGCCGTCAAGGACGTCTCGTTCGTCGTCAACCACGGCGAGGCCGTCGGCATCATCGGTCGCAACGGCTCGGGCAAGAGCACGCTGCTGCGCGCCGTCGCCGGGCTCATGCCCCCGACGAACGGGCGCGTCTGGGCCTCTGGACGCCCGTCGCTCCTCGGCGTCAACGCCGTGCTGCTCACGGGCCTGACCGGCGCCAAGAACGTCATGATCGGCGGTCTCGCGCTCGGCCTGACGCCACGCCAGGTCCGTGAGCGCTACGACGACATCGTCGACTTCAGCGGCATCGGGGACTTCGTCAACCTGCCGATGAGCGCCTACTCGTCGGGCATGGGGGCACGGCTGCGCTTCGCGATCTCGACGGCGGCCGCCCCCGACATCCTCATGATCGACGAGGCCCTCGCGACCGGTGACGCCGAGTTCCAGGCACGCAGCCGCGACCGCATCGCCGAGATCCGCCGCGACGCGAGCACCGTCTTCCTCGTCAGCCACAGCAACGCCGCGATCCGCGAGTCGTGCGACCGCGTGCTGTGGATGGAGCAGGGACGGCTCGTCATGGACGGCCCCACGGACGAGGTCGTCCGGGCCTACGAGCAGTCCCACCGGAAGGCTCCCGCGTGAGCCCTCACCCCGCACCGCGACGCGACGGGACCCTGCGCGCGCTCGTCGTCACCGTCGTGCACCACCCCGAGGACGCCCGCATCCGGCACCGCGAGATCGGCGCCCTCCTCGACGCCGGCGTGCAGGTCACGTATGCCGCCCCCTTCGTCGCGCACGGCCTCGACCTCCCCGACGTGGCCGGACTGCGCCCGGTCGACCTCCCGCACGCCACCGGGCGCTCGCGCGGCGAGGCCTTCCGGGCCGCCCGGCGGCTGCTGGCCCACGAGGCTCGCGAACACGACGTCGTGATCGTCCACGACCCCGAGATCGTCGCTGCCGCAGCGGGTCTGCGCCTGGACAACCTCGTCTGGGACGTCCACGAGGACACCGCTGCCGCCATCGAGGCGAAGCCCTGGGTGCCGGCACGTGCCCGCGCTCCTCTCGCCAGTGCGGCCCGCGCCATCGAGCGGCACGCGGAGCGTCGGCACGAGCTGATCCTCGCCGAGTACGCCTACGCCGACCGCTTCGAGCGGGAGCACGTCGTCGTGCCCAACACGGTGCGCGTCCCGGCCACGGCGACGGCGCCCGGCGCGTCGCGTGCCGTCTACCTCGGCTCGCTGACGATGGCCCGCGGCGCGGCGACCCTCCTCCAGACCGGGCGGCTGCTCACGGTCGCCACCCGCGGCGAGGTCAAGGTCGAGATCATCGGGGGCGCCCGTGACACCCGCACCGCCGACACCCTCGACTGGGGCGTCAAGTGCGGCCACGTCGTGCACCACGGCTTCGTGCCGAGCGCGCGGGCCCTCCCGATGCTCGACGGTGCCCTCGCCGGCCTGTCGCTGCTCGAGGACCGCCCGAACTACCGCCACTCGATGCCGACCAAGGTCATCGAGTACATGGCCCACGGCCTGCCCGTCATCACGACGCCGCTGCCGCTCGCGGCCGACCTCGTCGAGCGATCGGGCTGCGGCGTCGTCGTGCCCTTCGACGACGCCGAGGCCACGGCCGCCGCCCTCATCGAGCTGGCGCGCGACCCCGAGCGACGCGCGGCGCTGGGACGGGCCGGACACGCGTACGCCCGAGAGCACCACGACTGGAACGTCATCGGCCGCGACTTCGTGCGCCACGTCACCGACCTCGCCCAACGCCACCGCGGCGCGGGCGAGCCCCGTGACGTCGCCGAGCGACCCAGCACCTACGCCCACCCCGCCACCCACCAGCAGCACTGACAGCACAGGGAGATCCACCATGTTCGAGGACGGAATCGCCGTCATCGGCCTCGGCTACATCGGCCTGCCCACCTGCGCCGCCCTCACCCGCCACGGACTGCGGGTCACGGGCGTCGACGTCAACGAACGCACCGTCTCGGAGATCAACGCCGGACGCGTGCCCATCGTCGAGCCGAACCTCGACGTCGCGATCGCCTCGGCCGTCGCCGACGGCCTGCTCACGGCGACGACGACGATGCCGCACGCGTCCGTCTACCTCATCGCGGTGCCGACCCCGTTCATGGGCGACCACGAGCCCGACCTGCGGCACGTGCGCTCGGCGACCGAGGCGATCGCACCGATGCTCCGTGGCGGGGAGGTCGTCATCCTCGAGTCGACGTCACCTCCCGGGACGACAGAGCTGATCTCCGAGTGGATCTCGGACCTGCGCCCCGACCTCAAGCTGCCGCACCTGGGCGGCATCTCGGACGTTCACGTCGCACACTGCCCGGAGCGGGTGCTGCCCGGCCGGATCATGGTCGAGATCTTCTCCAACGACCGCATCGTCGGCGGTCTCTCCCCCGAGTGCGCGCTGCGCGCCGCGGAGGTCTACCGGCTCTTCGTCACGGGCGAGATCATCCTCACCGATGCGAAGTCGGCGGAGATGTCCAAGCTGACCGAGAACGCGTTCCGCGACGTCAACATCGCCTTCGCCAACGAGCTCGCCGAGGTCTGCGAGCACATCGGCCTCGACGTCTGGGAGGTCATCTCGATGGCCAACCACCACCCGCGCGTCAACATCCTCCAGCCCGGCCCCGGGGTCGGCGGCCACTGCATCGCCGTAGACCCGTGGTTCATCGTCTCGGCGGCCCCCGAGCAGGCGCGGATCATCCGGGCCGCCCGGGAGACCAACGACGCCCGCCCGGGCACCGTCATCCGGAAGGTGTCCGACGCCCTCGTGGCCGCGGGCCGCGGGGACGGGCAGGGCGCGACGGTGGCCTGCCTCGGTCTCGCGTTCAAGGCCGACATCGACGACCTGCGCGAGTCGCCGGCCCTGCTCATCACCGAGACGCTCGCCGCCGAGCTCCCCGGCACCCGGGTCCTCGCCGTCGAGCCGCACGTCGGCGCGTTGCCCCCGGCCCTGGCCGCCCTGCCGAACGTCGAGCTCGCCGCGACCGGACAGGCCATCGAGGAGGCGGACGTCGTCGTCCTCCTCGTCGACCACGCCGCCTTCCGGTCCATCAGCCTCGGCGACCTCCGCGGTCGCGAGCTCGTCGACACCCGCGGCCTCTGGCGCTGAAGGAGATCCGGACATGAGCACTGCACTGCCCACGGCCCGACACCGCGTCATGACCGTCTACGGGACACGACCCGAGGCGATCAAGATGGCCCCGCTCGTGGCGGCCCTCGAGGCCGACGAGCGCATCGAGCCGGTCGTGGCCGTGACCGGTCAGCACCGCGAGATGCTCGACCAGGTCAACGCGCTCTTCGGGATCCGTCCGGCCCACGACCTCGACCTCATGGCCCCGGGGGCGACGCTCGCCGAGATCACGGCCCGCACGGTCCTCGCCACCTCGGCCCTGCTGCGGGAGACCCGCCCCGACGTCGTCGTCGTCCAGGGCGACACGACGACGGTGCTCGCGACGGGGCTGGCCGCCTTCTACGAGCACATCCCCGTCGTGCACCTCGAGGCGGGCCTGCGCACGGGTGACGTGCGCTCGCCCTTCCCCGAGGAGGCCAACCGGCGCCTCACCGCGCCGCTCGCCGACCTGCACCTCGCCCCGACGGCGACGTCCAGGGCGAATCTCGTGCGCGAGTCGATCGACCCGAGCCGCGTGCCCGTCACCGGCAACACCGTCATCGACGCGCTCCAGTGGACGACCGCCCAGCCCGTCGAGTTCGACGACCCGCGCGTGGCCGAGGCCGTCGACCACGCGACGGGTGGGCGCGACCTGCTCCTCGTCACCTCCCACCGGCGTGAGTCGTGGGGTCCCCGGATGGTCGAGACGATGACGGCGATCCGCGACCTCGCGCTCGACCGGCCCGACCTGCAGGTCCTCCTGCCGATGCACCGCAACCCGATCGTCCGCGACGTCATCGAGCCGCTGCTCGGGTCGCTCGACAACGTGCTGCTCACCGAGCCGCTCGACTACCACCAGTTCGCGCACGCCCTCGCCGGCGCCACCGTCGTCCTCACCGACTCGGGCGGCGTGCAGGAGGAGGCCCCGAGCCTCGGCAAGCCGGTGCTCGTCCTGCGCGACACGACCGAGCGCCCCGAGGCCGTCGAGGCCGGGACGGTCCGCCTCGTCGGCACCGACGGCGGCACGATCCGCGCCGCCGTCGAGGAGCTGCTCGACGACGCCGATGCCTACGCCGCGATGGCGAACGCCGTGAACCCGTACGGCGACGGTCGGGCCGCCGAGCGGTCGGTCGCCGCCATCGCCGAGCTGCTCGGCCTGGGCCACCGGGCCCCGGACTTCGACCCGAACGAGTCCACGCGGGAGGCTGCGTCCGCCAGCGACTCCCGACTGGTCCGTGTCTGACCGGCGACGCCACGACGTCGTCGTCGTGGGGCTCGGCTACGTCGGCCTCCCGCTCGCGCAGGCCGCGGTCGGCGCGGGCCTGTCCGTCGTCGGTCTCGACGCCAGCGCCGTCGTCGTGGCCTCCCTCGCGAACGGCCGGTCGCACGTCGACGACCTGACCGACGAGGACGTGACGAAGATGCTGGGCTCCGGCTTCGAGCCGACGACCGACCCGACCTGCCTCGCCGAGGCCGCCGCGGTCGTCGTCTGCGTGCCGACGCCGCTGGGCGACGAGGGCGGCCCCGACCTCGCCGCCGTCCGGGTGGCCATGACCGAGCTGTCCCGGCACCTGACCCGCGACACCCTCGTCGTCCTCGAGTCGACGACCTACCCGGGCACCACCGACGAGGTGGTGCGCCCGATCCTCGAGACGACCGGGCTGCGCGCCGGGGTGGACTTCGCCCTCGCCTTCTCGCCGGAGCGCGTCGACCCGGGCAACACGGCATACGGCATCGGCAACACCCCGAAGGTCGTCGGCGGGCACACGCCCGCGTGCACGGAGGCGGCCTGCGCCTTCTACTCGCGCTTCGTCGACACCGTCGTGCCGACACGGGGCACCCGCGAGGCCGAGACGGCCAAGCTGCTCGAGAACACCTACCGCCACATCAACATCGCGCTCGTCAACGAGATGGCGCGCTTCTGCCACGACCTCGACATCGACCTGTGGGAGGTCATCGCGGCAGCGCGGACGAAACCCTTCGGTTTCCAGGCGTTCTACCCGGGCCCGGGCGTCGGCGGCCACTGCATCCCGATCGACCCGAACTACCTCTCGCACAACGTGCGCACGCGGCTCGGCTACCCCTTCCGCTTCGTCGAGCTCGCCCAGGAGATCAACGCCTCGATGCCGGCCTACGTGGCGCGCCGGGTGCAGGACGCGCTCAACGAGGACGGCAAGGCGCTGCGCGGGGCGCGGGTGCTGCTGCTCGGCGTCACGTACAAGGCCGACATCGCCGACCAGCGCGAGTCGCCCGCCGTCCCCGTCGCCCGCCGCCTCCTCGAGCAGGGCGCACGCCTGTCGTTCCACGACCCCCTCATCGACCACTGGGACGAGCTGGAGCCCGAGCTCGGGGGCGCCGCCATCTCGGTGCCGCACCTCGAGGCCGCCGTCGTCGACGCCGACCTCGTCGTGCTGCTGCAGCGCCACCGGGACTACGACGTGGACGCGCTCGCGCGAGCGTCGCGCCGCTTCCTCGACACCCGCGGCGTCGTCACACCCAGCGAGCACGCTGAGCGTCTCTGACGCCTCCTCGCCCACCTCGACGCTGCCGCCGACCTGCATCACCTCGAGCAACTACGACCACGTCGTGGCCGGGCGGGCCTACCGGTCAGGTGGTTACGCGTACGCCCTCGGCTCGTACCAGAAGCTCGGGCTCTACAACACCTTCTACACGGCCACGCTCAAGCAGTCCTCCCCCGGCTAGTGGGAGAGGTGCTGAGCAGGCTCAGTTGAGCGTGCGGGTGCCCTCGGGCAGCGCGCCACCGGCATAGACGTCCTCGGCGAGACGGGCCAGAGCGGTCAGGGCGACGTTCTGGCTCCACGGGCCATAGGACACCCGGGCGACGCCCAGGCGCTGCAGGGCCGCGAGGTCGAGGGAGCCCGGGACGGCGATGACGGTGAGCTTCTGCGGCCCCAGCTCCTCGACGAGCCGGCTCACGGCCCCTTCGTCGAGCTTGCCGGGGACGAAGAATGTCGAGGCACCGGCATCGAGATAGGCGCGGCCCCGCTCGACGGCGTCGGCGAGCACGTCGGCCGGGTCGCGGTCGCCGGCCTTGACGTAGGCGTCGGTGCGGGCGTTGAAGACGAAGGGGATGCCGGCCCGCTCACCGGCGGCGACGGCAGCCTCGACGGCCCGGACGGCGTCGGGCAGCGACTTCATCTGGTCCTCGAGGTTGGCGCCGACGATGCCGACGTCGATGGCGCGGGCCACCGTCTCGGCGGCGTCGCCGTAGCCGGCCTCGAGGTCGGCCGTGACCGGCAGGTCGACGGCGGCGGCGATGCGGCCGACGGCCTCGATCATGAGGTCCCTCGGGATCTGCTCGCCGTCGGATAGCCGTACGACGCCGCGATCGAGTGGCTCGCCGTGGCGAGCGCCTTCGTGCCGGGGGTGTCAGCGACGACGCGGGCGGTGATGACGTCCCAGACGTTGACGACGAGCAGCAGCTCGGGGTCGCGGTGCAGGCGCTGGAGCTCCTGGGCCTTGGCAGCGGTGTCCATCTCGGGTCCTCTCGGTCGTGGTGCTCGACGAGTTGGACGTACCCGGACGCGACGGGGCACCGACGGCCTCGTTCGCGGCTAGCATCGCGACGTGATCGGGTCGTACGCGTCCGCCGGAGCCTGGGGTGCCCGCTACGGTCCCGTGCTCATCCGGCGGATGCTCGACCGCGAGCGTGCCGGCACCTACGTGCTGCTCGTGCTCGCCGAGCTCGCCCTCGTCGCCGCCTTCGCGGGCGTGCTCGTGGCACTGCTCATCGTGACCCGGGACGAGGTGCTCTGGCTGCGCGCGCTCGGCGTCGGCACCTTCGCGATGGCCACCTGCGGCGCGGTCCTGTGGGTCGTCGAGGCGGCCACGCGCTGGTCGTGGAGCGTGCGGCGCCCGGAACGGCTCGTCCTCGCGGCAGCGCCGTCCGGGGCCGCTTCGACCGCCGTCCTGCGCTCACACGGGTCGTTTGCGACGCCGCTCACCAACGCGGTCCTCGTGACGGCGTGGTGCGCCTTCATGGTCGTGCTCACCGCGCCCGTGCCCTGGGCAGCCGTGGTCTTCGGCCTCGTCACGCTCGCCTCCGGTGCCCGGCTGGCGCCCTTCGTCCTGGGTCGCGCCTCGGTGGGCGGGGTCTACCTGACGCCGACCGCGGTCGAGCTGCGCTGGGGCGTGCGGTCGGCGAGCGTGCCCTGGGATACGGTGCTCGGCCCCCCGGACGACCTCGCGCACGGCCTGGCCGGGGCGACCGACGCCTCGGGTGACCGGGCCTTCCCGGTCGACGTGCCCCTCGACGTCACCGACCAGCCGATCGCGGGTCGGGTCGCCGTGCCGGTCGCCTACCTCTGGCTCCGGGCGGACGAGCTCTCCGAGCTCATCGGGTGGTATGCCGCCCAGCCGGCTCTGCGAGCACGCCTCGGCACGCAGGAGTCGCTCGCGTGGCGGCCGACGGCGCCGAGCGCCGTGACGATGGCCGACGGCGACACCTTCTCCTGACCCGAGGTCAGCCGCTCGGCTGGCGGTGCTGCCTGGGTCCGATCCGGTAGGGCCGCATCATCTCGTTGTCCTCGTGCTCGACGATGTGGCAGTGCCAGACGAACTGGCCCGGGTTGCTGAACCTGGCCCGGATGCGCGTCACCTCGCCCGGGTAGGCGATGACGGTGTCCTTGACGCCGCTCTCCCAGGCCTCGGGTGGGCGGGGATCGCCTGCCGGCCGGGACGGTGGTTCGGTCTCACCGGCCTCGTTGGTCACCAGGGCCTGTCGGTCGATCACCTCGAACGTCGTCTCGTGGACGTGCATGGGGTGGGCGTCAGCCGTGAAGTTGTGGAACTCCCAGATCTCGGTGTCTCCGACGCGAGGACTCTCGGTGACCGGGTCCGCCCACATGAGGTGCTCCGGATTTCCCTCGCGGTCCACGGTGCCCAGCATCGCCTCGGCGGGTCCGTCCCAGGCGCTCGACATCATCTCGAGCAGGCCGAGTCGTCGGGTGCGCGTCTCGGCCGGCAGCGGCACGAGGGCCGGCAGGCGCAGGAACCGGGGCGGTGTCGTCGGGTCGGGCCCGGKGGCGGGCACGACCCGGAACTGCAGGACCTGGCCGGTCGTGTCGGGGTCTGCCGCGTCGAAGTCGTCGTCCGGCTTGCCACCGCCGAAGGGCTCGTCGGGGCCGACGTTGGCCAGGACGTGCTTCCCGAGAGGCACGTGTGTGAAGTCGACGACGATGTCGGCGCGCTCGGCGAGGCCCATCAGGAGCCGGTTGTCGTGGTGGGCAGTGAGGTTCACCGGCGCAGCCAGGAAGCCGCCCTCGTTGCCGATGGCCCAGACCTCCACGCCGGGGATGTGGGCGAAGTCGAGGATGAGGAAGCGGGACTGGCAACCGTTGAGGAAGCGGAACCGGTAGCGGCGCTGCTCGACGACCTGGAAGGGCCAGGTGTTGCCGTTGACCATGATCGTGTTGCCGAAGAACTCGGGATTCCAGATCGGTGAGAGGTCCGTGTCCGGGACGAAGCCCGGGTCCGCCGCCGTGGCGCCGTCGAAGAACTCGCGGCTGTCGGGGTAGAAGAGGGAGCCATCCTCGTTGAACGCCCGGTCCTGGATCGCGACCGGGATCTCGTAGTAGGCCTTCTTCGGAGGAGAGGCGTCTCCCCTCTTCGGCGCGGGTCCCGGCAGCACGGCAGTCGCCCCGGAGCGGACGTCGAGGACGGCCTCGTCACCCTGCGGTCCACCCCTGATGAGGAAGAACCCGGCAGGCCCGGCGTACACGTTGAGGCGGGTCATGCCGAGTGCGTGGTCGTGGTACCAGAGCGTCGACGCACGTTGGTCGTTCGGGTACTGGAAGACGGCGTAGCCCGGGCCCCACTGGGGGCCGAGTGTCCGGGCCGCCTTGTCCTTGAAGAAGGCGTACCAGGTGCCCTCGGTCGCGTATCCGGTCGGTAGGTTGGCAGCGGCCGGCAGGAACCAGGCCTCCGGGTAGCCGTCGCTCTCGTCGCCGACTCCAACCGCTCCGTGGAGGTGGGTCACCATGGGCACGGGGCCGGTGTAGCGCCCGGGCGTCTGCCGGAAGGTCGGCCGGGTGTCACGCCCGACAACCCCACCGGGCGGGTTGGCCCAGTGCAACGTCGGGTCGACCGGCAGCAGGTGCGGCAGGTACTTCCCGGCGGTGTCCACGAGACCGTTGATCCACTTGACCCGCACCGGGCGGTCCCAGCGCGACTCGATCGTCAGCGACGGGGCGTGATGCAGCAACAGTCCCTTCTTGCTGTCAGAGGTCACGGCGCCGTAGCCCCACACCGTCGTCGCGGGCAGGCCGGCGGGAAGGATCTGCTGGGAGAACTGCTTCACCGAGATCTCGTAGTAGTCGGCAGGTTTGCCGCCCTTGCGCTTGATGGACCCCGCGCGCGGCATCACCGGCGGTACGAGCAGCGGTGTCACGAACTTCGGCACCGTCGAGGGATCGAGCGTGCCACCGAGGACAGCGGCGACGGCCTGTCTCGTGCCGTCCGGTGCGTAGGCGTAGAGCACGAACCCCGCGCCCGCGACGCCCGCTGCCCTGATGAAGCTGCGCCGGCTCAGCTGCCGGGGCCGTGTGTCGCCTGGGTCCTGCATCGTTCTCACCGTCCAGCTCGGCGACAGCTCCCGCGGGTGGGGTGTCCCCGCCTGCGCTCGGTGGCCGCCTGGGGCGCCTTGCCCCCTCCCTGCCAGAGTCGCACCGCGACAACCCCAGGACCAGGGAATCAGGAACAATGCTGTGAGATCCATGTGACACCCCTCAGGGCGGATTCCCTGTCGTACCAGCACGATCGTGACATTTCACGATCAGCGACAGACGCTGCGGCGCGTCAACGGCGCAGGCGCAGTCCCCGCGGTGTCATGTGGAAGCCGGCCTGCGACAGGGCCTGCACGAGCGGGTGGTCGGAGCCGAGCACCGAGGCGCCGTCGGCCTTCTCGACGGTGAGGCGGCCGAGGGCTCCCTCGCGGACGGCGAGCGCGAGGGCGTCGGCCGCAGCCTGGAGTCGCTCGGGGTCGTCGGACCAGCAGAGCATCGTCTTGCCGCCGCGCTCGACGTAGAGGACGAGCTCGCCGTCGACGAGGACGACGAGCGCCCCGGCCTTGCGGCCGGGCTGGTGGCCCTTGCGGCGAGGCGCCTGCGGGGACTCCGCTGGCTCATCAGCGGCGTCGGTGAGCCCGCGCTCGGGCCAGCCGATGGCGGCACCGTAGGGGTTGGCGGGGTCGCTCGCGGCGAGGACGAGGGCCGGCGGCCCGGTGCGCTCACGCCCGGCCGTAGAGTCCTGGGCCCCCGCACCGGGCAGCCGTGACATCGACCTGAGCCGGTCGACGGCCCCCGTCGAGGCGAACTGCGAAGCGCCGAGGCCCTCGACGAAGTAGCCGCGCCGGACCTTGCCGGCCTCCTCGGCCGCGGCGAGCACGCGGTAGACCGCCGCGAAGCCACCGGGGACGTCCTCGGTGACGACCGACCCGCGGGTCAGCACGCCGTAGCGGTCGAGGAGCAGCTCGGCGTTGGTGACGGCCCGGGCCGTCGGGTCGGACTCGGCGGGCGGCAGCGACGTCCAGCGACCGACGCCGGTCGAGGGCCCGGACCCGACCGCGCGACCTGCGGCCAGCGCCTTGCCCGTCGCAGCCTCCTCGGCGGCCTCGACCTGCGACGGGCTCGTGCCGGCGAGGGGACCGCGCAGGGAGCCGAAGCGGCCCAGCGAACCGCGCCGGCCGGCATACCTCGTCGACCGGGGTCCGGACGTCGTGCGCTTGTGGGCGGTGCGGCCACCGGCGAGGAGGGCACGCAGCGGCGCGATGGTGTCGTTGGTGATGCGCCCCGACCACAGCAGCGACCACAGCGCGTCGTTCAGCTCGGTGTCGCCGAGCCCGACCCGCGTCGAGAGGGCCCGGAAGAAGTACGCGCCACCGCCCTCGAGGGCCTCGAGGACGGCCTGCTCGTCGTCGGTGAGGTCGACGACCTCGGGTGGGGTCAGCGTCAGGTGCGCGGCATCGGCGAGGTGGAGGCTGACCCAGCCGTCGTCACCGGGCAGCGAGCCGTGGCCGCGCCAGACGACCTCGCCCGAGCTCATCACCTCGTCGAGCAGCGCCGGGCGGTAGTCGGCGACGCGCGCAGGGAGCACGAGCGACTCGACGGCGCTCGCCGGGACGACCGCTCCGGTCAGCTGCTCGACGGCGCGGAGCAGGCCCTCTCGGCCGCGCAGGCCGCCACCGACGCCCTGCCACTGCGGGAGGAAGCGGGCGAGGTCGGGCTGGGCGACCGGCTCGACCTCGTGGCGCAGCGCGGCGAGCGAGCGGCGCCGGAGCAGCCGGAGCACCTCGGCGTCGCAGAACTCGGGGCCGTGGCCGCCGCCGTTCTCGGTGGGGAGCAGCTCGCCCTCGACGACCCGACCGGCCGAGACGAGACGGCGCAGCGCGTCGTGGACGACCGCCGGACCCACGCCCCACCACGCGGCGACGGTCTGGACCGCGAAGGGCCCGTGGGTGCGGGCGAAGCGCGCGACGAGGTCGGCGAGCGGGTCGGGCACCGGGTCGAGGAAGGCCTGCGGCACGCCGACCGGCAACGCGGTGCCGAGGGCGTCGCGCAGTCGCGCGGCGTCCTCGATGGCAGCCCAGCGCTCCTCGCCGCCGACGCGCACGGCGATGACGCGACGGGCCGCCTCGAGCTCGGCGAGGGCCGACTCGACGGCGGCCGGCTCGAAGCCCTCGGCCGCACGGGCGACGATGTCGCGCACCGACAGCGGGCCGAGCACCCGGAGCAGGTCGGCGACGTCCTCGCCGTCTCGGGCGCCGCGCTCGGGCGTCAGCCGCTGGAGCTCGGCCTCGGTGCGTGCGACGGCCTCGGGGTCGAGCAGGTCGCGCAGCGCGAGCGCCTCACCCTGGCCGAGCAGCTCGGAGAGCAGCGACGGGTCGAGCGCGAGGGCGGCGGCCCGGCGCTCGGCCAGCGGTGAGTCGCCCTCGTAGAGGTACTGCGCGACGTAGCCGAAGACGAGCGACTTGGCGAAGGGGCTGGGCTGGCTCGACTCGACGTCGACCACCTTGACCGCCCGCGACCGGATGTCGCCCATCAGCTCGACGAGACCCGGCACGTCGAAGACGTCCTGGACGCACTCGCGCACGGCCTCTAGGACGATGGGGAAGCTGGGGTACTGGCTCGCCACCTCGAGCAGCTGGGCGGCACGCTGCCGCTGCTGCCAGAGCGGCTGGCGCTTGTCGGGTCGGCGGCGAGGCAGCAGGAGCGCCCGCGCCGCGCACTCCCTGAACCGCGCGGCGAACAGGGCCGATCCACCGATCTCCTGCGTCACGAGCTCGCTCACCTCCTCGGGCTCGAGGGTGACGAGCTCGACGAGCTGCTGACCGACGGCAGCGCCGTCCTCGAACTCGAGGTCGGGCAGGCGGAAGACGATGCCGTCGTCGCCGTGCATGGCCTGGACGTCGATGCCGAAGCGCTCGCGCATGCGTGCGGCGACGCAGAGCGCCCACGGTGCGTGGACCTGGCCGCCGAAGGGCGAGAGCACCGCGACACGCCAGTCGCCGATCTCGTCACGGAAGCGCTCGACGACGATGGTGCGGTCGTCGGGGACGTGCCGCGTCGCCTCCTTCTGCTCCGTGAGGTAGCCGATGAGGTTGTCGGCGGCCCACTCGTCGAGCCCGGCGGCGGTGACCCGCGCGCGGGCCCGCTCGGGCGTCAGGCCCCCGATCTCGCGGACGAACCCGCCGAGGGCGCGCCCCAGCTCGGCCGGCCGGCCCTGCTGGTCGCCCTTCCAGAAGGGCAGCTTGCCCGCCTGTCCCGGCGCGGGGGTGACGAGGACGCGGTCGTGGGTGATGTCCTCGATGCGCCACGTCGACGTGCCGAGGGTGAAGACGTCGCCGACCCGCGACTCGTAGACCATCTCCTCGTCGAGCTCGCCGACCCGACGACCGGGCCCCTCACCGGACGCGAGGAACACGGCATACAACCCCCGGTCGGGGATGGTGCCGCCGCTCGTGACGGCGAGGCGCTGGGCGCCCCGGCGGCCGGAGAGCGTGTCGGTGACGCGGTCCCAGACGATGCGCGGGCGCAGCTCGGCGAACTCGTCGGACGGGTAGCGGCCGGCGAGCATGTCGAGCGTCGCCTCGAGGACCGAGCGCGGGAGGGAGGCGAAGCTCGCCGTGCGGTGCACGAGCGCCTCGACGTCGGCGACGGTCCAGTCGTCCATGGCGCACATCGCGACGACCTGCTGGGCCAGCACGTCGACGGGGTTGGCCGGGACGCGCAGGGACTCGATGGCGCCGGCGCGCATGCGCTCGACGACGACGGCGGTCTGCACGAGGTCGCCGCGGAACTTCGGGAACATGACGCCCTGGCTGACGGCACCCACCTGGTGGCCCGCCCGACCCACGCGCTGGAGGCCGCTCGCCACCGACGGCGGGCTCTCGACCTGGATGACGAGGTCGACGGCGCCCATGTCGATGCCGAGCTCGAGGCTGCTCGTCGCGACGACGGCGGGGAGGCGCCCGGCCTTGAGGTCCTCCTCGATGGTGGCCCGGTGCTCCTTGCTCACCGACCCGTGGTGGGCGCGGGCGAGCACCGCCGGCGCCCCGCGAGAGACCCCCGCCTGGGCCATGACCTGTGCGGGCGGCCGCGTCGAGAGGGCAGCGAAGCTGGGGACCGGGAGGTCCTCCTGCTCGGCGAGCCGCTCCTCCCAGATCTCGTTGAGGCGCGAGGTGAGCCGCTCGGCGAGGCGGCGCGAGTTGGAGAAGACGATCGTCGAGCGGTGCTCGGCGATGAGGTCGACGATGCGCTCCTCGACGTGCGGCCAGATGCTCGCCTGTGGCGCCTGGCCCGCGGCCGGACCCGAGAGGTCGGGCACGCCGGGTGATATCTCGGCCGGCGCGCCGCCCAGCTCGCCCATGTCGGGGACCGGCACGACGACCTCGAGGTCCCACTGCTTCGTCGACTCCGGCTGGACGATCTCGACCGGGCGACCGCCCGCGAGGTAGCGCGCGACCTCCTCGACGGGACGCACCGTCGCCGACAGGCCGACCCGC
The DNA here is from genome assembly GCF_056403915.1 of Terrabacter sp. P2_E3. NCBI lineage: Bacteria > Bacillati > Actinomycetota > Actinomycetes > Micrococcales > Intrasporangiaceae > Terrabacter > Terrabacter sp. P2_E3. Next base: position 59,880 of record NZ_JBFUEN010000020.1, read on the forward strand.
TGGGCGGGGGTGGGCAGGATCGCGTCGAGGCGCTCGAGGCTGAGGGCGAGGTGGGCGCCGCGCTTGGTGCCCGCGACCGCGTGGACCTCGTCGATGATGACCGTCTCGATGCCCTTGAGCGCCTCGCGCACCGTCGAGGTGAGCATGAGGAAGAGCGACTCGGGGGTCGTGATGAGGATGTCGGTGGGCGTGCGGGCGAAGGCCCGGCGCTCGTTGGCCGGGGTGTCGCCCGAGCGGACGCTGACGGTGATGTCGGGCGGCGCCAGCTCGAGCCGCGTCGCGGCGTGGCCGATGCCGACGAGGGGCGCGCGGAGGTTGCGCTCGACGTCGACCGCGAGCGCCTTCATCGGCGAGACGTAGAGGACACGGCACCGCTCGAGCCGCTCCTCGGGGACCGGCTGGCTCGCCATCCGGTCGATGGCCCAGAGGAAGGCCGACAGGGTCTTGCCGGAGCCCGTCGGGGCGACGACGACAGTGTGGTGGCCCGAGCTGATCGCGTCCCACGCGCCGGCCTGGGCGGTCGTGGGCGCGCTGAAGCTGCTCCGGAACCACTCTGCGGTCGCCGGAGAGAATCGGTCGAGCACGTCGGCCCGCTTGCCCTTCGCCATCGGGGTCAGCCTGCCATCCCCTGCCGACACCACAAGGCCCGCCGGACGGCATACGTGCACGTATGCCGTCCGGTGGGCCGTCACGCGGGCGCGCCACGCACGGCGCCGGGCCTCAGGAGAGGTACGGGTTGCCGCCGCTCCACTTGAGCACGCCGGTCCACGCCGGCCGGACGAGCGGGTCGTAGCTCTTGCGCACGTGGAAGGCGACGCGGAGCACACCACCGTCGTTGATCACCTCGGCGCCGCCGGGACCGCAGAAGCGGTCGGTCGTCGAGATGCCCATGCCGCCGACCCAGCGCGGGTTGCCGAGGGCGAAGAGGTCGTTGCCCGACCAGACCTGCGTGGCGTAGTTGCAGTCCTTGTAGCCGTTGCGCGACACGAAGAGGTGCACCTTGCCGGCGGAGTCGCGGTAGACGTCGGGCGCCTCCGCGACGGCCGAGCCGATGCGGCTCGCGCTGAGGACGACCTTCGGCGAGCCGGCCAGCGTCGTGCCGGCCGAGTTGTCGACGCGCACGGCCATGATCTGGAAGCGGCGCGGGCTGTAGTTGCCGATCTTGTAGACGAGGTAGCGGTTGCCGTAGCGGGTGCGGTACTCGACCGGGTCGATGGCCTCGGAGTAGCCGGCAGGCGGGCAGATGAGGGGCGTCGAGACCGGGCTGAACGGGCCCGTGGGCGACGACGAGCGCGCCGCCCCGATGCAGTGCTTGTTGTGGTTCGCCGTGCCGGGGGCCTCGCGGCGGGCGGCGAAGTACATCGTGAAGCGCTCGGAGCCGGGCGTCGTCGCGGTCTGGAAGACGTGTGGGGCCCACAGCTGCGCGGGCGAGCTGTCGGTCGCCTCGAAGGTCCAGGCCGGACGGGCGTTCATCGAGTTGCCGACGACCGCGAAGCCCGAGCCGGGCGAGGCCGAGCGAGCGACCCGGAAGCCGCCACCCGTCGCGTACAGGTAGTACTTCGTGCCCTGGGCGCGCGTCGTGAACTTCGCGAAGCCCGGGTCCGGGAAGTCCTTGGCGATGACGTTGCGGGCGCTCGCGCCCGTCGTGACGGCCTGCGCGGGCGCGCTCGCGAGCGCTCCGGTGAGGGCGACCGCCGCGGCCGCGAGGGCAGCGGCGACTGCTGGCTTCTTCATGTGGTGTTCCCCTGTTCCCCTGGAGAGACCGGGCGGCCTGCCCGGTCAGCGCGATTCTGCGCCCTCCGGGTGGGCCGCGTCGATGGGTAGTCCTACCCGGATTCGGGCGAGTCCTACAGTGGAGACCGATGAACCAGCCCCCACCCCGACCGCCCTCGCAGGGACTGCTGCGGTGGGGACCGCACGGCGGCGCCCACCGGGTCGCGCTCCGCGCCGGGCTGTCGGTCCTCGTGCCGCTGCTCGTGCTCGTGCTGGTGGGTCGCGTCGAGTGGACGCCGTACGCCGCCTTCGGTGCCTTCACGTCGCTCTACGGACGCAACCACACCCGCCCCGAGCGTGCCGGGATGCAGGTCGTGGCCGGCGGGTTCCTCACTCTCGCAGTCACACTCGGCGTCGTCGTGTCGCTCGCACCAGCCTCGCGCTGGCTCGTCGTGGTCCTCGGCGCGCTCCTCGCAGCTGCCGGTTCGCTCACCTCGGACGCCTACCGGTGGCACCCACCGGGGCCACTCTTCCTCGTCTTCGCCTTCGCCGTCTGCGCCATGGTCCCTGCCGTCCCGACGACCGTCCCGGTCGCGGCCGGCGTCGCCGCGGCGAGCGTGCTCGTGTCGCTCGTCATCGCCCACGTCGGGGCACTCGGGCACCGCGACCGCTGGCACCGGCCGCAGCTGCCCGCACCGCGCTTCCGCGACGCGCTCGAGGCACCCGGGGCCCGCGCCCACCTCGTCCGGCACGTCGTCGCGCTCCTCGTCGCCGGGGCGGTCGCGACCGGGCTCGGCTGGCAGCACCCCTACTGGGCCATGGTCGCTGCCGTGACCGTGCTGTCGGGTCCGGACCTCACGTCCCGCCTCACCCGCGGCGTGCACCGCGTCGTCGGCACGGTCCTCGGCCTCGCCGTGGCGGCGCCCATCCTCGCGTGGGGACCGCAGGGGGTCTGGGCGGTTCTGGTCATCGTCGTGCTGCAGGTGCTCACCGAGCTCGTCGTCGGGCGCAACTACGCCGTGGCGCTCCTCTTCATCACCCCGCTCGCCCTGATGATGGGCCAGCTCGTCCACACCGCCCCGGCGGGTCCGCTGCTGCGCGACCGCCTCTTCGAGACGGTGCTCGGTGCGCTCGTCGGCGCCGTCGTCCTCCTGCTCGTCCCCGACCGAGCAGGACGTTCGGACCGCTGAGAGTGGCCGCGCGAGACGTAGGCATCACCGGTGCGAGGTCTGGGAGAAGTGCCGATGTGGGTGGGTGCGCCCCGGGCCGATCGTGGAGTGGTCGGCGGAAGGTCCGCCGCATCTGTTCCAGGAGCACGCCATGCCCGCTCGCCATCGACTCGTCGCCGTCGTCTCGGCCACCGCCCTCTCACTGCCGGCCGTTTCCGCGGCCGCGGGGTCGGCCGCCGGGATGCCCATCCCCCTTCCCGACCCCAGACCCCACCTCCACGTGCTCGCACCCCGGCTCGACACGGACACCGCCGTGCTGACGGAGCTGAAGGAGCTGAAGGACGAGTACGCAGCCAGCCACCTGCCGCGCGTGCACAACACCATCGTCCTGATCCTCAACAACGCGGCTTCCGCCGTCCTGTGAACACGACGCGCGTCCGCTCCTACGCTGGAAGACGGGTCGGAGGGCACCACGACGTCCTCGGTCACGGAGTCGCGGATGGGCACATCGTCAGAGCACACAGCACCCGTCGGGAGGGACGAGCAGATCGGCGCCGCCGACGAACTGCTCGATGCGGTCGTGGGCGACGCCGACGCGGATGTCCCCCATGCCCGCGCACTTCTCATCGGGGGTGACGCCGGCATCGGCAAGACGACTCTGGTCGAGAGCCTCGCCGAGCGATGCCGGGAGATGGGCGTGAGCTGTGCGGTCGGACACTGCCTGGACCTGGCCACGGGGCTCCCGTTCGGTCCGGTGGTCGAGGCACTCCGGGACCTCTACAACCTCCGGTCACCCGAGGCCGCCACGGCGCCACGCCTGGCCTGGTTGGCGTCGGAGGCGCGGTCGACGTCCCCCTCACTTGAGTCTCTCCTCGAAGCCACGGAGATCCTGGGCCGTGGGACCCCGATCGTGCTCGTCATCGAGGACCTTCACTGGGCAGATGCCTCGGTGCGGGACTTCGCCCTGGCAGCGCTCCGCACCTGCCGGGCGCCGCTCCTCCTCGTCCTGACCTTCCGGGCCGATGAGGTCACCAGTGAACATCCGCTCCGAGCCCCTTTGGTCGAGCTCACTCGGAGCCCGCGATCCGTGCGCGTGAACCTCGAGGGCCTCGCCGCGCACGACGTGCGCGAACTCGCCCTGCGACGGTCGGGCCGTGCCGTGGACGGTGAGGAGCTGACCTCGCTGGTGGCCCGCTCCGACGGGAACCCGCTCTACGTGGAAGAGCTGCTGTCCGCTGACGATCCCGGCGTTCCCCGTCTCCTCCACGACCTGCTGCTCCGGCACGTTGAGAGGCTTTCGCAGCCCGCGGCACAGCTCAGCCGCCTGGCCTCGGTCGGAGGCAGCCGCATCGACCTCGAGATCCTGGAGGACGCGGCCAGGCTCGACCAGGTGGCCTTCGCAGGCGCGGTGCACGAGATGATCGAGCGCAAGGTCGTCGTCCGTCGCGGCGAGCTGTTTGCGTTTCGCCACGCGCTGATCCGGGAGTCGGTCCACGACGACCTGCTGCCCGGGGAGGTCGTCGAGATGCATGCCGCCTACGCCAGGGCTCTCCGCGGTCGGGTCGAGTCCGGGTCGACCGAGCGCCGGTGGCAGTACGGAGCCTCCCTCGCCCTGCACGCCATGGGCGCATGCGACTGGCCCCTCGCCCTCGAGGCGTCGGTGTGGGCCGGTGTCGCCGGTAGGCAGTACGGCTCGGCCGCGGCCGCCGACCACTTCGAGCGTGCTCTCAGCCTCTGGGACCGGGTCCCGGACGCCGGCGCGCGCACCGGTCTCGCCAAGGCTGACCTTCCGCGCCTGGCCGCACGCGTCCTGGCCAACGAGGGGGTCCGTGACCGGGTGCACGACCTCCTGCGTCTGGCGGTCGACCTGCTCGACCCCGACGGTGACCCCCTGGCGGCATGCCGCGTCTACACCGCCGTCGGGAACAATTGGATCGAAGTGCCGGGACTTCCGAGCCGACGAGAGTCCCTCGATCGCGCCATCGCGCTGGCCGGGACCACGGCGACCCGCGAGCTTGCCGACGCGCTCATCGCATCCACGTTCCACGGGTGCCGTGTCGGCCGGTACACGGAAGCACTCGACTTCGCGACACGGGCCCTCGACGTCGCTCGGGCGATCGGAGCGGACGATCTCGTCACCGAGGCCCTGTGGGAGCTGGCCGAGCCGCTCTGGCTTCTCGGCCGGTGTGGCGAGGCCTTGGAGGTGTACCGGAAGGCGGTGCGCGAGGCCAAACGCGCGGACGAGCTCGGCGCCGCCCTCGAGGCCTCTGGCGACCGCGCTTTCTTCCTCTGGGCCTATGGCGCGATCGACGAGGCTGTCCAGATCGCCCGCTGGGTGCGCGAAACCGCAGAGCGGGCCGGGCTGCCGAGATATGTCGCCCTGGGCGCCGAGCAGGAGCTGGAGATCCTGGTCCAGCAGGGACGCATCTCAGAAGCAGAGGCCCTCTTCGAGACCTACTGCGTTCCCGCCAGGGTCGAGTTCCGGTTGCGGTGGTCACGGTCGATCCTGTGCCTGGCCCGCGGCGACATGCGTGGCGCGCTGGCCGTCGAGGAGGAGGCGTTCGCCGACCACTCCAACCTGCCGGGCGTCGAGCACTCTCCGCGCCTCATCGAGATCTGCGAAGGCCTGTCGGATCCCGAGGGCGCCCTGGACGCGGCCGAGGCCATGATGCAGGTGGTCACCCCCCGGGACTCTCCCCTGGAGCACGCCCTCGCCGCCGACTACGCCTACCGGGCACTCGTTCTCGCCGGCCCCTCCGCGGAACGCCCGGCCCGGCCGCTCGCCGCGGCGGCCGGAGTGTCGCTGGACTTCGCCCGGCAGCGCGTCACCCCGGAATGGGGGCGCACCTGGGACGGGATGCACCTGGCCATCGCGGAGGCGTTCGAGGCCCAGATGTCGGGGCAGTCGGCCATCCCGCAGTGGCACGCTGCCGTCGATCTCGCGGTGCGCTTCGGCCGCTACACCTCGCTCCGCCCACGCTTCGAGCTGGCACGCGCTCAGCTGACACACGGAGAACGCGACGCGGGCAAGGCCACTCTCTCCGCAGTCTGGCACGAGGCCCACGAGATGGGATCCCGCTGGATCGAGAGCCAGGCCGCGGTGGCGGCAAGGCGGTTCCGGGTGCAACTGCCGCTCGACGTCGACGGACCCGGACCCCTCGACCGGCTGACGCCGCGCGAGCGCGAGGTGCTCGACCACGTCGCTCGCGGAGCGACGAACCGAGCCATCGCCTCCGCCCTGTTCATCACCGAGAAGACCGCCAGCGTGCACGTCGGCAACGTGATCGCCAAGCTCGGCGTGAGCAACCGTGGTGAGGCCGCTGCTCTCGCCCGCTCAGTTCGCTCGGACCGGGATACCTGACCAGCCGGACGTCAGCCGGGGCGCGGCGGCAGCTCGTTCCCAAGGGCGCGACACCACCGGCCCGGTGCATACCGACGATTCGGCACACGTCCCGGCCCGGCGGCATACTCGCGTGGTGACGAAGAACCTCAGCGAGCGCATCCCGCGGGACCCCGATCCCGACGGCCTCTACGAGGTCTTCACCGAGTGGACGACCGAGCGTGGCCTCACCCTCTACCCGCACCAGGAGGAGGCGTTCCTCGAGATCCTCAGCGGCAGCAACCTCATCCTGGCGACGCCGACCGGCTCGGGGAAGTCGCTCGTCGCGACGGCCGCCCACCTCACCGCCCTCGCCGACGACCGCGTCTCCTTCTACACGGCACCCATCAAGGCGCTCGTCTCCGAGAAGTTCTTCGCCCTCTGCGAGCAGTTCGGCGCCGACAACGTCGGCATGATCACCGGCGACGCTTCGGTCAACGCCGACGCCCCGATCATCTGCTGCACCGCCGAGATTCTCGCGAACCTCGCTCTGCGAGAGGGCAGCTCGGCTGACGTCGGTCTCGTCGTCATGGACGAGTTCCACTTCTACTCCGAGCCCGACCGCGGGTGGGCGTGGCAGGTGCCGATCATCGAGCTGCCTCAGGCGCAGTTCGTCCTCATGTCGGCGACGCTCGGCGACGTCACGATGTTCAGGGACGACCTGACCCGGCGCACCGGCCGCTCCACGGCCGTCATCAGCGGCACCGAGCGTCCCGTCCCCCTCGAGTTCTCGTATGCCGTCACCCCCCTCCACGAGACCATCGAGGAGCTCCTCGAGAAGGACCGCGCGCCCGTCTACGTCGTCCACTTCACGCAAGCGGCCGCCCTCGAGCGCGCCCAGAGCCTCATGGCCGTCAAGATCACGACGCGCGAGGAGCGCGAGGCGATCGCCGAGCGCATCGGTGGCTTCCGGTTCGGGGCGGGCTTCGGACGCACCCTGTCCCGCCTCGTCCGGCACGGCATCGGGGTGCACCACGCGGGCATGCTGCCGAAGTACCGCCGCCTCGTCGAGCAGCTCGCGCAGGACGGGCTGCTCAAGGTCATCTGCGGCACCGACACGCTCGGCGTCGGCATCAACGTGCCGATCCGCACCGTGCTGCTCACCGGGCTGACGAAGTTCGACGGCACGAAGCAGCGCCTGCTCAAGGCACGTGAGTTCCACCAGATCGTCGGCCGGGCCGGCCGGGCCGGCTTCGACGCCCGCGGCTGGGTCGTCGCCCAGGCCCCCGACCACGTCGTCGAGAACCTCCGCGCCGTCGAGAAGGCCGGCGACGACCCCAAGAAGCAGAAGAAGATCCAGCGCAAGAAGGCGCCCGACGGCTTCGTCAACTGGTCGGAGGAGACGTTCGATCGGCTCATCGTCGCCGAGCCCGAGCCGCTGCAGCCGCGGATGAAGGTCTCGCACTCGATGCTCGTCAACATCCTTGCGCGAGAAGGCAACCCGGTCGCCCACGCCGCACGCCTGCTCTCCGACAACCACCACGAGGCCAAGGACCAGCGGCGGCTCCAGCGGCACGCGCTCGTGCTGGCCAAGGAGCTCATCACGTCCGGTGTCGTCGAGCGCCTCGCCACCGTCGAGGACTCCGGCCGACGGCACGCGCTGACCATCGACCTCCAGCGCGACTTCGCCCTCAACCAGCCGCTCGCCCCCTTCGCGCTCGCCGTCATGGACACCCTCGACCCCGAGAGCGACACCTACGCCAAGGACCTCGTCTCGGTCATCGAGGCGATCCTCGAGGACCCGCGGCAGGTGCTGTGGGCGCAGGAGTTCAAGGCGCGCGGCGAGGCCGTCGCGGCGATGAAGCTCGACGGCGTCGAGTACGAGGAGCGGATGGAGCGCCTCGAGGAGGTCTCCTGGCCCAAGCCGCTCGCCGAGCTGCTCGAGGTGACCCTCACGGCCTACCGCCAGAGCCACCCGTGGATCTCGCAGGACGCCCTCTCGCCCAAGTCCGTCGTCCGCGAGATGTACGAGCGCGGTATGACGTTCAACGAGTTCGTCTCCTACTACGGCCTGTCCCGGTCCGAGGGGCTCGTCCTGCGCTACCTCACCGACGCCTACCGCACGCTGCGCCACACCATCCCCGAGGGCAACCGCACCGAGGAGCTCGAGGACGTCATCGAGTGGCTCGGTGAGCTCGTGCGCCAGACCGACTCCAGCCTGCTCGACGAGTGGGAGGACCTCGTCAACCCGAGCGACGCCGTGCTCGCCCAGACCGACATCGCCCCGCCGGCGCGGCCGATCACCGGGAACGAGCGGGCGTTCACCGTGATGATCCGCAACGCGATGTTCCACCGGGTCGAGCTCGCCTCCCGCGACGAGTGGGAGGCGCTCGGCGAGCTCGAGGCCCGCGTCGCCGAGCTCACCGACCCACCGCAGAAGGTCGTCATGGACGCGCAGGCGTGGAACGACGCGCTCGGCGCCTACTACGACGACCACGACGCCATCGCGACCGACCAGGGGGCGCGCTCACCGGCGCTCCTCCAGGTCGAGCGGACGCCCACCGAGTGGCGGCTGCGCCAGGTCGTCGTCGACCCCGACGGCGGCTTGGACTGGGGCATCACGGCCGCCGTCGACCTCGCGGCGAGCGACGAGGCCGGCGCTGCCGTCCTCACCGTGATGGCCTTCGAGCGCCTGGGCGGCTGACCCGTGACCCTGCGCGCCCACCCCTACGACCACGACGGCGTCCTCGTCGCACCTGCCGACGGCGGCAACGGCACGGGGGTGCTCGTGCTGTCGGGATCGAGCGGCCGCGTCGAGCGTGACCGGGCGCGGCTGCTCGCCGGCGCCGGCGTCACCGCCGCCCTGACCTACCGCTGGTTCGGCGGCGAGGGGCAGCCGGCCGGCATCTGGGAGTACCCCCTCGAGGCCTTCGCGCCGGCCGTCGCCTCGCTCGGCGAGCGCTGTGACCGCGTCGTGCTCCTGGGCGTCTCGAAGACGGCCGAGGCCTTCCTCGCGTATGCCGCGGACGACCCGGCCGTCGACGCCGTCGTCGCGCTCGCGCCGAGCCACGTCGTGTGGGCCAACGTCGGTACCGGACCGGACGGCGAGCTGCGCCCGCAGCACTCGTCGTGGTCGCGGGCCGGTGAGCCGCTCCCGTTCGTGCCCTACGACGACACGGCCGAGCCGGCCGGTGACCCTCCGGCCTTCGCCCCCGTCTACGCCCAGAGCCTCCGCGCCGCCGCCGACCGGGTCGCGGCCGCGACCATCCCCGTCGAGCGCTTCTTCGGCGACGTGCTGCTCGTGGCCGGCGGTGACGACCGGGTCTGGCCGTCGGTGACCCACGCCGAGGCCGTGCAGGCCCGGCGACGCGCCCTCGACCTGCCCACGACACTCGTGACCCACCCCCGGGCCGGGCACCGCGTCGTCCTGCCGGGTGAGCCCGTCCCCGACGGCGGCCAGCGGATGGCCCGGGGCGGCACCGAGGCGGCCGACCGCGAGCTCGGCGAGCGCGCGTGGCCCGAGATCCGCCGCGTGCTCGACCTCGCCTGAGCGGGGTTCGAGCAGGACGGCCACGGATCTGAGGCACCCGGAGGGACGGCATACGCCATCCTTCCGATGTGGCGGGGCGGGCCTCAGACCGACGGTGGAGAGGTCAGCACGACAGCGACCTCCAAGGATCCCCACCATGCTCTCACCGCACATCGTCAGTGCCCTCCTCGCGCAGCGCGAGGCCGACCTCGCACGCCGGGCCGAGCTCGCCCGGCTCCGGCACCCGGAACCCGAGCCGGAGCCGGTGACCAGCCCCACCGGGAGCCGGCGCACGGCGCGCCACCACGGCCGCCGTCGACACCTGCGCCTCGTCTGACGCCTCCGCCCGAGAAGGCCGCGTCCGACGTGCCAATTCCCTGCCCGACGTGGGTATGTTCCCCAGTGGCCCATCGGGGACCCCTCTACCGACAGGATCACGTGCATGGACTCCACAGACGTCAAGGCCGCCTCAGCGCGCGCGGGTGACCACCCGGCGCTCGAGACGGCAGCGCGCATCGGCTACGCCGTCAACGGCGTGCTCCACATCATCATCGGCGCGATCGCCCTGCGACTCGCCTTCGGCTCGAAGGGCACGAGCGCCGACCAGTCCGGCGCCCTGGGCTCGATGGCCGACAACGGGTTCGGACTCTTCCTGCTCTGGGTCGCCGTCATCGCGTGGCTCGGCCTCGCGCTCTGGCAGGTCACGGAGGCCATCTCGGGAGGCTGGGAGACGAGCGACCGCCTCAAGGCGGCCGGCAAGGCCGTCGTCTACCTCGCACTGGCGTGGACCGCGTTCCGGTTCGCGAGCGGCAGCGGCTCGTCGAGCAAGAGCCAGACGACCGACTTCACCGCGACGCTCATGAAGCAGCCGGCCGGCCAGTGGCTCGTCGCCCTCCTCGGCCTGGCCGTCATCGGCGTCGGCGTCTACCACGTCGTCAAGGGCTGGAAGAAGAAGTTCCTCCAGGACCTCGAGACCCACCCGGGTGAGTGGATCGTCAAGGCCGGACGCGTCGGATACATCGCCAAGGGCATCGCCCTGGCCATCGTCGGAGGCCTCTTCGTCCTCGCTGCCGTGCGGCACAAGCCCAGCGAGGCCCGCGGCCTCGACGGTGCACTGCGCAACCTGCTCGGAGCCCCGGGCGGTCCGGTGCTGCTCGCCCTCGTCGCGCTCGGCCTCATCGCCTTCGGGGTCTACTGCTTCGGACGTGCCCGGCACGCCGACGTGTGAGCCGCGGCGCCTGACGCGCACTGTCGAGACGGCCCCGAGTGCCCGGACATTTCCGGGCACTCGGGGCCGTTTCCGTGGCGGGTGCATCACCGGCGCCTCCTGCCGCTCTGTGTGTTCACGCATCACGAGTGCAGGAGGACACCATGAACACGTACCTGAACGAGGCCATCGCCCGCCAGCGCACCGCCGACCTCGGTCGCCGGACCCGGCGCGCCCAGCGACCCGTCGTCGACCCGCAGACGACGCCCCGCCGCGGCATGATCCTCATCCTCGGGTGGCGGCTGCACCGGTCGCAGATGTCCCCGGGCTAGAGCGCCGAGGGAACGCGAACGGCGATGGCCGGGAGCCCGATTCGGGTTCCCGGCCATCGCCGTTCGCGGGTCGAGGTCGCGTCAGCGCGAGACGGCCTCGCGCACGGCGGAGGCCGCGCGGTCACCGGTCTTCCGACGGCGCAGGTAGTTCCACGCGAGCAGCGCGCACACGATGCCGTTGACCATCCCGACGAGGATGTCGACGAGGTGGTGCATGCCGCGGTAGAGCCGGGCGTAGCCGACGAGGAGCGGCACGATCGCGCAGACCACGGTCACGACGCGGCGCAGCCACACCGTCTCGATGCGCTGGGCCATGAGCGCGAAGGTCAGGTAGAGCGCGGTGGAGGCGCCCATGTGTCCGCTGGGGTAGCTCGACGTCGGGGGCGCCGGGTCGAGGTGCTCCACCGTCGGGCGCTTGCGGTCGGTGAGGGTCGTCGCGGCGACGAAGACACTCGCCTGAGCGGCGATCGCGATGGCGGGGATGACGGCATACCACCACTGCTTGGTGCGCCACCACACGAGGGCCACGACGACGACGCAGACGCCGATGACGATCTCGGTGTTGCCGATGTGCGACCAGACCGCGGTGATCGAGTTCATCGTCGCGGTGCGGCCGGCGGCGACGGACTTGCTCAGGTCGTTCTCCCACGGGAGGTCCTTGAGGGGGCCGACGATGAGGAAGCCGAGCCCGACGATGAGACCGAAGAGCACCACGGCGGGGGCGAGGACCCGCAGCGCGATGTCACGGAGCGCCGACCCCACGGTCGGTCGCGACGAGTCGATCTCGTAACGGTGGATGAAGGTGTGGTTCACGTGCTGCCTTTCGATGACTCGGGCCCGACGTCCCCCTCCGGCGGAGGGGACTCGTCCGGACTCTGGGGGTTCCACCCGAGGTAGCCGACGTAGGACGCCGTGCCCAGGCCGATGCCGAAGAGGATCCCGGCCAGGACGTCTGAGGGGTAGTGCACGCCGAGGAAGACGCGGTCGAGGGCCGTCAGGACGACGTATGCCGTCAGGCCGGCCACGAGCCAGCGGCGGGCGACCGGCGACAGCAACGGCCAGAGCAGCAACGTCATCACCGTCGCGATGGCCGCGGCGTTGGCGACGTGGCCCGAGGGGAAGCTGTAGCCGGGGGCGTGCGAGACGGGGTCGCTGACGACGGGGCGGGCCCGCCTGACGACCTCCTTGAGGACGAGCTGGAGGTTCCAGGCGACCATCATCGTGAGGAAGGCCCAGAGGCACCGGGTCGCGAGCTCACGGTGGCGGCGCCACACGACGAGGCACACGGCCGACGCGACGATGTAGACCCACTTCGGCTGAGTGGCCTCCTGCCAGACGAGCAGGACGGTCTTGAGCCACGGGTTGTCGCGGGTGATGTCGGTCGCCGCGACGATGAGCCGCTCGTCGAGCTCGATGACGGGGAGGAACTTCTCGCGCACGACGAACGCGAGGGCCGTGACGGGGACCGCGAAGGCGAGCCCGAACCCGACGGCCTTGAGCAGGCGGCGGCCGCGACCCGCGGGTCGCCGGCCGTCAGGACGTCGCTCAGCCAACCCGGACCACCAGGGAGTCGGGGAGGATGCGGATGCCGAGCGAGACGTGCTCGCCGATCGGGTCGCCGTCGATCTCCGCCTCGACGGGTCGGCCCGCGGTCACGGTGAACTCGCGGCCGCGGAAGCGGTCGAGCCGGCCGTGACCGGCGCGGTGCCGGGTCACGACGTCGGAGATGACGGAGATCCAGCCGAGGGCGCCCTGGGGCGCGACGACGACGGCGTCGAGGATGCCGTCGTCGATTTTCGCCTCGGGCATCAGCTCGATGCCGCCCTGGAGGGTGCCGCAGTTGCCGACGACGACGGTGCGCGCGTGCCGGCTCACCGACCCGCTGTGCTCGTCGTGGTCGCGCTCGTGGTCGCCGCTCTCGCCCGTCACGCCGGAGCCGCCCCTCGAGGCGACGTCGACGCGGAAGCCGCGGCTGAAGACCTGGCGCAGCGCGCTGAAGACGTAGGCGACCCAGCCTACGGCGGCCTTGACCTTCTCGTTGGTGCCGGCCATGACCTGGCCGTCGAGGCCGAGGCCGGCCATGACGAGGAAGACCTCCTCGTCGTCGTCGACCTTCGACCCGCCGTCGTGCGTGCCGTGGCTCTCCCGCGGCTCGATCGCCGCGTCGGCGACACGCATGAGGCCCACGTCGATCCGGCGGTCGGTGCCACCGAGCATCGCCTCGACGGCGTCCTCGAGGGAGTCGACGGGCAGGCCGAGGTTGCGGGCGAGGAGGTTGCCCGTGCCGCCGGGGAGCAGACCGAGCGCGACGTCGGTGCCGACGAGCGCCGAGGCGACCGCGCGGACGGTGCCGTCACCGCCGAGCGAGGCGACGACGTCGGAGCCGGCGCGCACCGCCTCGCGGCCCTGCTTCTCGCCGGTCTCCTGCTCGGTCGTCTCGATCCACGAGGGGTCCTCCCAGCCGTGCCGGGCCGCGGCCTTGGCCACGAGCTCCTGGGTGGCGACGAGGTCGTCGACCTTGACCGGGTTGTAGACGACGGTGAGGCTGCGACGAGCGCTGGGCGTGTCGGACATGGTGGGGATCCTAGGGCTCGGGGCGTGAGGGGGCGGCCGTCGAGCGAGGCCAGCCGTAGACATACCCCGACCGGGCACCCAGCCGACCACCAGCGCACCACCAGCCGGCGTCCAGCCTCGAGGCCCCGCCCGGCGGTAGCCTCCGAAGGTGCCCACCATCCGACGTCGTCTCGCGCTCGCCGTCCTCGTCGGGGTGCTCGCGGGGTTCCTCGTGCCGCTGGGGCCCGCGCACGGGTTCCTCGTCCACGGGCTCTCCGGCTTCGTCGTCGCCGGGCTCGCCTTCGCCGCGCCGCTGCTCATCCACATCCTCGGCCACGACGCTCCCGCGACACGGGAGAAGGTGCAGGGTCGCGACGGCGACGCCGCCTGGTACGACGTCGTCGTCATCTTCGTCGGGCTGGCCAGCCTCGCCGGCGTGACGATCCTCCTCGTCGGGGGGCGCGCCCTGGGCGGCGCCGAGGTCGTCGACGCGGTCGTCGGGGTCGGCGCGGTCGCGGTCGGCTGGCTCTGCGTCCACACCGTCTACGTGCTGCGCTACGCCCGCGTCTACTACGCGAGCCCGCGCCCACCCATCGACTTCAACCAGGACGAGGACCCGACGTTCTCGGACTTCGCCTACTTCTCCTTCAACCTCGGCATGGCCTACCAGGTGTCGGACACCGACCTCAAGAGCTCGGACGTGCGCCGGGTCGTGCTCGGGCACACGCTGCTCGCCTACCTCTACGGCACCATCGTCATCGCCGCGACGATCAACCTCGTCGCGGGCATCGGTGGCTCGCTCGGCTAGGAGAGCCCGAGCCGCGCCTTCTCGTCCGCGACCCACAGGCCGATGAGGCCGCCGAAGTGGGCCATGAACCGGTCGCGCTCGTGCGCCGGGTAGGTCGTGACGACCGTCGACCGGAGCAGGTTGGCGAAGACGTCGGACTGCACCCACTCGAGCACGGCCGCGTCGAGGTGCGGCAGGTACCGCTCGCACCACGACCAGTAGGCGGCCGTGTCGAAGTACTCGTCGGCGATCGCGAGGAACTCGTCGAGCTTCTCCGCGTCCGTGAGGTCGTCGCGGTCGGCGACGTCGAAGTAGCGGCGCATCTCGAGGTCCATCGGGCCGCGGCGACCGGTGATGACGCAGAAGGTCGACCACCGCACGAGCGCCTTGATGGCCCACGGGAAGTAGTAGTGCAGCGATGTGACGGCGACGTCGGGGCAGGCGTTGGCGTAGTCGATCGGATAGACGTCGTCACCCTTGACGAGCATCTCGCACGAGTTGAACTCCCAGCCGAACATCGCGTTGACGATGCGGCTGATGGCCGCGGTCTGCTTGCCGGCCGACGGTGACAGGAAGTCGTAGCTCACGGCATACCGGTTGTGCATCGGCTGCTCGGGACGGAAGTCCATGACCATCGTCTCGGGACCGATCGACAAGGCCCGGGCGAAGTGGTCGTACTCGATCGTCGACTGCAGGTGCATGAGCATCTCGCCGGACTCGTCGTAGGCCTTCACGAGGTCCGTCTCGTCGTTGATCCGGGAGACACCGCGCCAGCCGCCGCCGTCGAAGGGCTTCATGTACATCGGGTAGCCGAGCTGGTTGGCGATCGCCTTGAGGTCGAACGGGCGGTTGTACTTCGCGGAGGTGTAGGCCCAGCGGACGTTGTCGACGGGGTGCTTGTAGGGCACGAGCCACGTCTCGGGGACCTTGAGCCCGAGGCGCATCAGGGCGACGTAGGCGCTGTGCTTCTCCATGGACTGGAAGGTGAAGGGGCTGTTGAGCAGGTAGGTGTCGTCCATCAGCGCGGCCTTCTTGAGCCACTCGCGCGGGTGGTAGTACCAGTAGGCGAGGCGGTCGATGACGAGCTCGGTGCGCACCGGCTGGCGCAGGTCGAACGGCTCGATGGTGAGGCGCTCGCTCGTCAGCTCGTGGGTGACGCCGTCGTCGGTCGTGATGGGTCCGACGAGCGCGAGCAACGCCTCGAAGGCGGTGGGCCAGTCCTCCTCGGCGCCGAGCAGGAGACCCACGAGATGCGTCCTCGTCGACGAGGTGCTCGATGCGGCGGACTGGTCCTGCTGTGCGGTGTCGGTCATCGTGCTGCTCCTACCGTCGGGGGTCGGGTCATCGACTGCGATCCTTGCAGGAACCGCGGCATCTGTCGCCGGTCAGCGGGTGTCCGGAAGGGCGAGCAGGTCGAGCAGGTAGGGGTCGAAGGCCGCCTCCCACGAGCGCCAGTCGTGGCGGCCCGGCAGCTCGGTGAACGACACGTCGTGGCCGCTCGCGGCGAGGGTCTGCGCCATCTGGCGGTTGTTCGTCAGGTTGCCCTCCGCGGTGCCGCACGTCATGACGATGTGCGCGTCGGTGCGTCGCCGCCGGACCCGCCTGACGTTGGTCACGAAGGTCGTGACGCGGTCCCAGAACTCGAACTCCTCCTCGTCGTCGACGCGCTTGCGGAAGAAGGACCCCGACTGCAGGAAGAGTCCTCCGAACGTCCCCGGGTGCAACCACTCCGCCTGGAGCGAGGCGAGCGCTCCCAGGCTCGCTCCCATGAGGCTCGGCCTCCCGTCGATGGCGTATGCCGTCCCGACCGTCGGGAGCACGTGCTCGGTGAGCGCCTCCGCCCAGAGCGGGTTGGCGGCGTACCGCTCGTTGCGCGGGCCCGGCTCGAGCAGGACGACGCGGTTCGGCGGGACGCGCCCGGCCTCCGTCGCGGCCCGCAGGACGGCGAGGAGATGGGCCCGGCGGGAGTACTCCGGCCCGTCGTGGGCGACGAGCAGCGGGAGCGGGTCGGCCCGGCGCGTTCCGACCGGCGTGACGACCGCGATCTCGATGTCCCCGACCGGGGTGCCGGTCACCGTGAGCTTCCTGCGCGCCATGCAGAGACCCTATGCGCGGACGCCGCGGAGGACACCCCGGACCATCGGCCTCTCGGTCGGAGGGTCGGATTGCTCTGCAGGCGAACCGAATTCGTTGTCCACAGATTCGCTGCACCTCTTGAAAATCGTTCGAACACCTGTTCTGCATATCTGCTTGGGTGAAGTAGGATCTGTGGATGACCGCGAATCCGGTTCGGGGAGTGGACTACCCGTCCACCTACCAGCAGCTGCTGGAGTGGTTCCCGGACAACCAGTCCTGCCTGGACTACCTGGCCGGACTGCGCTGGCCCGACGGGTTCGTGTGCCCGAAGTGCGAAGCCACTGAGTTCTGGCGCACCGGTGCCGGGCTGTGGATGTGCCGGGCCTGCGGGCGGCGCA
>NZ_JBFUEN010000021.1:0-142420 GCF_056403915.1 Terrabacter sp. P2_E3
CCGCGGCGGCCGCGGCGGGAACCGCCAGCTCAACCGTGCCCTGTTCACGATCGCCCGAACCCAAGCGCGATGGCACCCAGACGCGCGCATATACCTCGCGCGCAAACGCGCCGAGGGCAAGAGCGCGGCCGAAGCTCGACGGTGCCTGAAACGCCACCTCGCTGCCGTCGTGTACCGAGCCATGATCCGCGACCTGCAAGCCCAAAAGCCACCGCTGCCAAAGACAAACTCCGACGCCGCTTGACGAGAGCGGCGCCCCAACCGTGAAGCCATCGTCCGCCTCGTCGGGGCCGTCCTGGCCGAGCAGACCGACGAATGGGCCGAAGGCCGCCGCTACCTCGGCCTGGACGTCCTGGCCCGCTCACGCGTCAACCTGGTCCCCACCCCCGAACCAGAGATCGGAACTGATGGCCTGCCCGCCCTGACCGCCTGACCCATCACCACGGATCACGCAGCGCTACACCACTACCCGGGACTTGACCGGCCACTCGAGGCAGTCGCGCGCTGGTTTCGGCTTGCTCAGCCCTAGGTGCCGGCTGAAGAGGGCTCGGGCTGGGCCCTGCGATACCTCCAGATCGCGTGATCCAGGGCTGTCGAACTCACCTTCAGGCGAGATGCGACGGTGGTGACCAGTTGAGACGCTTCGGCTGTGTTTCGAACATGCGGAAGCCGGTCCTGAACGAAGCGCATCAGCCACGTATCTGGCTTCACGTCATCAATGCCGAGAAGCATGCGGAAATACGACCATGTCACCGGCCCGCATCCCTTCACGGACAAGTACGCCCTCTTGGCCTCGGGCAGGCGGGCGGCGACATCCCTCGCGTGCAAGATCCCAATGGAACTCAAGGCCAGAGCGACATCCATCACGACCGTGGCTTTGTAACGGCCGCTCAACTTTCCAGAGTTCGTCAAGTTCCGAAGGTGGGCCTCGTCGACGGCTGCGAGCACTCTAAGGTCGTCAGCCTTCTCGGTCCTGAAGTTCCGCCAGCGTGTGACCGCGCCGTACACCCCCGTGGCCTTTTGACGGCTGCCGTACCGAGCGCGGACCGAGAACACCGCGTCGATCAGTGCCGCTTCGACTTCGTTCGGCCAGCCTCCCGGCCATTCGGCTGGCGAGGAGCCGATCGTCTCTAGGACGTACTCATGGAGGACATCTAGGTCGCTACTCATGCCCCACTCCCTGTAGTGCTACTCCCCAATCGATTGAGGCATAGCGGAGCCTAACTGCGATCTGAAGGGATAGGGGCGTGCCATGGGACGTCGCCCTGAGCGCGTTGATGCCGTACCTGATGGATGCGGTTGAGGCACCTGCGGCCTCTACGCGGCGGATAGACGCGCCTCGTCCGTGACCGGGCTGGCGCGATGGCCACCCCGGTCCCCCCGGCCGCCGGCCATCGCGGGTGTCGTGGTACGACGGAGCTGGCACGCGCTACTCCACGACTAGCACCAAGCGATCGTGGGTGATCACGATCCCCAAGCCTTCGTCAGCGGCAAGTGCCCCAGGTATCGACTTGCTGAAAGTTGCATAGGTGCAGCGGTCGAGTCGAAAGTCCGTTAGGTCGCCGGATACTGCGTCGAACAACGCAGTCACCCTCTCCTGGAGCGAATGCACCCTGGCGGACGAACGTGAAGTCAGGAAAGAATCGGGCTTACCCGAGATCCGTGCGGCAACGAGGCTGGCAGTGACATTATGGTCCGAGTCTTCGCGATGCAGACCAGGAAGCAACTCCATGTCATGCTGATAGGGGGCCATCAAGTCAATGACGTCTTGGTATGAGGCGGTGAAGCTGGCGATGTGCCACAGTTCATGGTCGGAGGCTTCCAAAGATGTTTTGAGGGCATCAAGTTCGGGGGGATTGATGACCCAGTCATCGAGTGTCGCGAGTGCCCCCTCGATCGCCTGAGTGTGCTTACTCCGCACCTGAAACGCGTCTATTTCTCGAACAGTTTGCCATGTATCGTCGGTCTTGGCTGCCAGGAAGGAGTACTGGCTTTCTCCATGGATAAAGAACTCGTAGACCGCACAAACCATGCGACGTCGGCGAAGTCGTTCGGGTAGAACTGAGACGATATTCGGAACGTGAGCAGGCAGCGTTGCGGCCGTCGTGCTGAGTTCCTCGATTGCCCTGAAAATGCTCTGGAAGTCATGGTTTGGCGTTGCCTCGTGCTTGTCGGAGTTAGCCGAAAGCCGAACCGTGTGCAGGGCCGCATGTCCAGTCCAGCCGCGAGATTTGAGGTCTTCAGTGATCGAGTACAGGGAGCAGTTACTAGAGGACCAATTTGTGTCGCTAGCCTTCAGTATCCTCTCCCAGAGAGCGGCCACGTCCCGTGACGCTCGCCCAAGATCGTCCGAGTCATAGCCACTGATCTGGAGCTCATACAGGTCTCGGATGATTCTCCGGGTGTTGGTCTCGAGGTAGTCGACGAGTCGCAAGTAGCCATTCCTGTCGGTCAGCGCGGAGCCGGTCGGCCTGGGGGACTGAAAGTGAGATGCTTGCATGCCGAGAGCACGGCCTCAAAGCGGCACGCCGGCCTGATCGGGCGGTCCTCGACGTCTACCTACTTCCTCGATGTATAAAGATGCTTGAGGCTCCCACTCATCTCGCGCACGCGACCCTGCTCTGGCGATCGGGACCCCGGACCGGAGGGGC
This sequence comes from Terrabacter sp. P2_E3, assembly GCF_056403915.1. Taxonomy (NCBI): domain Bacteria; kingdom Bacillati; phylum Actinomycetota; class Actinomycetes; order Micrococcales; family Intrasporangiaceae; genus Terrabacter; species Terrabacter sp. P2_E3. The sequence continues at coordinate 2,652 of NZ_JBFUEN010000021.1, forward strand.
CGGACGCAAGCCCTGCCCGCGGTGTCATGGGCGCAACGGCCGGATCGCGGCGGGATGGGCGCCCTCCGCGAGTGTGATGGTCGCTGGGGCTTCCGTACCGCAAATGCGGTGCGATGCCGCCTTGGCACCTCAATTCACAGGTCTGCAGTGCAGACCACGTCGGCCGTCCGCGGTTTCTGCCGCACGGTGGGTGGGAGTGCTCGCGCGACCTGCGTGGCGGCTGCTTGGGCTTCCCAAAGGGCGCTTGGAAGGTCCGGAACGTCGCAGATCGTGGCGGTGACCATGCGTCCGCCGAGGGTGGCGGCCAGGCGTCGGGCGTCCGCGTTCGCGTGTCGCGCGTGGACGAAGAGAGCGTTGGAGTCGAGTAAACGGCTGGCCCATGGCGTGGCGGTGGGTGTCACACTCGCCAGGACGCTCGCGCCGCGCAGCAGGGATTGGTACGTGGCTTCGGCGTCTAAAGAGGCTTGATGAGCCGGCCCGGTGATGGACGCCAGGCTTGAGTAGAGGTGGCGTGACGCGTCGACGTAGTCATGCGAGGGTGGCGCGCCTGTGGTGGTCTGCGACCATGCCTGGGCCGCACCCTGGAGGGCCAGGGCTGACTGTCGGAGGTGTTCACGAAGGTCTGACGTGGCAGACGTCGGCGTCGTGGCCCTCAGGACGGCGTCCAGCGCGGCGTAGAGATGCACGCCCTGCCTATTGACGTCTCTGAGTACTTCGACGCTCGGGACGCGAGCACAGAGCTCCGCGCGGACAGCCTGCGCCCACTGGTGGATCGCGAGATCAAGCCCATCCGCGTCGGTGAGGAGCTCGCGGGCGTGGGAGGGGGCTGCGACGTTCTGCAGCCCACTCAAGGGTGTGCCGTTCGGCAGCCGCTGGACCAGGGGCGCCGCGTACTGGGCGATAGCCAGAGGTCGGTCAGCGATGGCAGGATCGCACATGCTCAGGACTTGGGTTGCCGCGGCGCCAGCAACATCGAGGCATTCCTTCGCGATCGTCGCCGCCGACGCTGCCTGCAGCTCGGGGACGGCGGGGTCCATTCTGTTGAGGACGAGCAGGTCCGTGAGGGCGCCGACTATGCACGCGAGTCGCGCGAGTGAGTGGTCGTCGTCGCTCGGTGAGGGGTGGACGGGCCCGTTGAGCGTGAGCTCGCCTCTAGGGATGCGGTAGCCGGTGTCCGTGGGGGCTGCCAGCAGTGCGCCGGCCCGGATGCTCTTCCTCGTTGCGGCTTCGCTGATCCCAAGGAACCGCGCGGCCTCGCGTGGCGTGAAGTCGGGTTGGTCGCCTACGGGCTGGAGCGGCTGGGGATAGTCGCGGAACGCCCTGTGCAGCGCGACGGTGTGGGCGTCGGCGGGTGACCATCCGACGCGTGCGCTCACGAGCTCGTGCAGCAGCCTGTAGATGCTCTGGTCGAACGACTCCCACTGCTGCATGGATACTGGCTGACGGGATCGTTGGAGGTCGGCGAGTGTGAGACGGGCTCTCTCGAGCAGGTCAGTGGCGGTCGTCGTCATCAGTGACGCGCCTTGAGGGTGCTCTGCGGTCGCGCGTCGAGGTCTCGCGCGTTCTCTGCGAGGTCGAGGACGTGGGCGCGCCAGAACGCGAGGTCGCTGGGCGACTCTTCAACAGTCAGCTGGTCAAGCGCCTCGCCGGCTGACGTCAGGTGGGCGTGCAGGTCCCGCAGGGGAACGTTCGCAGTCGGTGGCATGGGGTCGAGGCCCGAGGCGATGAGCCGGATCGTCCCGGCCATGGCTGACCACGGGTCGAGCGGGTTCCCCTGGGCGCGGTCCGCGGCGAGGTCGGAGGCCGCTTGCAGCTCGGCGGCGGCGGTCTCGAGGAGTGTCATTGATGGCATGCAGTTCGACGCTCCCGGTTCAGATCAGGGATGGGGTGGCGGGGATACGTGGGGTAGCGCGGGTAGTTGTTGGCGGCTGGCGCATCGCGTCCTCGAGGGCTTTGGCGTAGGCGTCGCGCGGGTTCCAGCCGTGGCGGGTCATCTCTGACGTCGAGTCGCGCAGGAGCTGTGCTCGCTCGGTCGGTGGCAGCTGAGCAGCGAGCGCAGCGATCGTGTCGACGGCATCCCGGATGGGGTCGTCGACACGATCGAGCAGCAGCTGGATCAGCTGTCGCCCAGGGACGACCGTGCTGGGGACTTCCGGATCGTGCGCGTTGCTGGGGCGAGCGAAGAGGTCGCCCAGTCCGTTCGGGCCTCGGGCGGCCAGCCAGTCGGCAGGATCGGACCCTGACGGGAGTTGGCTGACCAGCACGGGGGCGCGCCGCTCGATGCAGGCGGCGTCGAGCCAACGAGTCGTGCCTTGCTGCCCGGCCGGGTCGCCGTCGAAAGCGATCCTCGGCGGCCTGTGGGTCATCGCCAGGACCTGGTCCACGTGGGTGGGCGATACCGCGACTCCGTTGGTGGAGCAGACCGCGACGCGCGATGAGGCCTCGACGGCCGCGGCAGCGGCGGCGACGGCCAGGGCGTCGAGCGCTCCTTCGACGACGAGGACCTGGGCGTCGGGGGAGTGCGGGCGGTGGGTCGGTCGGTAGAGGACCTGGGACTTGTCGAACACGGGCGTGTGCGTCGGGTTGCGGTACTTGGGGGCGGCGGGGTGGCCGCTGATGTCCCGTCCGATGAAGCCGCGGATCTGGTTCCGTTCATTGGTGATCGGGATGATGACTCGGTTGCGGTAGGTGTCGATGAGGCGCCCGCCTCGGGTGCGCATGGCGAGGTCCATGCCGAGGAGCTCGTCGTCGTCGACGCCCTGGGAGCGGAGGTGATCGGTCAGGGACGACCAGCCGTGCGTGGCGTGGCCGACGAAGATCTGTCCCCCGAAGGCGCGGGTGAGCGGGTCGAGGTCGATGCCGCGGCGGTGCTGCAGGTAGTGCGTGGCGAAGCCGGCGCCTACGGGCGTGGCGAAGTGTTCCCAGGCCTGCTGGTTGATCTCGAACGCGCGGCTAGAGGGGATGTCGGCAATGGCCGGTTCGGGGACGGCTCGGAGGTGGGGTCGAGGTCGGACTACGGACAGCGAACGCTCCCGGTACCGGTCCCCGTCGAGCTCGGCCACGGCTTCGAGAAAGCCCAGGTTGCGGGTGCGGCGGACGAAGTCGATGACGTCCCCGCTGGCGCCGCAGCCGAAGCAATGGAAATGGTCCGGAACGCCGTCCACCGAGAACGATGGCGTCGTGTCGTCGTGGAAGGGGCAGCAGCCGACGTAGCCGTGCCCGCGCTGGTGCAGCTCGACCCCGGCTGCCGCGACCACGTCCGGGAGTGGGTGCCGGGCGCGGACCTCCTCGACGTCGACGGAGCGTCGTCGGACGTTCACAGCTGCGCCTCGACGACGTGAACGGTGTCCTGGTCGGCGGAGTCGAGCGCGGCGCTGTAGCTGGCGACGAGCTGGGTGAAGGACTCGATGGACATGTGGATGTCGGTGTCCGTGGCGTGCGCGAAGGCGCGGTCGACGGCGGCGCGGGAGGCGCTCGGGGAGAGGACGGCATACTCCTGCCACGTCGGGTCGTAGGCGTACAGCAGGCCGTGGCTGGCCGTGTCGCCGTCGAGCCGCAGCGAGATCCGCTGGTTGCTGCGCGGCCCCCAGCGCATGCCGTAGTCGCGGTCGATGCCGCGGATGATGCGGTGCTGGGAGTCGAACGCCTTCGGCCCGACCCACTCGATGGTCGGCTTCGGCTGGGGCGCCGCGACCCCGTGGGCGTATCCCGCTGCGCGGAGGTCCGTGATCTCGCTGGTGCCGGCGTCGAGTGCGGTCGTGATGCGTTCGGCGATGGCGAACGGGTCGTGCCCGACGACCGGGGCCAGGAGCTGCCCGATGGCGTGCGCGTAGGCGTTGCGCTGACCGAGGCGGTACCAGTAGTCGATCGGGTCGTGCTCCTCGACGTTGCGGCTCGCGTTGCGGGCCAGGGCCAGGAGCTGGTCGACGGTGGCGTGCGACGTGGGCTCGATCGTTGGCCTGGGGTGCGCGTTGGCTGACATTGCGGCCCTCCCGTGCGCGGGGCGCTCCCGCGCTTCTGGAGGGAGGACAGTCCGCGGGGGACACCATGTGTCCGTTCAATCGGACTGCGGCGCAGAGACTTTCGCGCTGGGCCATGGCGCGATGAGATCGTCGCGGTGGCCGGCGACCGAGCACTGCGTCTTGGCTACGTGCTGGGAGAGGAAGATCTGCGCGTCGTGGAGGGCGCGGACGAAGTCCATGGCGGCGGTGGGGGAGGCGGTGTCGGCGTAGTCGGCGCGCTCGTGGTCGCGGAGCGCGGAGAGGATCTCGATGAGCGCGCCGTGTTGCGCCCAGCACGGAGGGATGATGCGTGGCTCGACAGCGAAGCGGCGCACCAGGTGACGCACCCACTCGTCGAGCTCCTGCATGCGGTCACGGGTTTCGTGCTCGGTGAGGGATGGCCAGTGCACGGGTCCGCGGAGCTGGCCGAAGGTCCGCTCGAACGGATCCTCACCGAAGTCCAGCGCTTCGTCGGTCGTCACGGAGCAGGACTGTGCGGGCGGGTGGGGTTGTCGTCGGCGCGGGCGTCAGGGGCTTGCCGCAGGGAGGCGATGATCGCGGCCGTTGCCGTCCTGCGGTCTGAGCGCCTCCACGTCGGGTGCGCGTCGATGAGGGCGTGCAGCCTCTGGTGGTCCCGACGGCACAGGGGCACCAGGTCCTCGACTGGCTCGATGCCCAGACGCGCGTAGGTGGCGTGGTGCAGGTGCCCGGCTTTGAGGGTCCAGCGTCGACCGCAAACCAGGCACGAAGGCTCCACGCCGGCGGCGGTCAGCCAAGCGGCATACCACTGCTTGCGCTTGTCGCTCCACATGCGCGAGTTGAGGTACGCGTCGTAGGCAGCCCGGCGGGGCCGCCGGGTCCGTCGGGCGGTGGGGTCAGGGACGGACGAGGCTCGCATCGCGAATCCTCTGCTCGAGGTCCGTGCGCGCAGCAGTGAGGCTCTTGGCATCCTGGCGCTTGGTCCAGGGGCTCATGGTCAGCGCGATGGGTGGTGCCGAGCGCATGAGGAGCACGGCCGACCCGAAGGGGAGGGTGCGCAGCTCGGCCGGCGTCAGGATCGGCACCTCGCTCGTGGAGGTCGAGGTCGAGTGGCGGCCGTCGTGGCCGGTGCTGCGGCTCGTGACGTCCTTGGGTCGGGTGCCGATGAGCTTGGACAGGTCGTCGAGGTCGCGTGCGTTGGACCCGCCGCCGAGGATGAGCTTGACGATGGCGGCGTCCCAAATGGCCGACGCTGCGTGTTCGCCCCACACGGCTCGGGCTTGCGCCAGGGACTGGAGGACGACGGTCGTGGCGATGCCGGAGCCGCCGCCGTCGGACATGAGCGAGGCGAGCGAGGGGAGTGGGTAGTTCGCCGCCTCGTCGAGGATCATCGACAGGGGAGGGTCGAGGCGTGAGCCGGGGGAGCCGGCGGCCTTGCGCCGGGCGACCTCGAGCACGTCCTCGAGGAACGCGCCGACCAGGCCGGCTGTGGCGGCGGCGCCGGTCGAGGTGCCGAGCAGGTAGACGGTGCCGTTGTTGGCCAGGACGTTTGCTGGGTCGAGCTGCTCGCCCTCGGCGGGGGAGACGGCCTGCAGGACGCGAGGGTCGGCGAGGGCGGCGAAGGCGATGGAGACCATGGCCCAGACGGAGTCGCGCTGCCTGGGGTCGGCGCTGATGATGGAGTCGAGCCCTTGGTGCCACGCCTGCGCCGCGTGTGGGCTCGTGCTGAGGATCATGACCGCTTCGCGGGCATGGACCGCGGACAGCGACCACCGGTAGAGATCCGCCGGGTCGCAATGGCCAAGGGCAGCGGCGTGAAGAAGTGCGCGCACGGCCTGCTCGGCAGAGGACTGCCAGAAGTTCGCGTCGGTGGTGCCGGACGCCGCGCCTTTGGTGAGCGCCTTGGCGCGGATCATCGCGATGTGCGGGTCCTCACAGCCGCGGATGGGTGACCATCGAGCTGTCGAAGGAACCCCGGGTGCGAGGCCTTGCGGATCGAAGACGGCCACTGGGCCAGCAGATTGCCGGGCGCGCAGTGTCGCTGTGATGTTGTCGGGACGGGTGCTCGTCGTCACCACCGCCCCGGGCGCGTCGAGGATGGCCGGGATGACGAGATGCACCCCCTTGCCGGAGCGCGGCGGCCCCAAGACGACGGTGGAGTCCTCGACCGTGGCGAAGCACTTGATGCCGGCGCTCAGCCCGACCGCATGCGCGACGTCATGGACGGATGCCCCGGCGGACGACGGCCGCAGTGTCTGGATGCGACCTTTGAGCCGACCTGCTCCCGCGGCACGAGCGATGTCCGAGCGGGTGGCCATGCCGGTGCGGTGGTGCCACGCCACCCGCTGAGTTCGTGCTCGGCTCGCACGATGGATGACGTAGGCCGCGCCTCCAACAGACAAACCGAGTGCGAACGCCAGACACCAGAACTCAGGCGTGGAACCACCGCTATGGCCCCACGCGGCGGCTGGTTGATCAGGGTGCAGCAGAACAGATAGGACTCGACCGCCGGAGAACTTCGGAGCCGGGCTGCTGTGGATCCACGCTTGGAAGGTGGCGGCCAGCCACAGCAGCCCGCTCACACCAAGAGCCGTCGCCAGGGCGCCGAGCGCAGCGGAGTCGCGTATGGGTAAGGCCCTTGATGCGTCGGTCATGAATGGCATAGAGACGGCAGGGGGCACGACCGATGGACGCCCTCGCCTGGCTTGGTCTGCGGGCCGCTCTTCACGCAGGCCTGTTGGGGTCACACCAATTGTGACCGACCGGCGGCAGATGAGTGCGTTCGTACGGCAGGATCGGTCGCATGCGAGCCGTGCTGAAGAGCCTCGACCTTGAGCCCGACCCCTCAACGCTTTCCGACGATGCTGCCGAGTTTTCGTTGCTAGCTCGGATGATCGTCGGGCCGCCTGACTCGCCTGGAGAGGAGTCTTTCGACGTTACGGTCTGCACGCCGGAGTGGCTAGCCAGGGCGTGCACCCGAGTTGGCGGCATCTACAACGCTCGGCACCACCTCATCGTCAACTTCGAGGAGTTCGATCAGGTTCGGCTCCGAGCCTGGCTGTCGGCGAGAGTGCAAGAGGTTGAGGCCGAAGACTGGTCGGAGGTCGGCCAGCGCCTCGGCCGTCTCGGGTACTGGGAGTTCGAGGACTACGGCGGCTGATCGATCGCACCAACCGCGGCATGTCCGGATGCGTGAGTCCATGGCCAGCGCGCGTTCGTGATCAGCAGCTAAGTTCGGGACCGTGAGTCCTCGCGTGAGGTTGTTCTTCATCGTGGCGGCCTGCCTCCTGGCCGGCGTCTGGCTCTGGCGGGCGTTCACAAGCCCGAATGCCGATTGGCTCTTCTGGTTGTCGGCTGCGCTCTGGGCCGGATTCGCCGGTGCTGGAGTACGTGATTTGAGGCGTGCCCGCAGTGATGCCCCAGAGCGACCAGCCCTGAGTGGCACATACCTCTCGTGCACCCGCCTGGTCTTTGCGCCGGCGGGACGGCCGATCGGCGCGCGGCAGATGCGTGCGCACATCGAGACAACCTTGGCCGCGTCCCGGTCCTTCAGCGCCCAGGCGTCAGGCTTGCGGTGGGGATCGAGCGAGCCGTCGTCAGCCCTGACGATTCGGACGAGCAGTGGATGCCGCGCCCGGCTGGGCGGTCATTCGCCAGTGGGGCCACTCGCGAGTTCAGCCACGATGTCGAGATGGCCGGCATGCCTGGCGTACTCCTGTACGAGGTGCAGCAGCACCCGCTCGAGGGTTGCCGGTGGCTGACCATCCCACCGAGGGCCGGGCCTTCCGACATCGGTCAGAGCGTGGGCCCGAATGATGGCGTTACTGCGTCCGGACTGCTCGCGGAAGGCCACGAGTAGGTCGGTGAGGGGCTCGGTGTCGTCCACGAACCAGTGCCCATTGCGGCTATCCGCCCACGGCTCGGCAACCGTGGCACCTTCGAATCCCCACTCGAGCCATCGCTGCTCGACATGCGTCAGGTGCTTCAAGAGCTGTACCGGTGTCCACGCAGAGGGGAGTCTGCTCGTTCGCTGGTCCTTCTCGGACAGGCCTTCGACCCGCTGTACGATTTGGTCGCGGAAGTAGTCGAGGTAGCGAACGAGCACCTCGGCGGACGACGATGCAGGCTTGGTCGGTTCCGGGAAGGGCGTGCTCACCCGCCGAGTATGACCGCCGTTGAGTCGATGAGCGCAGCCGTCCTCAGCGCGGCATTTCCGGACGTCTATGTCGCAGAGCCTCATCTACCTGCCGCGGTGCAAGCATCTGCGGAGCACTAACCTACTCTTGCGATCCTCGAGACTGGTGCTTCCTCCGCCGCCGGAATGCCCCGACCACAGCCCCTACCAAGACGAGTTGGGTGACGACCGCCGCGGCGATCCACCAGTTGCGATGCTCGGCGCTGCGCGCCACCACGGTGCCAACACTCATGAGAAATGCGATCTCGAGGGCAGCGAATCCGAGCAACTGGGTCCACGGGGCGGTTGTCTCGGCTCTCGAATCAGTACTCATGTCAGAGGTGCCCACAACTGACGGAAACGCCGGTACTTGCACACCACCAGGCTCTTGCGATATCGGCCGCCCCAGGTCTCTCGCAAGAGTAGAGCCTGGTGCTCCCGAGGCGAGCAAGGGAGACATTGTCAGCACTGCTACGAATGGCCTTCATCATCACTAACCCCTGTCACACGGTCGTTCTCTGAGCGACTCTGGCGGCGACTCGCAGGGGTGTCAACAGCAGGATGTTGCGGTGATCCGAACTGCCCGTCCCGCGGTCCTCCCGAGGCTTGGCTCCGCAACCGCGCTCGTCGCTCGACCGCGCTGTTCGCGGCAGATGAGTGCGTCATCGTTTCCTGTCTGCCACGATCGCGTCCAGGAGCAATAGAGACAGGAAAGCCACGATGGGACTGTTCAAACGCAAGTCACGCTCGCCCGCGCCGCCTGCACCCGAGCATGCCGTGATCCTCCACTACGCCCTGTCGAACGACGAGCACGGGACCAGCGAGGAGCGGCAAGCGATCTTCGCCCTCGAGGACCGCCTGGCGAACCTGATCGAATCTCAACACCTGGGTGCCCACGACGGCAATGAGTTCGGCGGCGGTCAGGCAACCATCTACTGCTACGGACCGGACGCCGACCGCCTATTCGCCGGCATCGAATCCGAAGTTCGGGCCTTTCCCGCACGACCGGCCCAGGCATACGTCCGATTTGGTGACGCCTCGGACAGCAACGCTCAAGAGCGGCGGATCGAACTGTAGGCAGGCCCGGAACCCGGCCGGCCAACGGCTTCGGGTCACTCTGTCGACCCTCGCCTCGCGGCAAGAGCGGACGTTCGGTCGATAGCGGCCAGCGGGTTAGTCAGCCTCGCGTGGCTCGCTGACGAAGCCTTCCGTCCAGTGGTCTTCTCCGAGTGCGTAGCCGTCGATCATGAAGCAGTCCGGCTCGCCTCTGAAGCCCGGCAGTTTTCTGGTTCGGGCAATCGCTGCTTCCGCCGCCTCTTCATCTTCGTAGACTCCGATGACCTTGAGGTCGTCGTACACCTCGTCATATGCCAGTTCGCCATCCTCGCCACGGTGCTCTATTGGCACGTCGTCGAGGTTGCGAGCGTGCCGCACGTGCCACACGAGGAACACATCCATTCGCCGACCGTAGCGGTGCCGAAGAGCCCGGTCCGGTTGAACCTTCAGCGGCATGAGCGGTCAATGCTCGTGTTGATCCATCGCCGCTTCCAGCGCGATGAACCCTCCCAATCGGCTTGTGCGCGGCCATGGCGGCGTCTCGCGCTTCGTGGTCCAGCTGAGATGCACGATCGCGAATGTGCCGTCCGATCCGCGATAGACCACGGAGTCACAGCCCTCGCACTTCGCGATGGCGGTCAGGTGCAGCCCGTGCAGTTCGTGGCCGTCAGCGATCTCGGCCGCCGCTTCATCCTCGAATGCCCGAGCGCTGTCGCCTTCGACTCGGCGCCAGGGCTCGCGGAAGTCGGTCGACGTCATGAGGGCAGAGTGGCATGCCAGCGCTCAACGTGCGGCGCCTTGAGCCGCGCGAGCTGGGCAATGTCGGGCGTTCTGTTCGTCCCGAGAGGTCGCCGGACCGGTAGCGTCTAGGCCAGTTGCGAAGGGGGAAGGGTGACAACGCGGGCCACAGCACGGGACTCGACACGGATGATTCTGCTTCCCTGCCTGCTGGCCGCGGCGGGCGCCGCTATGGCTGTCGCCGGCGGCATCTGGTGGGCATGGGACGCCAACCCAAATGTTGGCAAGATTCTGCTGCTCGTGGCGTGCGGGGTTTTCGGCGCCTCGTACTGGACGGCCCGTAGTCCACGACGACTGCCCATCTGGAGTGTCGTTGGCGCATCGGCTCTCATTCTCCTCGGTGCTGGATATGCCATATGGGCGGCCATCGGCACGATCGTCTCTCAATCGACCATGTTCGCCGGCTGACAACCGCGGGTCAGCGCGCCGACATCAGAGACGGTTCGCGCTCGGCGGCAGATTCGGACGAGCGTAGCCGTCCTCAGTGCGGCAGATCCGTGCATTCACGCGCCGGGTCCGGCAGGCTGACATCGTGAGCAAGAGGCGGCCGAATCGAAGTCCACTGACGCAGGAAGAGCAGCTCGGGGGAGAGCTGCGCCTGCTGCTGAGTGATCTGTGCTCGCAGCTTGGATTCTGCCTTCCTCCAGACGCCCAGGAAGAACTGATCGTCAACCCTCCGCGCGATGTGGACGAGTTCACTGATGCCGTTCTGCAAGCTGAGGGCATGGACCCGGTGTACGTCGCAGGAGAGACCCGCAAACCTGTCCGAAGAATGGTGGAGGTCAAGGTCGGTCATCTGCTCTGATCGCGGCAGATTCGGACGAGCGTAGCCGTCCTCAGTGCGGCAGTTGAGTGCGTTGTCGGCCGCTTCGGGCTTCACGCCCTTACAGTGATCGCAAGGAGGCCCGAAGGTTGAAGATTCCCCCGGCGATCCCACCCTCGGCCCCTTGGCCTCGGATGCGAGTGCTCGCTCTGGTGGCCGGCATCGTGGTCGGATTGCTCGCAGCGGCGACCGTCCTCGTTGCAGCTGGATATGCGGAAGGACAACTGCATTCGCTCCTAGCTGCCGCGAGCGGCGTGGCCGGCCTGTGGGCCGGCCGCTACACCTACACGGGCCTCATGAAGCACAAGGCTCGGCGACCGCAGGTCGGCTCCGAGCGGCCCACGGGTAGCGCTGCCCGCAGGTAGTTCTTGCCGTTCCAGTCCGGAGATCAGTGGGTTGGTCGGTCATTCGGAGCGCGATTCGCGGCAGAAGCGGACGTTCCGGCTAGGGTCGCGGCATGGCTGTGCATGACGGCTACGAGTACATCGGACATGGTCCCAGTGCCACTGGGACACCCACGGGGTGGTCGGTGCGACCCGGCCTGGTGGCTGAGTGTCCGCGGTGCCGTGACCTGCTCAGGCTCGACCCAACTGAAACGGCCTCCTGCTCCTGCGGTGCATTGCACAAGGATTCTGACGCGGGCCGATTCGGGAGCACGTTCGCCGACGACCGAATCGCGATCTACCGCCCACTCTGACGCAACGCGGCATGAGCGCTAACGCCTACCGCTGATAGTCAGACGGTGCTCCACGGCGGTTTTAGGACGGTCGCTGGCACAACTTGGGGTCGACGCCGAACTTCTCGATCATGAAGCGCCAGAACAGCGGGACGGCGTCCGCAGCAGGGCGCACGATGCGGTCGTTCCTCCCGGTCACGGACAGGTGCTCGATGAGAACCGTGCCGGGAGTCACCTTGAACATCGAGTTGGGGGCCCGAACCGCGACCACGTCATAGGGCGGGTCTGTCAGAGGCGTGGGCCGGACTAACAAGTCGTGCATCGAAGTGGATGCCGCGAGAACGTCCTCCGCGCCCGCCTCTCGCACGCTCGTGACGATGGCGGACATGTGCTGGAACTCGGGGTGCGTCGAGGACCAGGAGTCGAACTCCCGGTCGAGTTCTTCCCAGGGGCGCTGTCTGAAGGGATAGGGCCACCCCATCGTTCTCACGACGAGATCGTCGCACGCTCTGCCTGTCGACCCCGTGTGCGACATGATGCCTACGCGCTCCGCGGCAAATCCGGTAAACGTCTCACGCTTGATGAGCGGACGTTCGACCTCATGCATGGCATGCTCCATGCTGCGGATCAAGGGAGCGCCCTCGCTCGTAATCGAAGGTCGACCATATTCGACGCTTGCCTTGTGCGGGTCGTGTCAGGTGGCGCCTAGTGGCTGTGGCTCACGACGGTCGCCATGGTTCTTGTGGTAACCGGTCAGTTGGAGCGTCGCACCATAGAGCGGCACGAGCGAGGCCGCGCAAAGCTTGGAGGAGTAGGACCATGGACTCAGGCAATGTCGCGAACCCTCACGAACACCCTCGCGCTGGAACGACTGATGTTGAGCGGCTCTATAAGGTTGCTTTCGATCTGCCGGAGAACCTTGCGAGATGGGCTCGCGCCTCGACGGAGCGTCTATGGACCGAGAAGACGCCGGTGAGAATGGAGTCACGAGTCTGCAACGTCCCCTTCTACGTCAAGGGGATTGCGCTTGGCGACATCGTCCGCGTGCGGGCGGATAACGAGCGTCGAGAGTTGGTGTTCGAGGAGTTCGTCGCGCCTTCTGGGCACTCAACAGTTCGCCTCATCATCTTGGATAAAACTGAGTTGGACCGCATCGGGTCGCTGCTAAAGAAGTTCGAGTGCGCCTGGGAGGTGGACGGCTCAGGCATCCTCTGGGCAATCGACGTACCACCCGCCGTCGCCTATGACACGCTCCTAATCGCCCTCATGCAGCTCAAAGAAGCCGGAAAGATCGAAATCGAAGAGAGCGCCGTTGCACAGGGGCATCGCAAGGGACTTGACACGCTCGGCCAGTCAGGTGGTCTGCCCACTGGAGGGTGAGGAGTGACCACAACGGCAGCGCGGCGTGACTGCGCGCGCGTGGCCGTCCTCAGAGCGGCTACTTGTTTCATTGACGGCAGGACCGGTGCCTGCGCAGGCTCTGGTTTAGGTGCCCGGGCTCGTCGCTCGCAAACGCGGCTGCCCACGCCTGGTCGTGTGGCTCTCACATGGGTTGCGCCGCCCGGGCACCGCCGGGCAGGAGAGGCTCAAGAAGGGATTGCTCTGCTCGAAGTAGCGGTGCCCTCCACGCCCAACCAGTAGTCGGTTCCGGGCGAGGGAGGTTCACATGGAAGAGCAGGTTCCGCGGGTCGTGATCGGCATGGACCCGCACAAGCGCAGCGTGACGATCGAGGTGATGACGGCCGACGAGACGGTCCTCGATGGTGGCCGGTTCGACACGAGCGTCGAGGGCTACCAGGCGATGCTCGAGCACGTCGCGGCGTGGCCGGAGCGGGTCTGGGCGATCGAGGGGTGCGAGGGGATTGGCCGGCACATCGCGCACCGGCTGATCGCGGACGGGCAGGTCGTGGTCGACGTGCCGGCGAAGCTGTCCGCTCGGGCTCGGGTGTTCGCGACCGGGCAGGGCCGCAAGACCGACGCGACCGACGCGCACTCCGTCGCGCTCGTCGGCACGAGGATGGCCGGGCTGCGCCCGGTCGTGACGGATGCGCAGCTGGAGGTGCTGCAGCTGCTCGTTGACCGTCGCCGCTCGATCGGGGACGAGCACACCCGCAAGATCAGCCAGCTGCACCGAATCCTGTTGGAACTGCTGCCTGGTGGCGCGAAGAAGTACCTCTCCGCGGCCCAGGCCAAGGCCATCCTGGCCGGCATCCGACCGCGGGATGCGGTCGGGAAGACCCGCAAGCGGGTCGCCGCGGAGCTGGTCGCTGACCTGGAGCGGATCTACGCGCGGAAGAAGGCCGCGGACAAGGAGCTGAAGGAGCTCGTCGCGGCGACCGGGACCTCGCTGCTGGGGTTGCACGGGGTCGGCCCGTCGGGTGCGGCGCGGCTGCTCGTCGAGGTCGGTGACCTGTCTCGGTTCCCGGACCGTAACCACTTCGCCTCCTGGACCGGCACTGCTCCGATCGATGCGTCCTCCGGCGATCACGTGCGCCATCGGCTCTCTCGGGGCGGGAACCGCCAGATCAACCGGGTGCTGCACATCATGGCCACAGTCCAGCTGCGCACCCCGACCGAAGGCCGCGCGTACTTCGACCGGAAGAAGGCCTCCGGGAAGAGCTCGATGGAAGCGATGCGCTGCCTCAAACGGCGCCTGTCCGACCTCGTCTTCCGGACCATGCTCGGCGACTACGTCGCCGGTCGGATCACGACAGCCACACGACAGGTGACGGGCCCGGGAGGGCACCGGGGCAACGTCTCTGACTCCAGCGCGACCGGCTCACAACCCCACACCGGCTCTTCGGACAAGCCACTTCCCGGACCCGTCACGACCCAGCGTAGAACGCACCTCCCTGCCGCGTCTTGACACAGAAGGGAGCCATGTGCGGACGCGGCTGGAGCGTCTCAGAACGGTCGAGGGAGCCAGGGCGGCGCGGGGTTGACCCCGTCTCCCGGCCAGCTCAAGTCGTCGAAGTAGGCGACCTCGAAGGTCTCGAGTCGGTCGTCAGCCAATAGCCCCTCGGCGACGGCATCGCCTGCGGCGACGAGGGTGCTGTCCCAGTCGATGTCGGTGGCAAGGCACCAGGCGTGGTCCTGCGGCCACACCAAGCTGGCCGATTGTGGAAACGTCTCCTGCATTCCGGGCCACGTTGTTACGACACCTTTTGGCCCGGTGAACAAGGCGTAGTCCCGGCCGCCCCACCCGGGCATGACAACCTCAGGCAGCTCCAAGTCAGTCCAACTGCCCCAGCCGACCCAGACTGCGAAGACCAAGTCCTCTCCGGGGAGGTGATCGAAAACTGCGGCTTGCACGTCCGGCGGCATCGACCCTTCCTCAGGGTCGTCGTCGCCGTTGCGGCTCGTGCCGTCGAAGTCCGGGCAGATACCGCACCACTGCGCGAGCGGATGCATCTTTCGGTCGTTCGCGGCCGCAATCTGCGCCCACGTCTGCGCGCCCGCCGGGTGAAAGACCCGCACCACTCTGGAGAATCCCGTCGGCACGACAGAACCGACCGGAATCCCGGGAAGGTCGTGCCCGAGGAGTCTCTCGTTGACCCAGTCACCGGCGTGTGGATCCGTGAGTCGGCTCAGCGCGGCCATGGCGCGATCATGCCTGACATCGGCAGCAACCGTGCGGTTTAGCGCGGCTCGGGCCCGTGGATGCCGTCTCGCACAATAAGGCGTTCGGGGTCGGCTCGGTTGGCACCCGACCGTCCCGACGGCGGCATGTGCGGATCACCTCTATACCTACTACCAGCGGCATGGTCGGGCGATCGTAGTCGCCCTCAGAGCGGCAGTTCCGGATAACACACGAGGAGGGGTGAGGGTTTGGATAGAGTCTGGCCCTTGCCGTGTCTTGGGGGCTGCCGTGACGTTGTTCGAGTTCATCATCGGTTTCGCGCTGCCCCCGATGGCGCTCGTGGGTTTGCCCGTATTCCTTGGCTACGTCGTATTCAGGTTGATCAAGCCCAAAGTTGCGCAGGCCGATGGTCGCGACCACGGAGACCCCCGGGTGTGACCGGGAAGCGCGTGGCCGCATCTCGAGAACGATCAGCGGCAGATCCGGATGTTGGCTGACGGTCCTCGGTACATCGGGGCCGCAGTGTGTGTTCCGGGGCTCGGCGGGACGGCACGAACGCACCTGCGCAGCCGGTCAACGCCGGTCAAGTGAACGCTCTAGTGCCAGACACCCCTTCTGGCTCAGGTGGAGCGTCAAGAGTTCAGCACTGAGAACGGCCTACCGATCAAGCCATTGACGGCTTCGTCGTAGTCGAAGGCGACCATTGCGGCTGGGCAAGGTCACGCGTTCGTGGGCAGCGGGCCCGGAGCGGCACGAGGTTGGCGAGCCCGTCGGCGGCTTCGTCGTTGCCCTTCGGGCCGCGCTGAAGGTGAGCCTCCGGAACCTTCTGGCCCCTGGTTTGCACAAAGCGTTGCTTGCCACCGTCATCTGCTTGTCAGCGACCGGGGGAAGACCCGGGGCTAACGGTCCTTGGCTAGATCGTTAGGACTGCGCACCGCGAGGTCGAGCGAGGCGACGATAGAAGTGAGCGTCCAAACGCCCGCCATAGCCAAGCCCCAAACCACGGGAACCGTCGCGTCCAGGTGCCCCTTTGCCAGGACAGCGGACGCCGTCGCGGCCGAGGCTGCGGCGGTTCCTGCGATCAGTAGTGCTTCCACGGTCAGCAGGGACACGACCGAGGTGGCGGATGTGCCGGACATGCGGTAAACGGCAATTTCGCTTGCACGGAGGCGAGTGCTGATTGCTGTGGCCAAGGCGCCCAGCGCTCCAAGAAGTAGGGGAAGCCAGCGGCTCGGGCGCTTGAGGTACGTGTCCACCGGGTCATTGGTCGGCACTAGCAATTCGGTGGACGTCACCGCGTTCCCGCTCGTGTGTAGTTGTGCGGCGAGGGCGTCCCTTGTCGTTTGCGCGTCTGCGAAGGGATCGAGGATGACTACGCAATGTTCGCTTGTGCTCGCACTGGCCCGGGGCGGGAGGGTGATGCCGAAGCCAGTGCCTAGACCTTCTGCGTGTGGCTCCGCAACCACGGCTTTTGCTGGTTCGTCACCGATGCGGACGACGAAGCCTCCGGACGCATGATCGGATAGCTTGGGTCCGACGAGCAGGTCGGCGTCCTTCAATTCGGGGAATAGGGTGATGCTGGCCCGCTGGGCAGGGAGGCGGTTGCCCACTGGAAGCACGTTGAGCTCCCGCTCTGGTTCGAGAACCCCGGCAGCCCGGACCCCGGACTGTGTCGCAAGCGCCTCACATGAGGCTCGAGAGATGAGGGTTGGTTCTTCGGGCTTCAACGCAGAGAAGGTGAGGACGTTGTGTCCGTCGTCCGCGAGGGCCTGAACTTCCTTCCGCAGTGATTCGGTTTCGACGAGTATGAAGGCACTTGAACCGGAGCCGGCGAGTACGGCGAGCGCAAGGACAGGAAACATGCGCGACCCAGCTCCGAAGACATTCTTGAATGCCTCGCGGATGAGCAGGTGCGGGCGCCAGCGGTCAGTTGCCATGGTTTTCCAGGGTCCGAAGATGGACGGCGGCTGAGGCCGAACTGACGAGGATGGGGTCGTGCGTTGCCACTACGATTGTGGCGCGAGCTCTGAGCTCATGGAGGATTTGCGCGATCAACTCAGTGTTGGTCGCGTCAAGGTTGGCGGACGGTTCGTCGGCAAGGATCAGCTCCTTGCCCGAGGCCAAGGCGCGAGCGAGCGCAAGCCGCTGCAACTCGCCTCCTGAAAGCCGGCGCGCCTGCTGTTGAAGCCGGTCACCGAGATGAACGAGCTCCAGGGCCTCGACTGCTCGCTCCCGCGCGTCGCTGAGTCGTGCGCCGGAGCTTAAGGGGGCGATGGCCACGTTCTCCAGGGCGCTTCGACGAGCTAGGGCGTTAGAACCTTGGGGCACCCAGGCAACACGGCTCGGGTCCGGAGGTAAGGGTGCGGGGCCTGAACCGTGAAACTCGATGCATCCGGCGCTGAGCGACTGGTAGCCGGAAAGGGCGGCGAGCAGTGTCGATTTGCCGCTCCCGGAGGGACCGACGAGGGCGGTCACTTGGCCTGAAGCAAAATGCGTAGTCAACCCAGAGAACACGATGCGGTTGCCAAAGTGCACCGCTGCATCGAGAACCTCGATCTGCATAGGTGAGCTCACGTGCACCCGGCGAGGACGTTTGCGGGGAGGCTGAGAGGATCCCGAGCAACCTGGTCGTCCACCAAAGCCGAGTCCACGACCACGACGCCCAGCTCGCCCGCGGCGCCCCGCAACGTCCCCAGGGGCAAGGGATTCCAAGTCCCCCTCTCCAGGCGGAAGAGGCACTGGGCGCCAGACATCGTCATGTAGACGGCAGTGCTTGGCACGACGGCACGTTCCTGGGCGCGTGAGAGCCTGATCAGGCCGCCGACGTATTGTTCCGGCGCGCCTCCGCCGCCACCTCCGGTCATCTGCGCAGCGCCGGTAGTAACGGCCTCGCGCAGGCTGGTGTAGACGGCGGTCAACTCTCCAGCGGTCGGCTTCAGACCAGACATGGCTATCTCTCGGTCGCCGAAAGTCAGGGTGAGCGCCCCCTTCTGCAGCGGCGCTAGAGACGAGCCTTGGCTCGCGGGTGTGATCGAGATGTCCGTTGGCGTCGGTGCTAGGCCAAGGACTGGGTCACCGACGGCAACCGGACTGGCGAGGGTCACAGAGGCTTCGCCAATGGCTGTCGCGGAATTCGGCACGAAAGCGACGTAGCTTGGCCGGAACACGCCGTCCTGAGGCACGCGCAGCCGCTTCTGCAAGCCCGTGACAGCGGCCTTCACCGTCGGCCCGAAGGTGCCGCTCACCTTCCGCCGGTCGAGTAAGCGGGCATCCGACAAGAATTGGCTCAGCAGGGCCACTTCAGGCCCCGTCTCGCCAGATCGAAGCTCTCGGTACAGAGGCGTTCGGCCGCGATGCGCCAGGACCGGCACGCCGTCAACGGCAAAAAGTTCCTCACCCGATTGAATCGGGCCAGCATCTTGGGCGATGCTGGTGACAATTCCGGCCACGGGCGATCGCACCTCGCCGAGCTGCTTCAGCTCGATATTTACGAGTACGGAGGTGCGGTAGTCCGTGCTACGGCTCCCCACTTTGACCAGGGACGGCTCGTCCGGTGCAACGCTGGCAACCTCGCGCTTGCTCGCCAACGGGACAGCTATAGCGATAGCCGCCACCGGCACGGCCCACAAGGTCACGAGAACCACAACCGGCACCCAAGAGCCCGCCCAAGACCTGAATCTTGGGCGGGCTCGACGACGGGCGCTCATCCGCGGATCCTAGCAACCGGGGCAGGCCCGCTAGCGAAAGCAATCACGAAGAGTGACCCCTTCTTCGCGCATCTGCATGTCCACCTTCGCCCGCGTGTCACCGGGCTCGACGCCGCGTTTCCGCAGACAGTCACGCAGGTGTTGTGTTTCCTGCGAACCGTTCTGCACTCCATCCGACGTCTGCCACAGGATGTCAACGAAGTTGAACTCGGCGTGGTAACACTTCTTTTCGGCGCCGCTCTGAACGGCAGCGTCCGGCATCGCGAACTCGTACATCGCGTGCTTTAGTTCGACCTGACCCAGTTCGTAACCAGCCGCGCTCAGGCACTCGCGGAAACGCTGGAAAGCGGCTCTGTACTCGCTGGCGTCGACCTTGTTGTCCCTGATCTCGGCGGCTTGCGCCTCGGACGCCAGGGACAGGTCCATGCCGTGGAGAGCGTTACCAGCACTCGCTGTTGGCTCCTCCACGGAGGGGGAGGAGCATCCCGACAGCATGGCGATCAAAAGCACGAGTCCGGAGCGCCATATTACTGGTTTCATTGCATCTACAGAGTGGAGTAAAAGGAGAGGGGGCCAACGGAGGTCGAGTGCTGGGCCCTAAAGGGGTTCGTTCCGGAGAGGATTTGGCTGACACCGCCCTGTCCATACGCGCAGTACTTCCACGCGGTCCAGCTCGACCCACCGATGTGGGCGTAGTTGACTCGAACTCCGAGCACCCCGCAGGTATTCGGGGCATCGTCGTAGGTGCCCCCGCCGTTGTTCTCAGTGAACCCGACAACGACGGCGGAATTGCCACAGGTTCTTGAAGTAGAACCAGCATGTGCGGGTGCGGCAAGCGCGACCGCAAGCGCGACCGCAAGCGCGGCTCCGCATGCCAGCGCCAACCTGAATGTGCAATACGAGGCATCGTTGCTCCGTCCAGCCTTGTGCCGATTTCTTTGGGCGGCCCCTGTGCTTGGAGAGGCTAGCAGTGGCACCCAGTTGCGTCCAGCAACCTCTCAGGTAGTTCTCAGGGTCCCCGTTCCAAAGTGCGTTGCCGCCGGATGTGGCGCTGTTGTGGTGTGGTTTCGGTAAGACGAGGTGGTGCGGCCCAGGGGGAGGGCCTGCCGTCGAGGCTTTGCTCGGGCGGCTCATGCCTCCAAGACAGTGAGATCGAGGGCACGGAGCGGATACCCGAGCGCGGTGAAGTCGGTTGACGCTGGACCGACTTGACGGCCGGGGTGCTGGGGCCGTGACGGCAGGTCCCGTTCGCGCCCGGTGCACACGACCGGCGTTCGCTAACGCCGGTGTATCGGCCGCTCCAGACGATCTCACGTCCGGAGCAATTGCCTGACGCCTGGACAGTCAGTGAGTGTCGGCGAAAGGACACCCAAATGACCCACATGATCTCCAGTCCCCCACTGAGGCAGGATCTCGAGATCTCCGATGGAAGCGGTCGGCGAGGGTCGACGAGCGCCGAGGACAACGTGTCAACGGCGGCTGAAATCGAACCCCCTTTGCGACGGGTGAAATCGGCCCTTTTCCCTGTTGGTCATGTCAGTCCTCGGCTCCCAGGGGCGTAGGGACGCGGCCAAGGTCGCGGTTCTTGAGCCGGTAGGAGTCGCCTTTGAGGTTGACGACGTCGGCGTGGTGGACGAGCCGGTCGATCATCGCGGCGGCCACGACGTCGTCGCGAGACCTCGCCCCAGCGGCCGAAGGGCTTGTTGCTGGTGACGATCAGCGCGGCTCGTTCGTAGCGGGAGGACACGAGCTGGAAGAACAGGTCGCGGCCTCGGGCTCGAAGGGGATGTAGCCGACCTCGTCGAGCTATGCGGATGTCCGCATAGCTCGACCTATACCGACAACGCGACTATGCCGAGGGGCACGCTGGCCGGCGGTGGGCAGCCTGAAGGGTGAAGCGGTCCACGACGCCGGGGGCCTGCGAGCGTCGGCATAGTTGCGGCTCAGGTCGGCGGCCTGACGCGAGGCGATCATCACCGCGAACAG
Source organism: Terrabacter sp. P2_E3 (assembly GCF_056403915.1). Lineage (NCBI taxonomy): Bacteria > Bacillati > Actinomycetota > Actinomycetes > Micrococcales > Intrasporangiaceae > Terrabacter > Terrabacter sp. P2_E3. The sequence goes on from NZ_JBFUEN010000021.1 coordinate 23,432, forward strand.
CATCCGGGAGTAGCCCGCAGCCATCACCAACACCGGCGGCCGGCCCAGCTGACCGTACCCGAGCGGGACATCGACCGGCGGGAACTGAGCGAACGCACTGTCATCGGCAGATCCGTTAGATCACGAACGGCTGAGGTAGGCGCGGGCGGGACTCATCTAGTCGACCTCGAGAGCTCCATGCGCGAGTTGGTGTCGAACAGCGTTAGCTCGTCGTCCGTCGCCACGTGCCGTACTACGAATGCCCTCTGGCCAACACGCCAGAGCCCTTCGCCGCGTTGGAGATCCGGGAGTTGGGCGCGCTCCGCCGATGACAGCCCGAGCTCGAGTGCCGTTTGGGGTGCTTCGCTGACCTCCTGCTGGTAGACGATCTTCGTTGAGCAGTCGCCGAGCAGACCTCGAGCGAGCGCACGTGACTCCGAGCCAGCGTTGCCCACGGCGTCAAGGTCCGACAGCCGGTGCACGATGAGAAGGTTCGCGATGCCCAGGCCGCGCGACAGCTTCCATTGGGACTGCATGCGGGCGAGCAGGGCGGGCTGGCGCATGAGGCGCCAGGCCTCGTCGTAGATAACCCATCGCTGCCCTCCGTCGGGTGTGGACAGCGCCGACTCCATCCATGCCGAGGCGCACGTCATCACCATCGCGATGAGCTGATCGGAGCCCTGAATCTGCGAAAGGTCCAGCGAGACCATCGGCAGAGCGGGGTCGAAGGTGAGGGTTGACGGCCCGTCGAACAGGCCGCTGAGGTCACCCGCGACCAAACGACGCATGGCATGGGCAAGGTCGCGCCCGTCGCGTGCGAGCTCAGCGGCGGTTGAGCCGGGAAGTGCAGACCGTGGCTCCAAGAGCAGATCGACGACCATCGGCAACGTCGGTTCGACCGCCCCCGCGGCAGCACCGGCCAGCGAAACGTCCAGAGCGGTGTGCTCAACAGACACCAGAGGCCGCCCGAGTGCCGACTGAGCCAACGAACCGACAAGGGCGCGTCGCCGGTTGGCGACCAGCAACTGCCACTGGGAGTCGGGGAGTGCCGGGTCGCGCGGCCCGGGGTCCAGCGGGTTCAGACGGTTGCGTGAGCCGCCGCCGAGCTGGATAGCGGCGCCACCGACAGCCTTGGCGACGACGGACCATTCACCCTTCGGGTCGCCGGGCACGTAGACCCGCCGCCCGAAGGCGATCGACCGAGTCGCCAACGACTTGGCGAGGCAGGACTTCCCCTTCCCGACGACCCCGGCGAGCAAGCAGTTCGGATTCGTGATGATGCCTTGGCTATAGAGCACCCAGGGGTCGAAGCAGAAGCCACCTCCTGACCAGGCGTCCTGCCCCACGTAGACGCCTTCGCTCCCAAGACCACCCTCCGCAAGGAAGGGGTACGCGCCGGCGACCACGTCGGAGGTGGCGCGGTGTCCCGGCAGCCGAAGCCGGCGATAGGACCGCCCAGCCTCAGGGCCGCTCTCTCCCTCGGCAGGAAGGAACTGCGGCGAGTCATCATCACCATTGCGTCTGCCCCGTGCCGCTTCACCCGAGCGAGCAGCCGGTGGCTTCTCATGCCGACCACGTCGACGCTTGGTGCCCTGTGGCGCGTAGAAGGTCCCTGACGCTCGTGCCGACGACATCAGCTCACCTTCCGCGCGAGCGGAAGTGAAGCAGAGACGAAGGCTCGGGCCTGCTGCCCATAGAGCCGTCGCGTCTCGCAGCCGCACTGGATGGCGGCGCGCGAGATCTCCGCGACTGACGCTTCGAGTTCATCCCGCGAGGGCGCGGTGATGGAGATGAGGCCGGTGAACTTCACGTCGGCGTGGCCGCTGATGAGCGCCCGTTCGCGTTCGAGGACGTCGTCGCGTTCCGCGCCGTCGGAAAGGTCGGCGATGGCGCCGATCTTGGCCTTCTGCGCCGCCTCGGTGGCGTACTCGACCTTCGCCTTCCTGATGTCGCGCATCGCGGCATCCGCAGGGATCGGCTGGATTGTCATCGAGAGTGTCTTGCGGATGCCGGGCTGGAAGACCAGTGAGTGGAGGAAGTACGGCGGCGCACCGACCCGCGGCCATTCGCTGATCCAGAGCACGGCCGAGTATGCCGTGTCGTGGCGGACGTGGTCCCACTCCTCGTCCATGGCCACAGGGCCAGCGCTCGCCAGCGTCTGGGTCTCGCGGTCGCCAGTCTCGTGTCCGGGCTCGAACGCCTCCCGTAGCGTCGCTGCGAGCTCGCTCTCGTTGAACCATGTCGCGAGCGACAGGTCCGCGGCACGGAGCCCGGCCTCGAGGGACGTCATCTCCTGCCGCAGGAACGCGGCCGCCCCGCGCAGCCCTCGCCCGGCCTGCTTGATGTGCGCCCGCGCGCTCCGAAGGTCGAGCGAGAGCGCGATGACCGTGCGGTGCGTCGACGCCGCGGGCGCTGCTGTCTTCATGAGCGACTCGTACTGCTGCATGGCCCACTGGCCGGGTTGCTTGACGCCGTTGACCTCCCACCAACCAGTGATGCCGCGGCCCGCGTCGGGTAGCGACACCTCGAGCACCTGCAGCCGGCAGCCAGTCCCGGAAGCGGCCAGGCTGGCCAACGCCCGACCCCATCCGTGGACGCGTCTCGCCTGCTCGTCGCTCGACAGGAGCACGTATGCCGGGTGGCGCACGAGTGCGACCGCGGTGAGCGTGTGCCCGTGTGGGTCGTGCAGCATCGCTGCGCCGGACTCCTCGTCGATGAGGAAGCGCAGGGCAGCAGCGTCGCCGGGGAGGGCGAGCGTGCCGCCGGGTCGTGGGGCTGATGGGCGCGCTCGGAACTTGGTCTGACCGTTCAGCTTCCGCACGGCGTAGTGCCCTGCCGTGGGGAGTGACTCGACGGCGGGGCGCCCATGCCAGCGCACAAAGGCGAGCGCGATGAGTCCGGCCCAGAGGGGTGCCGTCAGGCCGGCGCCCGTCGAGCTGCCGAGGAAGATCGCGGGCACGAAGACGAGCGCGGCGACGCAGAGGCAGAGGATGCGGGATGACGAGAGCCCGAGGAGCAGGCCGCGCCGGGGGAGGCGTCCGAATCGGACGGTCAGCGGGGTGGTCGTGGCGTCGGTCATGGTCAGCTCCTAGAGCCGTGGGTGAGTGGCTGCTTCATGGGCGTTTCCTGGACAGCGGCGCCAGGGCCGCCGCCGCCGGGCGAGGAGACCCCAGGCGGGTTGGTCGCGACGTGGCCGGCCTTCATGGCGACGGCCTTGGCGCCGAGGGCGACCCCGGCAACTGCGGCAGCCGGAGCAGCCAGCGAGGCGGCGGCTGCGGCGCCCCCTCCGCTGGCTGCTCCAGCAGGTCCTGTGGCACCACCGGCAAGGCCGGATCCCACGCCGGGCGACGGTGGGCCCACCGGCCCAGAGGATCCCGGGCGCGGGGGAGGCGGCGGCGGACCGCCGCTGCCCTTGGTGCCGCGGCTGTGGCCAGACGACCCGACGGAGGCGAGCGCCCGTCCCTGGGCCTGGATCGCGCTGACCTTCTGGGGTGCGCTGACCAGAGTCTGCGCGCCGACCGAGGCCTGCCGGGCCGTGGTATGTGCCGAGTGAAGGGTGTCGCCGGCGAAGTGGAACATGCGGATCGCCACCCAGGGAGCCAGCCCGCCCAGCAACAGGATCAAGGACCCGCCGGCGAGCTGCGTGACGGTCTGACCCACGCCGGAGCCTGACTGTCCGGCGCCGTTGAGGACGGCGACGCCGATGCTCAGGATGATCACGAGGAGCAGCTTTGAGACGATCATGGCTGCGACGAACTCGATCCACCGGCGGACCCAGGCGCGGGTGAAGTCGGCCGTCGCGCCGGCAAAGGCCAATGGGGCGAGCACCGCTGCCACGATGAGCATCAGCTTGCGGATCATCATGGCTGCCCACACGACGACCGCCGCGACGATGATGACGACCGCCAGGAGGATCATGACGGCAGGGTTCTGCATCTGCGCCAGACCGACAAAGGAGAGCTTGCCGCCAAGGGCACCCATCTGCGTGCCCATCGTGTAGCGGACGACGCCGTCGCTGAGGGCATCGACCGCTCCGAGCAGGACGCGCGTCGTTGCCAGAGCGAGCGCGGACCCGACGAAACTGATGAGGAGCCCGCTGAAAGCGCGGCCCAGAGCGAGGGGATGCCCGCGGAGAGCGGCTGAGGTCACCTGGATGATGAACAGTCCCAGGCAGAGGGTGGCTGCAATCGCGCCGGTGATAGCCATCTCCCGCGCCAGAGCCGGCGAGGCCAGGTCAAGCGTGGTCGCCTCGCCGATCTGCTGCCACAGCCAGGTGGTGGCGTTCTGGGCTGCGAGCCCGAAGTAGCCGGCGATGTTGCTGAAGGCCCCATCGACGACGTTGGACGCAGCCCCGGCGGTGCCCGCTGCGGCCTGGGCGAGGAGACACATCGGGTTGGCAGCCATGATGCCGTCGCAGCTCATGACGCGCTCACCGCCAGCGACGAGTAGGTGACCGCGCATACGAAGCCCCAAGAGCCTCGCGTGGGAGGTCCCTCGATGTTGAGCGTCATGGCCACGGACGACGTCGAGGTCACGGCCTTCCCCTGCTTCCGGTAGTGGAGGGTGACAGATGCGGCGACCTCACGACCGGTGATGCCCGGGTCGCTGATCCTCCCGCTCGAGACGGCGGTGCTCCACGCCATCGGCTCCGTCACCCGTTCGATGCGAACGGTGGTGTACGCGTCCTGCAGGCCAAGGGCGGTCCACTCGTTTCGCACCGGGACAGCCCGGGTCTGACCCGCAGCGTCCGTCACCGAGTAGACGGCAAGGTGGTCGCGCAGCTCTTTGGGCACCAGCCCCACGACGAGGGGCTCGGAGGTCTGGGCGGCCTCCGACTGCACCCAGGCGAGGTGCTCGGCCCTCGACGTCCGGTAGTCCTGCGTCAGGAGCCGGCGGACGAACTCCGCGGCATACAGGTCAGGCTGTTGGGAGAAGTCGCCGGTGATGCGTCGCCCCGGCGGCCCTGGTGCGACTCGTGCCGCCGCGCGGAGGCGGTCGATCTCGGTCGCCACCGGGTCCTTGGTCGGCGCTGGCGACTGAGCGGTCGACGACTCCGGCGTCGGTGCGGCATCTAGCGTCGGCGAGCCCGAGACCTGAGGCGAGCCACCGACGGGCGCCTCGGAGTGTGACAGCGCGACGACTCCAGCCACGAAGAGCAGGACGACGACGCTCGCAGCAGTCAGGTACGGGCGGAGAGCTCTCCAGTTCATGTCACTGGACCGCAGAGCCCGCAGCGCTGAAGAAGGTCACGAGTGTGTTCGCCGCGCCGATGAGCATCGCCGCCCCCGCGGAGACGAGGACGCCGGTCTTGCCGCGGCCGGCCACGTGGGGGTTCGACGAGTGTGAACCGATGGCCCAGGCGATCGCCGAGATGGCGATGCCGGCCACGGACGCGATCAGACCGAAGGTGAGCAGCGCGCCGACGATCTTCTCGATGGCGGCGATGCCGGGCAGGCCGTTCTGGTTGGGCGGGACGTCAACGGAGGGGATCATCCAAGTCTTCATCGTGGTGCCTTTCGCAGCTCGCGCGGACCGGTTCCGCACATGGCTGCGATAGAGGACCGGTCGGGGCACTATTCGTCGAGCCGTCGCAGATAGAGACCAGATCGCTCCGTCAGGAGATGTGGCGAAGCCCCGAAACGCCCTGTGACACAAAGGACTTGTAGGAGACAACCCGGACGACGTCACCAGTTCGGGGAGCGTTGACGACGAGTCCGCGCCCGATGTACATGCCGACGTGGCCGGGCGAGGCGAGCGTCCCCGATGATCCCGGGATCATCACGAGATCTCCCGGGGCAAGGCTGCTCGAGGTCGTCGCCGTGCCGTCGCGCAGCTGCTGGCTGACGACGCGTCCGATGGGGATCCCCGCTCGGCGCCACGCCTGTTGGGTCAGGCCCGAGCAGTCGAAGGCACTCGGCCCATTGCCGCCCCAGAGGTACGGCCTCCCGAGCTGGGCGAGGGCAAAGGCCACTGCCGTACGGGCCTCGGGAGATGTCGTGGGCGGCAGCCCGAACCCTGCTGGGAGCCCGTGGGTGCCGGATCCGCCCGGCGCGAGGGCGTCAGGCGGCGCACCTCCGCAGTCGAGGTTCGCAGCATCATGTTCGATGAAGGCGAGGACCTCTGATGAGCGTGCGGTCTGCCGCTGGTAGTTGCCTCCGACGACGATCGAGCCACCGTTCGCACCGCTGGGGCGCCCGGTGAAGGCTGACCGCTGGACCATCTGGGCGGCATACCAAGGCGTCATGGACTGCCAGTCCTCGAGGCGGAGGAGCGCGTCGACGAAGAGGTGAGTCGACTCGGCCGCGTCCATGCGTTTGGCCGCGCTGCCCCACCCCGGGCGCTGCTGGAAGAGTCCCAAGGAGTCGTGGTCGAAGCCCACGCCCTGGCTCGGGAACGCTGAGCCCGTCGGGTCATTCGGGTTGGCGAGGACACGCAGGTCCGACTCGGCCAGAGCAGCCGTGAGAGCGATGAAGGCACCGGCCCTGCCAGCCCGCTGTTCGGCAGCCGCGACGATCGTGCGGGCGTTCTGCGCCTGGGTCGGCGAGAGTCCTGGCACCGGGCCGCTCGACACGCAGGCGGGAGGGCGGGACGGGAGCGCACCGCTCTGCGTGGCGGCGATCGTTACGACGCCCAGGCCACCGAGCACTGCGACTCCGCCCGCGGCAACGACGGTGGCTGCACGGGTGAGCGACATGCTGCGCGAACCGCGGGATCGGGGCACTACCGGCACGCCGTGCGCCGATGGTGCCCCTCGGCGGCAAGTTGTCCTCGCCGAGGAGGTATGCCGTATGAACCGACTGAGATCACGGCCACGTCGCGTTCACGTGATGTCGGACGAGTGGGCGGACGCTCGACAGCTTGCGCTCGAGCTGGCTGGGCTGGCGCCGCCGCTGAATGTCGATGTCATGTCGATGGGCCTCGTCCTGGAGCCCGGCGAACGCGCGCTGCGCCAGGTTCCGGTCGAGGTTCGTCACGCTGACCGGGCCCGCTGGACGGGGGAATCGCGAGGCATGGGTCTGCTGACCGACCGCCGCGTCCTGCTCAATCTCGATACAGGACAGTCGGTTTCGTTCTGGTGGGGATCCTTGGTCGGGTTCCGGCCGTGCGTCGAAGACGGCTACGCGGTATTCGATTACGGCGACGGAGTCGCTCGGCTCATGTCGAGTCGTGCCATGGCATCGATCGCCGTGGCCGGCATCGCTGCGCTCTACGGCACCGCCGGACTCGTCGAGCACCCAGCGCTGGCCAGGCTGCGAGGCGCGACGTGATTGCGCAGCGTCTGCACCTGACGGCGCGCGTACTGGCGCTGCCCACCGGTGAGGTCTTGCGACACGGCATACAGCCGGAGCAGTCCGGGCCACCCCGAAGGGGAGCCGGCGAGGAGCCGGTGGACGGCGCGCCGCTGGGCGGCGGTGAAGCCGAGCTGCTCGAGCATCCGCTTGGTGCACGCGCGCGAGTTCCCGCCGGCGCGCTTGGTCGTGATCGTGGTCAGTGGGTCTGCTGCGCCACGTCGTCTGGCTTCCTCGATCCTGGAGATGAAGAGGTCGAAGACGGGGGTCAGGTTGATGTCGGCGAGCTCCTCCGCCGAGAGGTGGAGCTGAGCCGCCGTCCAGTCGTTGAAGTTGGTCTGCATGGTGGTCACGCCACTTCCGACATCTCGAGGTCGGCGAACACGACCGGTTCACCCGGGCTCACGTGGGTCATCCCGTGAAGCGCGTCGGCCTGCGCTGCGCGTGCCGAACCGAGCGCGCCGCGGGTGGCGACGCCGCGGAGCATGATGAAGAGCTCTCGAGGCGCCATCGCTCTCGCGTGAGCCTCGTGGGCGACGAGCCACTCCATGGCCGCGAGGAGCTCGTCGGTGGAGTGCTCCGGCGTCACCGACACCGGCGAGGTGGACCCCATGGGCACGATGTGACACGTGCTGCGGGTGCAGACCACGTCTTGAACCGTGAGCCAGAGCTCATCTCTTCGATCAGACTCCCGGACCAATGGCCCGCACTGACGCAGGCTCTCAGCGAGCTGCTCGGCCTTGACATCGCGAGTGGTCATGCCCTGCTCCTTCGTGAGATCAGCGGGGCCCCGGCAGCAGCCCGCTCCTTACCATTTGTCCCGCTTGTCGCCATCCGGCGCTGGCTCGGTCTCAACCAGCTGTGGACAAGTCTCAGGACGCGACACGTTGTCCACACGGGCGTCGCGGTCGAGTTGCGCTCCGCCCAGATCGGTGAAGAATGCGCCGGGCTGCGGACGCGGATCGCCTGGTCCATGGACGACGCTGTGCCTGCTTGTGGTGATGACTTCATGCGATCCAGTCAGCCAGCGCGCGCGGCATCACCCCATGACCCGCAGATGCACTGGCAATGCACTCAGGTGCACAGCCGAGTGCCGCCACGCCTGGCGGGTCGGTCATGAGCTCCATCGTGGTGCCGACCTGGCGGCCCGCCGACGCGGTCAGTCTTCAGCAAGCCTTGAGGCTGACGAACGAAGGCTTTGCCGAGACTCTGGGTTCAGCCGCTCGCACGGTCGCGAAGTGGCATGCGAATCCGGCTATGAAGCTCACGACGGAGATGCAAGCCGCGCTGGACACGCTCCTCAGCCGAGCCACCGACGACGCGCGAGAACGCTTCGCCGAGCTTCGATTCTCTGGGGCTGCCGACTCGTCGCGGGCATCTGTGTCCGCGACTGCGTTACAGGGTGCGACGCACCTCCACTCGGGCCTGGAGTTCCTCGACGAGCTGCGAGGGTCCGCTCCTGGGACATCCCTTGCAGCAGTTACCGATCGGGCGGCCACGTTGCATCGCGACGAACCGATCGCTCATGTCGACAGACGGGCCGTCGCTGACCGGCTTCTAGACTTCTACAGCACCGAGAGCGGCCTCGCGGGAGTGGTGCGCATTCAGTCCGGCGAGGGCGACATGACGACAACTCTGGTCACCCCGCACGGGGGCTTCGCCCTTCGGAGCGCGGGAGTGCCGTCCTTCGGATTCGCTCGACATGCAGCGGCTCCGCCCCTACTGGCTACACCAGCGCTGCTCGCGGCCGCGGAATCGCGGCTGGCGCGCTGCCTGACTGGTGACACACGCTTCTCGGATCAACCGACCTACCGTCTTGTGGACGTCGAGGACGAGCCGGGTGGCATACGTGCCCAGTTCGCCATGACCATGTTCGCGCGCTACGCGCTCACGTGGGACCTGCTCGAGGCCGAGGTCCTCACGGCGCTCGCTGCTGGTACATCGGTGCTTCCGCTCCGCGAGCAGCTGTTGCCCACCGCACGAGCGGTGCTCACCCCGAGCGCCCGAGAGTGTGTCGGGGGAGCGCTCGCGCTGTCGGCCTTCGCTCGTCCGGCATCGGGCAATCGGCCGGCTGACTACGTCCTGCTCATCCAGCAGCGCAGCAGCAGGGTTCTCAACGGAGCTGGACGCATCGCCGTCATCCCCAAGTGCTTCCACCAGCCGACCAACGAGGCGACGGCTGAGGTGGACGTGCGACTCACTCTCCTGCGGGAAATGGAGGAGGAGCTGCTCGGGCGGGCGGAGACGGACAACAGCCTCGGGCCGTCATCGGTGGCCGACCTCCTGCACCCGAGCCGCATGACGCCGGCCATGCGGTGGCTGACGGAGTCCTCGGCTCTCGACGTGCACCTCAACGGCTTCGCGTACAACCTGGTCGCTGGGAGCTTCGAGTTCCCCGCCCTGCTCGCCGTGCACGACGAGACCTTCTGGCAGCTTTTTGGTGGCGACATTGAAGCGAACTGGGAGGCCTCTGGGCTGCTGCGCTACTCGAGTGCCGACGCCGACGGGCTCGATGCGCTGCTGCACGACCCGCAATGGACGGATGAGGGGCTTGTCGCATGTGCCCTAGGTTTGAAGCGGCTCGCCCAGCTCAACCCGGAGCGAGTCAGACTGCCGGCCTTCCAGATTGGAGTCTCGTGAGCATCGCTACTGGCAACGCGTTCGATGACGGCCCCGCGCACCGTGGGTGGCTCGTCGGGAACTTCATCGCGCCTCCTGACGGCGTGGCGAACACGACCGACGTGGAGATCAAGTGGGGCACGCATGCCGCGGGGGAGGAGCGCGCCGACTGGACCACGGGTGAGACCCGCACCTCGATGATGGTGCTGATCTCCGGACACTTCGTCCAGCGTCTGCCTGACCGTGAGGTCGAGCTGAGCCGCCAAGGCGACTACGTGTTGTGGGGCCCTGGCGTCGTGCACGCCTGGCGCGCCATCGAGGACTCGGTGATGTTGACCGTGCGGTGGCCGTCGGTCTGAGCGGCTCACCTTTCAGGCGTAGTCGGCGTGTCCGAGGAGTCGGCCTGATCGGCACGTCGCAGGTCGCGCCGTAGCATCGCCTCGTCAGTGCCGAGAAGCAGTGCGGCGCGAGTGACGCCGGACGTATGCACGAGGCTGCGCTGCGCCTCGAGCAGCTTGGCATCCGCCGCCGCAAGGCGGTCTCGGGCCCGGGCACAGCTCTTGCCCGCCGTCTCGACCTTCCGCAGCGCCTCCGTCTCTGCGCGCTGAGCCTCAAGGAGGCGTTGGCGTGCTCCCGCGTCCACTGGGTGTCGCATGGGCAATCCTTCCGTTCGCTTCGATGTAGGTGCATGACGGAGCGATTGGGTCACCGTCGGCGCGACACGGTCGGGGTCAGCAGCTTCGCCGGCAGCCACTGCTGCACGACTGCGGCGTCGGCCTCGATGACATAGGTGACGAACGCCCACCACCCGTCGTCGCGACGGGACCACTCGATGATCAGCCCTGGATGGGGTCCCCGCGACGCCTCCGGACCGGTGACCCAGCAGTGCCGGCGAGCCGGCGGCGGCAGCGGGATGGGGTGGTCATGCCCTCGTCCCGACCCACCAGCCATCTGCCCATTATCCCGCACCGTCGAACGTCTGTTCGATCACTCCGCCCGACTTCAGGTGGTGACGCAGATGGAGAAGCCACGCCCGCACAGGGGAGCGAGCGCCGGCTCCACGAGCATAGGGTCCGAAGCGCCGTCGGCAACAAACCGCGCGCAGGCGGCCTTCCGGTCCGCGATCGCCAACCAGGCACGCTGATGTCGCACGTTGTCGCCACGATGAGCGCCCCCCGCCCTTGATCGGCCCCTAGCTCCGCCTCGACCACTCGACTCCCGTGGTCGCCTGACGCCGCCGAAGCCCTATTCGCACCCCGGCTCGACTGCGCCCCTTTCCGCTCCACACGTCTGGCACCAAGGTGGTCGCGGGGCCCGCGGGTGCCCCGTCGCCGGGGTTCGCGGGGAGTGACGATGTCGATTCGCCGGATGACGCTGGGCTCCGGCTACCGCTACTTGATGTCGTCAGTGGCGCGCATGGACCAATCCGGCCCGGCGACTGGTCTGCAGTCGTACTACGCCGCTAACGGCACGCCACCGGGCCGCTTCCTCGGCGCCGGCCTCGCCGGCCTCAACAACGGCCAAGGCATCCAGCAGGGCTCGATCGTGACGGAGGAGCACCTGTGGCGATTGCTGGGCATGCTGCAAGACCCCGTGACGGGCCGGCAGCTCGGACAGCCACCTTCGGCTCCCCGCGCCCGAGGCGTGAATCACCTTGGCAGACCCAGAAAGGCTCCTCAGGCCGTTGCCGGCTTCGACCTGACCTTCTCTGCGCCGAAGTCCGTCTCCGTCGCGTGGGCGCTTGCCGACGACCCCACTCGGTCCCGGATCTATGCCGCCCACCGGCGTGCGCTCGAGGCGGTCGTTGCATACGGCGAAAGTCAGGTCTTCTCCACCCGAATGGGCAAGGGAGGCGTGGTCCAAGAGGACATCCGGGGCATCATCGCTACCGCCTTCGACCACTGGGACTCCCGCGCCGGTGACCCACAGCTGCACACACATGTCGTCGTCCTCAACCGCGTCCAAGCCGTCACTGACGGTGCATGGCGCACGCTCGACTCGAAGGCGCTTTACCGGGCCGCAGTTGGCATGTCCGAGTTGTACAACGGGGTGCTTGCTGACGAGTTGTCAGCCGAGCTGGGGTGGGACTGGACGCCTGAGACGCGCCGGCGGTCAGCCGAACCGAAGTGGGAGGTCGACGGAGTCCCGCAGGACCTGCGTGAGCACTTCTCCCAACGGTCGGGCGCGATTGAGACCGCCAAGGACGACCTGGTGGCCAAGTTCGTCGAGTCCCACGGTCGGCAGCCCACAGTCCGCGACGTCATCCGGTTGCGGCAGCAGGCCACCTTGGCCACCCGAGAGGGTAAGGACGTCCGGCCTCTCCGCGAACTGATCACCGAGTGGATAGAGCGGGCCGGCCCATTCGTGGGCGCCGACCCTCACTCCTGGGCCGGAAACCTCACGAAGCACACCCCGCCCGGGTTACTCGCCGTAGAGGACCTAGACGACGCGATGCTGCGCGATGTCGCCACTGTGGTGCTGACCAAGGTCGCTGACAAGCGCGCCACCTTCACTCGTGCCAATCTGCTGGCAGAAACCCTCCGTGAGCTGCATGGGGTTCGATTCGCCACTCCCCACGCCCGGATCACGGTGGCCGAGACGACGGCGACATATGCCGCCGGCCTGGCGGTCATGCTGACCCCGCCAGAGTTCGGGTTGGTCCCTCAAGGGCTGCAGCGCGCGGACGGGTCAAGCAAGTTCCGTGCCCGTAACAGCGAGCTCTACTCGACCCAGGCACTCCTCGACGCTGAGGCCCGACTCCTCGACGCCGCGGCCGACAGCGCCGCCCCAACGGCGCCCATGCCAGCCGAGCCCGACCAGGCCGATCCGATTGAGACTGGCCGGAGGGTGCTGTCGGCGGAGCAGGCCGCCGCGGTGTCCGCGGTCGTCACCTCCGGCCGGCGGCTTGACCTCATCGTCGGCGCCGCAGGCACCGGCAAGTCGACCACCATGGCCGGCGTCCGGGCCGCTTGGGAGGCAGCCCACGGACCCGGCTCGGTCATCGGGCTAGCTCCGTCGGCCGCAGCAGCAGAGGTCCTCGCCGAGGCTGTCGGCGTCCCTACAGACAACACCGCCAAGTGGATCACCGAGCATCGTCGCCTCCCCGAGCTGCGCCAAGAGATCGAGTCGTATGCCGCGCGGCTGGCTCGCGCATACCCCTCCCAAAGCACCCGTGAACTGCACAAGCAAGCCGCAGCGTGCCGGGGTGCATACGCCCGGTTCAACCTTCACCCGGGGCAATTGATGATCGTCGACGAGGCGTCCATGGCCTCCACCTTGGACCTGGACTACATCACCGCCGCTGCCGCCCGGGTGGGCGCAAAGGTGCTGCTGGTGGGGGACTGGGCGCAACTGTCGCCGGTTCAGGCCGGGGGCGCGTTCAAGTTGCTTTGTGACACGCGCAAGGACCTGCCCGCGCTGCAGGAGGTGCGCCGGTTCCGGCACGAGTGGGAAAGCGCCGCGTCCCTCAAGCTCCGCGCCGGCAGGCCATCCGTCGCCACGGCTTATGCGGAGAAGGGGCGGGTCGAGTCCGGCAGCCGCGAGGACATGGTCGACCTCATCTTCGATGGCTGGCTGACGGACATCCGCTCTGGCCGAGCGTCGCTGATGCTCGCAGCCGACGCCGAGACCGTCGCGGATCTGAACGCTCGGGCGCGGGCACATCGCGTAGCCGTTGGCGAGGTCGAAGCGGAGGGGATACGGCTCGCCGATGGTGTCACGGTCGGCGTGGGTGACGTGGTCGTGACCCGGCACAACCAGCGCGCGCTCGTGAGCGGACGAGGGTGGGTCAAGAACGGCGATGACTGGGTCGTGCAGTCAATCGGTGATGATGGGTCGACGCTGGTCCAGCGCATCGGTGGGGGATCGGTCGCGCAACTACCCTCAGTCTACGTTCGCGAGCATGTGGAGCTGGGATACGCATCCACCGCACATCGCGCGCAAGGCCGGACGGTCGACACAGCGCACGCGTATGTCACGGCTGCGACAGTCCGCGAGCCGCTCTACGTGATGGCTACCCGAGGCAGCGAGTCGAATCGTCTCTACGTAGACACAAGCTTCCATGCAGATGCGGCTACCCGACACGACGACCTGACCGAAGCCGATCCCGTCGAACTGCTTGAGGGCGTAATCAGGACCAGCGGTGCCGACCTGTCAGCGACGACCGTCCGACAGGCCGAGGTGGAGGCCGCACAGGCCGAGTGGCGGCTTCTGGCCGAAGGGGCTGCGCTGGCTGGACGGGGGCGCCAAGCCGCCGATACCTCCACTGCCTCGCCGGGGCCCTACGTGGGCAACAGTCCTAGCTTCTGATTAGGGTTGGACGCAAGGAGAGGCTTCGTTCGCCGAGCGGATGTCGCAGGTTTGGATGGTGCCGGGACGCCAAAGCGTCCTCACCCCAGAGGGTGGGAAGCGGGCCCCTCGGTGGGCCTCCCGCGCTCCGGCGCTAGCGCCTACGCACACCCCGCTGCCCCCATCGCTAATGCGGCAATGCACCCGATCGAGTCGTTAGTTCACCTCGTAGCTGCGCTGGCGTGACAATGGGCCGGTGCCGATGCAGGACGCGATGGCAGGTCGGGCACACGATCGCCAGGTCTCTCAATCTCGTTCGGGACTCGCCGGCCTGATGGAGGGGAACAACATGGTGCACGTCAACCACCCCGTCAGCGACCGGCCCGTACAGGGCAGTCGCGTCTAGGCCGCAGACCTCGCAGGCCAGTTTGCCCGTCGATTTCAGGACGGCGGCGCGCTTCTTGGCGACGAGTCTCCGATCACGCTCACGAGCGCGATGCCGCCGGAACAGGAGTCGACCTTCGTCGGCGGAGAACTCCTCGTCCTCGCCGGTCTCTGCGGCGGCCTCATCAGAAGCGCCCTGGGCGCGAATGAGCTCGGCCGCTTCATGTAGCTCTTCTGGGCGGTAGGCCCACCGATCCCAAACGGTCTGATCCAACTGCGATCCGTGGCTCATCCCCTTCCCAGCGTGAGAAGGATCGACGGCCGACAGGTTGTGCAGTTTCAGGGCGACACCGGAGGGGTTGCGGAACTTGTCCTGCTCCGTGACCTCCGGGCCAAAGATACGCAACCCCCGGAGGGTGTCGCTCAGCCTGATGACCTCCGGCACGCGCGGGGAATAGCTGAGTATCCCTCGGGTCGAAAGGTAAAGATCCAGAGCGAGGATCAACTCGTCCATCGACCAGTCGGGGCTTGCCGATGGCCGCTCAACCTCGAAGCCCAGCCCCTCGAGAAGCTTCACGACGGTCTTGTCCCCACCACTGAAGTCTCCGGATCCGAGCGCGGTTCCGGTGGCGAACCCGTGCGCCGCCCCCACTACCGCCTTTGAGTCGTACCTGTGGCCCTCGTTCAATAAGAAGTAGCCGCGGGCCGCCCCGAAGCCGTACTTCCCAAGGAACGCAGTGCGCCCCACGCCATCAAACTCGGCAACAGCCCGCAGCACCGACTCTCTGGTCACGTCCCCTAACGCCATGTTGGGACTCTAGGTGTAGCCCGGGGCCTTTCACATTCCACCGCGCCGGAGGCGGCTGGCTTCGGTCGGACGGGGCGTCTCTGGTCGCGCGGTCGATCGGCGAGCACCTCGATCTGTCGCTAAGGAACATTGGCCGTGGACGGGAGAAGCCGCGGCCGTCGTGTGCCATGCCGGCATCCACGGAGGACCACTGCGCACCTCGATCGCCTGACGGGTCGAAGACCAGCGATCTCGGCATTCACAAGCGCTTTCTGCGAGGGACCGCAGCCGCCGGACTCGTCTACTTCACTGCGCAAACCCAGGCGGCACGTCGAGGCACGCGGCGTCCGTATCGGTCGGCTACAAGACCCCAAGAACAGCAGGGGGACTGCTGATGGTCTGGTTGTCAGGGTGTCTGCCCCCACCAGTACCCTTCGCTGCGTGGGAGTGCACCGCTTTGCCCGATGCCACCATCGGCGCATGGGTCACTCCCTGACCGAGGTTCGTATCACTGCATCCATGGCATCCGCCGGAGGCGGCGCGTGAGTTTCTGCGTCCCGAACCAGCCGCGAGCGCCGGGACCGGAGTGGGCGCGACAGCAGCACTTCGGAGTCGACTCTTCGACAAGCGCGACTCCGACAGCATTTCGGGAGACGCTTGCCGGCGTCGCTGACCGCGCCGCCGAAGCGGTGGCAACCTCTCTCGCCGATATTCGCGGCGCCGCCTCTAGAGATGCACTCGACGAGGTCGTGTTCACAGTGCATGGTGCGGCAGTTCGACTTGCTGTCGGTTCTCAGCACCTCGAGAAGCGCGATGCCGAGCGTCCGTTCCGAGTCGTCCTCATGGGTCGCACCATGGCAGGAAAGAGCACGCTGTTCGAGTTCCTGACCCGCGGAAGTGGCGCACGAATCGGGTTCGGCGCGCAGCGGACGACAAGGGATACAAGCGTCAGGACGATCACGGAGCTTGCTGACGTTGAGATCGTGGATACTCCCGGCGTCGGTGCGATGGACGGCCAAGATGACTACGAGACGGCGTTCGCCGAGGTTGCCGACGCCGACCTGATCCTTTGGGTTGCTACCGATCAGGCCACGCAAGAGCAGACCGGGCGCGCCTTGCGGCGTCTTGCTGACCTCGGGAAGCCGATTCTTGTCGCACTCAATTGCCTCGCGGACGTCCGCGATGAGATCAACTTCATCGACCTCATGGAAGAGCCGGAGAGGATATTCGGTGGAGACGCAGAGAACAATCTCGCGCCGATCATTCGGCATCTCTCCACCTCGGGGGGCGGCTACCTGAGGGCGCTAGCGATACATGCGCAGGCCGCACAACTCGCTGTCTCAGGCGCCTACTCAGTTGCCGACTCTGCACGTCTTCTGGACAGCAGTCGTATCCAGCCGCTGATCGAGGTGGTCCGCGAGCAGCGGGACCGCACTGCGATTGCGCGGCGCTTCGTCAGTCTCGCGGACTCAGTGAAGTACGACCTCCTTGAGGCATCCCAAGAGGTCGATGCGGCGTGCACGAGTCTCCGTGCCAAACTCGCCGCTCATCGTGGTGCGCGGGATGCCTTCGACCGGCGCGCACGACGACGCGTCGAGGATGCCGACCGCGAGTTGAGCGCCGCGTATGCAGTTGCGATCACCACTCGTGAACGTTGGATCGAGCAAGCGGATGTTGACCAGAGCGACGAGCAGATCAACGAGGCGTGGGATCGGGAACTTGAAGCCATTCAGCGTGAACTCAACACCGGTACCACGGATGTGAGCTCGCGGCTTGAAGCAGACCTTAAGGGTCTTGCCCTGGAGGTCGCCGAAGACTGGTCGGCAATCGACACCGAAGATTTCCGTGACCTGGGAGGGCTGGGCGCGATCTGGGGAAATCGCGCGGTCAAGGTGGGCGGACGCGTCGCGACGGCCATGGGTGGAACGTGGGCAGGGGCGAAACTAGGAGTGTTGGCCGGCGCTGCGATAGGGGGTCCAGCCGGAGCCCCCGTCGGAGGGGTCATTGGAGGTCTTGTCGGCGGGCTCTTGGCCAGCGTCGCCGGTAGCGCCGGGTTCGACTGGGTCGCTGACCGGATCTTCCGGAGTCCGGAGGAAGTCCACCGTCGCCGTCGCCAACGTGTACACGACCAGTTGGCCCCGATCCTGGACGAACTGACCGAGAAGGTCGAGGTCGCGCGCTCGAAGCTTCGCGAGTTTTGGCTCGGCGCTATCGATGATGACCTCGCCTTGAAGCGCGCGGCTGAGGATGAGTTGCAAATGGCGCTCGACAGGTTGTCGCACTTTTCCAGGCACGATCTCGAGCCAGCCGTGACGACAGTCGATACGGAACTGGCTCGCGAGTTGCTGCGGTCCAGCGGCCGGGACCGCACGGCCGCCGAGATCCTCCGCGCGACGCGCTGGCGCGGTGCGGGCATGGCTGTCGAACTGACGGCAGAAGGCTTCAGCGAGCTCGTGCTCTATCCGATGACCGACGACGTCGAACGAATCGTGCCGACGCGCAATGATTCTGCACGCTCGATTAACGCACTTCAGATCGTCCGCAGCCTCACCGATCGCCCGGTCGTCGTTCATGAGATGACGGAACTGCGTCTCTTCGTCGCCCTAGGATCGCCACTGGCGTATGGCGTCCGTGAGGCATGGGAAGCACTTGCCTTGGTACACACGGGCACAACGGTCCGAATCACTAACGGCCCGGTCGAAGGAGACTCCAGATGACGAAGGTTCTGATCCACGAACTGCCAGAGCGGACGCAGCCTCTGATCGCTCGCCTACGACGGGTTCTGAAGTCAAGCCCATCGGCGGAAGCGCTCACACTCCTCGATCGCGCACACATCCAGCACCGCGACAAGCCAAGGATTGTCTTGACCGGACAGTTCTCCAGTGGCAAGTCAAGCTTGATCAAGGCAATGACCGATGGGGCCGTGGACCCCGTAATCGATGCAGACATCGCAACGGACGAAGTGACGGAGTACCCGTGGGACGGCGCGGCTGTGATCGTCGATACGCCCGGCGTTCAGTCGGGTCTCCGCAGTCACGATGAACTCGCGCTCGATGCGATCGGGCAGGCCGACTTCGTCCTCTTCGTCATCACCGTCAACCTCTTCGACGACGCCTCGCGTGACTACCTCCGCCACCTCGCGAACTCGCTCCAACTATTCGACCAAATGGTCGTGGTGGTCACTCAGGCGGGCAAGCAGTCCGCAGCCGATGGAGTCCGCGCTCAGGCTGTGCAGGCCGCGCTCGGGACCTTCGCGTTCAACCTGCCCATCGCCGAAGTCGACTCCGTCTACTACTTGAGAAGCCTGGAGGGCGGTGACCGGGCCGAGGCACTGCGCGCGAGGTCCGGAATGGACAGCCTCCGCGAGACCATCAACCGCCTCAGCGTCGATCGGGGCGAGCTCGCCAAACTGCGACAGCCGCTGCACCTCGTCCGCCAGCTCTGCGACGAGGCTCAGCAACTCTTCGTTCTCGATGAGCGTTCGCGGGCCGCGCTGGCATTGCTGGCTCAGCAGCGGGCCGCTGTGTCGCAGAGACGCCACATGATCCAACAGGAACTCTCGACTGCCGAGTCCACGTTCAAGTCGCACTGTCTCGTGGATGTGCGGGGCTTCGTGGACGCGGCGACGAGCCTCCCGGATGACGAGTCCAAGGCCAAGTCAGTCCTCAAAGCAGCCGAGGCGCAGTTGGTCGAAGCGCTCGAGCGCCATGCAGAGCGGTTCGCTGCCTCCATCAACACGCTCTCAGAAGCACAGTTCGACACTTTGGCGGAGCAACTCACGGAGATCGGAGAGAGCAATCGCGCGCAATCGGTGGCTCGACTGTCCGGTGACGTGGAACTCGCGGGGCCGACCGGCGTGCACAGCCGCGCTGACGCGGTGAGGGGCCCCGCCGGCCCGGGCGGAACAGTCGACTGGAACAGAATCTCGGCCCTGCTGAAGAAGGGGCAGGATTGGTGGGGCGCGGGAGGTGGCCTCAGAGAGTCCTCCGGGTCGGTCGGCCACCAGATCACCAAGGACATCGGACACGTCTTCGGCAAGAAGTTCCAGCCGTGGGAAGCGATCAAGATCGCCGACAAGATCGGCAAGGCCGTGAAGTGGGGAGGCGTATTCCTCCAGGTCGCGACCGCTGGCTACGAGGTTTGGCGCAACGAGCGGGAGGCACGCAAGGCTCTCCAAGAAAGCGAGCGCCAGCACTCCGCGTTCGTGACCGAGATCATGGGCCACGCAGACAAGATTGCGACTGACGCTCGCGGGCAGCTATGGGCCATCATTGACCCCCCGCTTGACCACTTCCTCGCCGATATTGAGGCCGCGCAGTCCGAGATCCTCGGAGCGGATTGCGCTCGCGGCGATGCCTCTGCCGAACTTCAGGCAATTGCTGACGAAGCTGATCAGCTTCTGACGGATACGAACTGGTAGCCGGGCCGCGGCGTCGGCCGCCGGGGACGAAGCCGCCAACTGGGCACCTGAGGTCCATTGCGCACGAGATCTCCCGCTTTGCATCGCCAATGCACACCTCTGATGCATACTCACCCGCGTGACAATTACCCCGAAAACGGATGGTCCCCGCACCTCGAAGGTGCTGCTCGCGGCTCTCGCTCTGACGCTCTGCGTCGCTGCTCTGATCGTGCTCCTCATCACCGTCGGGGGCGCAGGCCCGACCATGCCGTGGAGCGGAGGTGGCGAGCGGGTGGCCTACGAGGTCACGTGGCGGGAGCAGTCGACCCAGCAGAGGTACGTATCCGGGGACATGTCGGGCTGCCAGACGAGTGAGCTTGCGTGTCGGGATGCTGCGCTGTCCGGAGGTTGGGTCACCGTCCCGGGTGGAATGCGCACCAAACGAGACTACGTCTGCGCCGCTGACGTCGAGGAGGCACTCCGGCTTGCTGGAGAGGGCGTGCGAGTGACGGGGAAGACGTGGCCGTCGGCTGACTGTTCCGACGTCGACTCCCTGGATGGCCAGGAGTAGTACCGCGGGAGCTTCTCGATTTGATGACAGCCGGCCGGCCCTTCGGGTCCGTGCGCAGCCCACCGGGCGAAATGTGTACCGGCCGAAGACACCGCTCCCCTGACGGACCATGTCAGCAGTGCCATTGCTCCTGATGCCAACCATGCGTGGGACGGGATCAACGAGAAGCGACCCAAAAAGGGCAAGTCATTCCATCACATGCGCCTCCACTGTCGCCGTGCGTCGCTAGGGTCTCAACGAACTTGGTTGAAAGGCAGGGGAATGACGTCGACGTGGGTTGAGTATGACCGCTGGAACGCGGTCCTAGCGGCAGAGATGTTTGGGGAGGGCCACGACGGGTTGCCCGTCTACCTTGACGTCGACGAGGGTGTCTTGGAGGAATGCGCGAAGGCCTTGGGCCTGCAAGGGGGTCATGGTCACGACGCGCTGGTCCAGACTGTCCGCTCCACCTTGGACCTCGACGGCCCCGGGGGCGTCCTCGCCGAGCACCTGCAGCGCTTTCTCGATTGGCGCAGAACCGTCATCGGGCGTCAAGGACGGCGCCATAAGGGTGCCGAGGGTGCCTCAGTGCCACCCCCAGTCATCGCGCTGCTCACAGTGCTCGTGCTGGCTGCCGAGCGCATGGGCGGAAACGCGAATGAGGCAGCTCATGCGTACTACCCGAGGCTCGCGGAAGTGCTTGGCCTATCTGAGGTCGAGTCGAGGCGGCTCAAACAGCGGTTTCCCACGACGGAAGCCTTCTGGCGCGGACTCAATGAGTACCTGGAGGCAAATGAGGGTCTGCTGGGGCTCCCCACGGCTTACGCTCTAGGCCACCGTTACGTCGGTATACCTCAGTCTCAGGCTCTGGTGCGCGCCGGAGATCGAGCCAAGTTGCCGCACTTCTTCCGACAGTTCAGCCTGGCCGCGGGAAGCGAGCTGATTCCAAGCGACCTCGAGCGGCTTCTTGATGCCTGGATCCCCACCGCCGCGCCACCGGTCTCGGCCAACTTGCAGCGACTCTGGCGAAGCAGCTCCGCGAAGGAGCGCATCGCGGGTGTTGTGGCCGTCGAGCTCGCACACTGGGATGGGTCCGTCCCCACGCTGGCAGAAGGGCCGGCGGCGAGAGGGGAACTATCGCTGACTGCCCTCGTCCGACAGCAGTTTGGCGGCCGGTCTCTTGAGCTATCGCTCTCCGCGCGTTTCCCCACAGTCGTTGACACCGCCTCCGTTCGGGTTGCCTCGGCAGAGGGCAGGCCCGCCGTGGGCGTCCTCCCTGCTGCAGGTGGACGACTGCGACCCATCCAAGGCACGAGATTGGACGCGGAATCGCTCGCAGGAGCAGTGCTTGAGCTGGAGCACGAACTGACCGGTGAGCGAGTCAGCAGACACCCCCGTCGAGTGGTGCCCTTCCGGAAAGACGAGCTGCTAGGCACGTTCATTGAGGTCGATCGTGTTCAACTCGCCGACGACTCGATTCTCCTCGTCAAGGACGACCCGCGCCTGCTGGCCGAGGTCGTCGATCTTCTCGAAAAGTACGGTCGTCACGGGCATACCTACACGGGTTTCAAGGGGTCGGATCGGCCTGACATGCCCGGGGTGCCGGACGGCTGGGTTGTTCTCGACGACGTGCAACTCTATGCAGTACCCCAGGAGGTCAAGCGCATCGACCTCAACGTCCTGGTGCCGCTCACTACCGCACAGCTGAGCCTCGCGGGTGGTCTGAAGCTCCCCGGCCGCGTACGAAAGTGGTCGAGCCTGCGCCCACCAGAGATCCGCGCCGCTGTGGCTGAGGCCGAACGACTCACGGTGTCGCTTACGGAGCTCGGTGAAGTCCGGATGGCCCTCGACTCGTGGACCGTTGAGGCTCCGGCGTTTGTTCAGCCGTTGGGGGACCTTGAGCTTGCCGACGGGGACTACGAGATCGAGCTCTTTGTGAACGACGAGCGCAAGCCGATCTCCGCAACGACCCTTCGGTTGCGCTCTGCGGAGACTCCGGACGTCATCACTTGGGAGAGTTGCACGCGACTCAACTATGACCTGGGACGGAGTGGTCTCGGCGCTCTGAGCGCCTCTGAGGCGAGCGATGAGAGCACGCCTCTGGTCGACGGACTTTGCACAGTGAACGGCGGCGATCGAGACGTTCCAGTTCGCCTCATTGGGGCCGGCATCAGCTGGAGTACACGGAGAACCAGCCGCGGAGCGGAGGCGCCGGTCGTTGTACTTGGGCAAGCGGACCCAAAGTCATGCGTGGTGACCGGCGCGCACTACATGGAAATCGACGACAAGCCAACCCACGGCCGGTTCTTGAGCACCTGCCGAGACTGCGGAGTCGCCAAGTCCTACCCCGCACGACCGAAGTGGAAGAAGGCTGCGCAGGCCCAGAAGCCGATCCCAACCTTCCACTTTGGGGATCTTCCGGATCATGAAGAGCGAGTTCTTGGGTGGGACGACTGTCTAGATGCGCTGATCCATGTGGGTGGAGGAAGCATAGGGGCGTTGGAGCGCGTCGCCACCCAAGCTGAAGGTTCCAGCCTTTTCGTTGACGACTTCCTGAGGACCCTGGAGCTCCTGGGTCACATAGACGTTCGCCGGGACTCCGCCATGCAGCCTATTGAGTGGGAGGCGAATCCGGCCTACCTCGCTCAGATGCCCAGCGGCGACTTTGTACTCGCCGGCGTGTGGTCCAACGGGGCCCGCAAGCAGCTGGCTCGGACCTTGGCCCCCATGTCCGGCGCGCTGGTGAACGCTCTCAGCGACCGAGGCCCAACTGCCTGGGTTGTCCGAGGTGTCGATGCGAGGCAACTCAGCGAAGCGGCGGACAGTCTCGACATCCCGGCCTACGTCGTGGAGGGCGCGGCCGAGAGCATGTTGCCCGCCCTGCCTCCACTAAGTGAGGTGGAGACGGCGTTGCCCACTGTGGCTCTTCCCGACTACCAGAAAGCCTCGATCTTCGACCTCGAGGGAGCCGCGTGGCACCCAAGTCCCGGGGTTGGAGTGCCCGGTGCCTACCGCCTAGAGCAGTCCTTTCGACGGGTCTCTGTCTGGGTCGATGGACAGGGCGCCATTCGACGGGAGGCGAAGGTCGGCAGCGTGCAACTGGTGAAGCATCTAGCGGCGCGGGCGGCGCAGCGCCCGCTGATCGGCTACCTCGAATCAAGCCGCACGCTTGTCGTGCCTATGGGTGCCGACTTGCCCGGTCTCTATGGCAGAGCAGTCGCCCTTTGCTCGGGTCAGCCGCCACAGATCTCTCGCGCAACCCGCTCGATCGGGTATCAGGGCGTCCCTCGGTGGGCAGCGGATCGCCTGTTCTCCCTCTTCATGGCCTGAAAGGCAATATCCAATGGGCACGACTCCACTGACCCTTCGCGACGACCTGGCCGCCGCGTACCTTCGCTACATCGACACGGCCTTCTGGCTTCGAAGCCCGACTCTGATGGCAGAGCGCCGCTCCCTGCTATCGATGGGAGATCGGCTCCTCAGCGAAACCTTGCTCGAGCCGGTCCTGCCATACCCAGCGACGACGGAGCTGCTCGCGACAACTCGCGAAGCCCAGATCTCCGACGAGACGGCCAATGTCGTCGGCGATGCCCTATTCGGCTCCTTCACCCCACAGGGGTCTCCTACCAGACTCCGGGAACATCAGGCGCAAGCCGTTCTGCATCACTTCCGTCCTGGCCTCGCGGATGGCCGCAACGTCGTCGTTACGTCAGGAACCGGCTCAGGCAAGACCGAGAGCTTCCTGCTTCCCGCCCTCCTGAGACTCGTTGAGGAGTCACACCAATGGCCGGACCAAGCGTCACCTGACCTCTGGTGGCAAAGGAAGCCAGAGGCAAGGGCGTGGAGCCCGCTGCGTGGACCTGAATCACGCAAGGCAGCGGTTCGCACGCTGGTGCTGTACCCCACGAATGCCCTTGTCGAGGATCAGATGACCCGACTGCGCCGCGCAGTGCGGCGGATCGGTCGTGCCCGGCCTAGACAGCCGCTGTGGTTCGGGCGCTATACCGGCGTCTCGCTGGGCTCAGTCAAGCCCGCCGCGGCGGGCAGTCGATCTCTGTACCAGGTTCGCGACGAGCTGATCGACGAGGCAGCCGAGTTCCAGCGTTTGACGAACCGGTCGACCGTGTCGGAGGAGGATCTCGCGCAGTTCCCCGACCCAACGGCCCACGAGCTGCTTCTGCGGTGGGACATGGTTGCCACCCCACCCGATGTGCTGGTGACCAACTACTCCATGTTGAACGCCATGCTCATGCGCTCGCATGAGGAGGGCCTCTTCCGGGCGACACGTGAATGGCTCGAGGCTTCCACGGATAACGTCTTCACATTGGTCGTTGACGAGCTGCACCTCTATCGAGGCACGGCCGGCAGTGAGGTCGCGATGGTCGTGCGTAGCCTTCTGAGTCGACTGGGGGTGACACCTGACTCTCCGCAGGTGCGCGTCATTGCGACCAGCGCCTCACTCACAGACGACCAATCGGGGCTCGAGTACCTCGAGCAGTTCTTCGGTCTTGCCCCATCCAGCTTCTTCCTCACAGCTGGACGGCCACTCCAGATTCCGCCGCTGAAGCAGCAGGAGTTCGGCGGTTTCGAGGCCTCCGCCGCGAATGGGACGCGAGATCTCTCCTTCAGCATCGCGGCCGCATGCGTAGACCCCTCCTCAGGACGGGCCCGCGCCACGGAGGCCTCGACTGTGGCTCAGCGACTCTTCGGCGAGCCAGATCTGGTCGAGCTCAGCCGTGTCCTCGATCGCATCGGATCCGGCAGCAGCAGCAGCGACGTAGGCGTCCCGCTCCGTGCCCATCAGTTCGTCCGGACCATGAGAGGCATGTGGGCTTGCTGCAACCCCGAATGTGGGGGTGTGGACGAATCCGCTCGCCAAGGCCGGACGCTCGGCAAGCTGTTCGACATCCCAGCCGCATCCTGTGACTTCTGTGGCTCACGAGTTCTGGAGCTGCTGTACTGCTACTCATGCGGCGACGTCAGCCTCGGCGGATTCGTTGTTGACCGCAGTGGTGAGGGCGAGCCGGAGGGCGCCGTGATCGGATCGGCGAACGTGGGCCTCGTCAGGTCCTCGGCCGCGCCAGTCTTCAAGCGCGAGCACTCGGAGTTCGTGTGGTTCTGGCCGGGGGAGCGACCTCTCAGCCCCGACCCATCCTGGACGAAGACCACGCCACACAAGAAGTCCGTGGGCTTCGCCTTCGCCCCCGCTCGACTCGATTTCGCCACGGGGTTCGTCGAGCGGTCGCAGTCCGATAGCAACGGCTGGGTCCTGGCCGTGGACAAGGGCGCGAACACAGACATCCGCATCCCAGCCCTGCCGGATCGCTGCCCTCGATGTGACACGGAGGGCTGGAACCCGAGCGACAAGTTCTTCGCGGGCGCGGTACGGAGTCCCATCAGGGCTCACACCGCCGGTGCTGCACAGTCGACGCAGCTGTACCTCTCGCAACTCGTCCGCAGCATGGGCGACGACCCGAATGAGAGCCGCACGATCGTCTTCACCGACAGCCGCGACGACGCTGCACGCACGGCTGCAGCCGTGGCGCTGAACCACCATAGGGACCTGATCCGACAGATCGCTCAGCAGGTCATCGGCGAGGGGCCGCAGGATCTGCGCGCCATAGTCGAACGGGCTATACGTTTCGAGCAGCTCGCCCTCGCGGAGAGCGCCCTCTTCGAAGACTTCAAACAGAGCCATCCCCTCGTGCCAGGGCTCCTGGCGCGGAGCGCGCACATGCCCCTGACCACCGAGGAGCAGGCCCAGGTGGAGGAGGCGTTCTCCCAGCGCCGTTCGCTCAAGTGGCCGGAACTGCAGCAAGCCATATCGGAGAGGCTGGTCGCTCTGGGGGTGCCGCCGGGAGGTTCCGGTCCGTCGGCGCTAATCAACCAAGACGGCAGCCCTTGGTGGACCGCGTTTGCGCCCCCAGACCAAGGTCTCTGGAACGCACTGGATCCGGCCACGCGCACCTCGCAAGCAGCCATGCACGAGGAGAAGCTCGCACAGGCGCTGGCACTCTCCATCTTCGCAAGGGCGGGCCGCGATCTGGAGTCGATGGGCATCGCCTACCTCGCCCACTCGGCTCCGACAGCGGCAGGCCCGCTTCCCAAGGAGACTGGTGATGAGGTTCTGTGCTCGGTGATCCGGACTCTGGGCATCCGCAGACGGTGGGTCGGCGGTGACGCGGCCGCGATGTCAAATCCTCCTCGGCCGGTTGGGCTCTATCTCAAGGCCGTTGCCGAGCGTCACGACATCGACCACCTACTCCTCGTCGACTGGGTCCGCGGTCAGTTGTCACGAGGCGGGCTGGCGACAGACTGGCTTCTCGACCTCAAGTCGTTGAGCGTCCCCTTGTCGATCGTGCCGTGCGCGGCAACCGAGTATGTGTGCGAGGTGTGCAACTTCTCCCATGCGCATGGGTCAGGCGGCGTGTGCGCCAACAACGGTTGCTTCCGGTCCACGCTTGTCGCGAGGCATCGCGACGAAAGCGAGGGGGATCAGGACTACTACACGTGGCTGGCCCACCGAGCCCCCCGCCGAATGGCCATAGCGGAACTGACCGGCCAGACCAAGCCCCTAAGTGAGCAGCGCCGGCGTGCTCGAGTGTTCAAGGGTGTTCTCCTGCCGAATCCGCAGGAGAACGCCCTCACGGTGCCACTCGATGTTCTGAGCGTGACAACCACCATGGAAGTCGGGGTCGACATCGGGTCCCTGCGCTCCACCTTGATGGCGAATATGCCGCCTCAACGGTTCAACTACCAGCAACGTGTGGGGCGTGCTGGGCGAGCCGGTCAGGCGTTCTCGTACGCGGTGACTGTGTGTCGTGATCGCACACACGACGACGACTACTACGCGACTCCCCGGCGAATGACCGGGGACGACCCGCCCCAGCCGTTCCTCGATCTGCGTCGACCTCGAATCATCCAGCGTGTCGTGGCAGCGGAGCTTCTCAGACGGTCATTCGCCACGTTGGCCGACAGCCCTGAGTGGACCCCCGGAAGCATCCATGGCACGTTCGGATCGACTGCCGAGTGGCCCGGCCGTAGGGGCGCTGTCGTCGCGTGGCTCTCGGACAGTGCCAGGGTGCGCAAGGTGTGTGAGGTCTTCACGGCTCACACTGGTCTGTCACCGGTCGAGAAGGACTCCATCCTTCAGTGGGCAACCACGGGCGGGCTCGTGTCTGACATCGACGAGGCGGTTGCGCGCGACGCCGGGGTCACAGAGGTCAGCGAAGTGCTGGCGACGTACGGCGTGCTGCCGATGTTCGGCTTTCCCACTCGAGTTCGTGGCCTCGTTCGGCGTCGTCCAAAAGACCTTCGAGAGCTCGACTCCGTTACGGTGTCGGATCGTCCCCTCAGCCAGGCCATCTCGATGTTCGCCCCGGGAGCGAAGATCGTGCGTGACGGTTCCGTCCATGTTGTCGCGGGCTTCGCTGATTGGCAGCCGACGTTCGGCGGTATGAAGCCGGTAGACCCCCTCGGCCCAGCCATAACCGTCGGACAGTGTGACTCGTGCACTGGGACGTACATCCACCCCGAGGGCGAGGCATGCGCCATCTGCGGTGCAGGGCTGCGCGTCTTCGAGATGCGTCAGCCCACAGGGTTTCGAACCGACTACCGGTCTCGCGACTTCGATGACGAGGCGGACGAGTCGCCTAATGCCGGCATGCCCAGCATCGCCATTGCCGATCGACCCCAAGAAGAGGACCTTCTCCTCGGCGCAAGCGTCTCGACGTACGAGCAGGCTCGACTTCTTCACATCAACGACAACGCTGGACGACTCTTTACCATCGCGCGAAACAATGACGGCTCGGTCCTCGTGGACGAGCCTGACCTGTTCCAGGACGTGAAGGGCTGGCCTCCAGCGAATCTGCCGAGTCTTGGTCAGATCGCCATCGGAGAGCTTCGCACGACAGATGTGCTCACGGTTGGGCTCAGCACGCATCATGCACCTGGGGGCCTCGTCCCCTACTCCGCCAAGCTCTTGCCTGCCGGCCTTCCTGCCTACTGGTCGCTGGCCGAGGTCCTTCGAAGGGGGGCAAAGCGACTACTGGACATAGACCCTGGCGAGCTGGTCTTCGGGCTCTATCCGACGAGTGAAGGTGCCATGACCGTATTCATGGCGGATGCTCTCGACAACGGCGCCGGTTACGCGGCCGAACTGGGAAGAAGAGAGAACTTCGGCATGCTTCTCACAGACACCCGCAAGCTGCTGAACGAGGAGTGGAACGAGCGGTCTCACAGCGTCTGTACCTCCTCCTGCATCGACTGCCTCCGGTCATACGACAATCGGAGCCTGCACGGGTCCCTTGACTGGCGGCTCGCGCTGGACATGCTGGACCTGCTTGCTGACGAGCCCTTGCTGCCTATTCGCTGGTTCGACCTTGGGCGCAAGGTGGCTGCCGGGATCGCCGCGACAAGCCTGGTCAGTCTGGAAGCCGGCGAGACGGCGGGGGGCGTCCCGTTCGTGGCGAATCGCGCCACGGGCAAGGCCGTTGTTCTAGGCCACCCGCTTTGGCAGCGCAACGAGGACCACGCAGTGGAAGAGCAGATCATCGCAATCGACGAAGTCGAGGCGTCCCACGGCAGCAGAGGCGTCGCGCAGTCGTGCGTCTTCGACGCGTCACGTCGGCCACTCTCGGTGATTCGAAGTCTCCTATGACGGCACTTGCTTGGCCCGAACCGGCATGTGATCCTCTGACGCGCGCGACACCGTCAACCCTCAATACCCTTGACACGTGCGCCATGAGGCTGGCGTACCAGATGAGCGCGGCGACGAGGCCATGGGTGGCACGATCGACACGAACGTCGCTTGGAATCGTCGCGCACGCGCTCACAGAGGAGGCGACGCGGGGGAGCGCTCCTCCACCGGGTCAGCGCCGTCCTTGGCTCGAGGGCCGCTGGGACCAGCTCGTCGCTCAGGAGCTTGCGCTGCTGAAGCAAGCATGGCCCGGCCGTGTAGTCCCTGGGCCGAACTTGTGGCCCGGGTACGTCGCTACAAGGACTCGGCTCCTACGACGCCTGAACCTCGCTGAGGTGGGGACGAGTGACGATCGCGGTCGCGGTCTTAGGGCGCCTGCGAGCCAGGGGCAGTTGCCACGGAAGGTGCTTCCCTCTCTCCCTTGGGTCGAGCTGAGACTTGATGACGCTCAATCGCGCCTCCGCGGAACTCCCGACCGCGTAGAGATTCGGGAAGGGCGGCTGCGGGTCGTCGACTTCAAGACCGGCGTGCACCAAAGCAGCGTGCGACCTACTCAGGTGCGCCAGTTGTTGCTGTACGCCCATCTCGTGGCTTGCGAACTGGGCGAACTGCCACAAGACGTCGTCATTCAGAACGTCAAGGGACAAGAAGAAGTCATCCCGGTCGTCGCGGAGGCGGTGGAAGAGGTAGTCCTTCAGGCGCAGCAGGAAATGCGTCGATTCAACGAGATGCAGGCCTCTGGCGTGTTCGTGGCGAACCCGAATGCCGACAACTGCAGAGGATGCCCGTTTCGGGTCGCGTGCCTGCCCTACTGGGTTGAGCGGACAGAAGACTGGCCATCGAGGGACGTTCGCGGCGTTGTGACCGAGAGTCTGGATGGCCGTGCGACCCTCACGACGGTGAATCCGAAGGGCGCCTCGTCTCATCTCCACCTGCTGCTTACTGCCGGGGTCGAGGTGCTGGTGGGCGACGAGATCGTGGCGCTCGACCTTGAGCGCGCAGGGCCAGGAACCGCCCGCATGAAATGGGACTCGCGGTACCGGCGACCCCAGCGGCCATCATAAGAAGTAAGACGATGGAGGCTGTACCGGGTGTAGAGGCCATGCATGGGCGCCGAATCATGTCGCGTGTATTAGGTACTGGCCTCGGGGAGGCAGCATCGGACGGCCCTTGGGTTGCGTGAGTCCACGACTGCAAGTCGGGATGGACTTCTTCAGGGCATAGAGCGCACGAGGTGCGCGATGTTTGCAGCCGCTTGAGCAGGTTCCTCGTGTTCCCAGATTCGGAGGACAGCCCAGCCTGCTTCGCGGAGGCGGGCATCGGTGTCTGCGTCCCGATCTCGGTTGCGTTGAATCTTCGCAGCCCAGTAGTGGCTGTTGGTGCGAGCTATGGTGCCGTGCTGGGGGCAACCATGCCAGTAGCAGCCGTCAATGAAGACAGCCACCTTCGCCCGTCTGAAGACCAGATCTGCCCTGCGGTTGAGATGTGCGAGAGGACGCGCGTCGACGCGGTAGCGGAGTCCGAGAGCGTGCACGGCGCGCCGGACTTCCATCTCCGGCCTGGTATCTCGTCGCTTGTTGCCTTGCATGACCGCACGGGTCGCCGGCGAGGACGCCCATGACTCGTACGTGCTGACCACATGCCAAGCATCGCTCATCGAGTAACTCCGGCGCGTGGCGCGTTAGGCATGGCCCCCCACCACTAGGGTCTGGCGCATGGTCAGGGTGGTGGGGGAGACCCCGCGGTTCGCGCACGAGTCCGAGCGGGTCGTCTGGGAGCGGCTGTGTAGAGCGGCGGCGGACGACACATTGCTCATCCCGAACATGCGTTTGACGTCCGCCTTGAAAGACCACGAGCTCGACATCGTCGCCCTCATGCCCGGCGTCGGCGTCGTCGTAGTGGAGATCAAGGGGGGCAGCGTCACGGTCGACCTCCAGGGGCAGTGGTGGACCGGCGGCGGCACGCGCCGCAGCCGCATCCGGCCCGTCGATCAATGCCGCGATGGCAAGTACGCCCTGCGCGAGTTCGTCGAGGACGACCCGCGCTGGAAGGCCCGGCACAGCCGTGTCCGGTGGGGCCACGCCATCGTCCTGCCATACACCGACCTGGCCGCCGACTTTGCCACCCCGGAGTGCCCCCGGTGGATGGTCACCGGTCGCGGCGACCTGGACGACCTGGCTGCCCGGCTCGAGCAGGTCTGCGCGCTCCAGGAGAACACTCAGCGCGTGCCGAACGCCGACGACGTCGAGCTGATCCTCGAGATCCTCACCGGCCGCGGCTTCCCGGCCTATGACCGGGCCGGCGAGGCCGACGAGCGCGAAGCTTCCGCCGACCGGCTGACACAGGAACAAGCGGCCCTGCTGTCCGTGACACGGCTGATCAGGCGGATGGAGATACGCGGCGGCGCAGGCAGTGGCAAGACAATTTTGGCGCTGACTCAGGCCAAGGACCTGACAAGGGGGCAGGGCGAGCGCAAGGCGCAACGCGTCGCGCTCGTGTGCTACTCGATTGGACTATCGCAGTACTTCAAGCGGCAGTTGGCCGGAGTGTCACGCAACCACCGTCCCGCGTTCGCCGGGTCCTTCGAGGATTTGGCCAACGAGTGGGGCATCGATACGGCCTCACACGATCGCAACGACGCCGCCTTCTGGGAGCGCGACCTTGCCGAACGGATGGCCGACGTCGCCGCTGGTCTGCCCGACGGGAAGAAGTTCGACGCCGTCATCGTGGACGAGGCACAGGACTTCGCCGACCACTGGTGGCATCCGCTGATGAAGGCACTGCGGGACGAGGACGAGGGCGGCCTGTACGTCTACTCGGACGAGAACCAGCGCATCTTCGCCCGGTTCGGCCAGCCTCCAGTGCCGCTGGTGCCGCTTGTGCTGGACCACAACCTGCGCAACACCCAGCAGATCGCCCGCGCGTTCGGGCCCCTAGCGCCGATGCGGATGCAACTACGCGGCGGGACCGGCGCGGAGGTGCGCTTCGTAGCGTGCAGCTCCGACGACTCGATCGGCACCTCGGACGACTCTGTCGACATGCTCCTGGCCGAGGGCTGGCAGCCACAGCACGTCGCGCTGCTGACGATGGGCTCACGGCACCCCGCGCAGGTCGAACGACAGGCGGCAGATGGGCACGTGGGGTACTGGCGTTCCTTCTGGGACGACGAGGATGTCTTCTACGGGCATGTGCTGGGATGCAAAGGCCTCGAGCGACGCGCAGTCGTGCTCTGCGTCAACACCCAGAACCCCGAACGCGCCCGCGAGATGCTCTATGTCGGGATGTCCCGCGCCACCGACGAGCTCGTCGTCATCGGCGAACCCGACTTCATTCGTGAGATAGGCGGCGCGCAGGTTGCCCACCGACTAGGGCTCGACTGAGCCCAGAGGTATCAGGGCTCGGCGTATGCACACTGATGGCGCTCATCTGAAAGTCCCCAGACCTGCTCGCTGAAATTCCCCACCCGTGTGGCTCCGCCGAGTCGGGTGGGGCTCCTTCGAGGCTGGTGGTCTCTGACCACGCACCAGCCGAGCCGAATGACCCCCACTGCTCATGGTCACACGGGAGGAAGACATCGACGCGCACGCGTTGCGTAAGCAGGGCTGGACAATCAGCGCGATCGCTCGGCACCTGGGCCGGGACCGCAAGACGGTCCGGGCCTACCTGACCGGCAAGCAGCCCGGGGCCCGCGAGTCGACGGGGCCGGATCCGTTCGCGAGGTTCGAGGCGTAGGCCGCCCAGCGCTTGAAGGACGACCCGCACCTGTGGGCGATGATGTTGTTCGACGAGCTGCGGCGCTCGGTTATGACCGGTCCTACCCGACGCTGACCCGGCAGCTCCGCGCCCGCGGGCTGCGCCCGGCGTGCGAGCCCTGCCGGCCCACGAAGGACCGGGCGGTCGCGGTCATCGAGCACCCGCCGGGCGAATAGACCCAGTGGGACTGGGTCGAGCGGCCCGACCCGCCCGAGCACTGGGGCTGGGGCAAGACCGCGCACCTGCTCGTCGGGGCACTGTCCCACTCCGGGCGGTGGCGGGCGGTGTTGTGCGAGTCCGAGGAGCAGCCGCACTCGATCGGCGGGCTGGACCGGGTCGCCAGCGCCCTCGGCGGCCTGACCAAGGACCGGCGTTTCGACCGGATGTCGACGGTGGTGTCCCCGTCCACCGTAGTGGCAGGTGCAGGTACAAAGACACCATCGGGCAGGTCGGTCGGCACCAACAGCATGGCAGCCCCTTCCGCGTCGTACGCGAGGACTACTGGAGAGGCCGCAGCGACGCCTGGCCGCGTGTCGATGTCCGTGGTGTCGTCACGGAACAGACCGGACAGGACTGCGTTCGCTGGACCTGGCCAGTAGGTTGCCGGGATCGACGACGTTCCGGCTCCTGCTTACTCCGGGTGCCATGCCCGAAGTCGGCGAAGAAGTCGTCGCCATCGACCTCGAGCAGGCGGGACCTGCCACGGGGCGATTGCGTTGGAACTCACGCCTACGAGCCGCTTCCGTTGGTTAGCTCTCGGACGGCCAGTCGAAGCGTGCCACCGCGAGCGACGATCCTCTGGCTTTGTTCACGCTCAGGTTGTACTTAGGGCGGCGTGCCCTGCCCTCCGCGCCTTCCTCGTCGGGGGCTTGCTTTCCCTGCAGAAAGCCCGTGACCTGGCCTGCAGCCTTCGCCGCTTCAAGCGCTGGCAGGTTGTGGAAGTAGAAGGCCTCGACGTGGAGTGGCTCGAATGCCGCCTTGCGTTGTCGCGATCGGCCGGAGTTGGAGGGCTTCGACTTCACACCCTGCGCCGCCTTGAACTGCCGGTGCCATTGCACGAACGTCTCGTCCTCGTCTGCCACGGCAACTCCGCCGACCATGAGGAAACCCAGTCCCTGGTCCTCGATGCAGGCACTCATCGAGTCCTGGTCGTTTAGCGGCGCCACAGCCTGGCCAGTCAGGGTCCTGCCAGAAATCGGGTGTCGCCAAGCCTCGGTGTGGGCCTTGAGGTCCCAGACATACCGCAACGAGTAGTCGAAGGCCGTGTTGCCGTATCGGGTTTTCGGCGGGCTCGGGTTGGGGGTGAACGCTGCGTTGAGCACTGCCTTGCCTCGCGACTCCCAGTAGAAGCCTTGCCACTCGTTCTGGTTGGGGCCCTCCGTGACCCCCTGGTCCAGCATCCAGTGGATGCATTTGCGCGCATCCCAGACAACGCGTTTGATCCCGTCGGGATGAGGTGAGGCGCGCCAGGCGTCGAGCAGAGCGGCTGCTAGGGCCGCACCTTCCTCCTCAGGTGTGCCCAACAACATTGCGCGAGCGACTCCCAGCTTTCCGAGCTGACGCTCCGCTCCGGCCAGGAGGATGTTCAAACCGATGAGCGAGATCGTCTCTCCAGTCGATTCACATTCGGCCGACCACGGCGCGTCGAAGACATCCGCCAGGGCCGCACCGAGCTTCGTCTTGGAGAGCCGAGTGTCAAGTTCAGGAGCAAGGCCGTGCGCCAGGTTGATGAGCACGCGCTTGTGCTCCTTGCTCCCGGGCCCGAGCCATTCAGGTCCGGACTTGGTCAGCGCGCTGATCCTGTTAACGGCCTCGATCTTCGACTGTGCTGGCTGGAACGCCAGCCACTCAGGTCCGCCTAGCTTCCCTGGTCGCTGTCCAGCCAACCGCCGGAGGGAGTTCTCGTGATAGGCCTCGGTCGCGCCTTCGAGCAGTGCGTTAAGACCGTCGAGGTTCACCCTGTTGAGGTCCTCGTAGGAGGGTCGCCACTCGACGCGGAGCACTTCCGCGATCTGCTGAGCCATGCGGGCGTTCGTGCGGGCGACGTCGATGTCAAGCGCGAGGGCATCCCGCAGTGCGAGGATGGCGCGCTTCTCACCCCGTGTGCCACCTTCTGCAGCGCCCGTCAGCGAGAAAATCCGCGTCACTGCCTCCGCGACCGTCGCCGCGGGCAGAAAGAACATCGGATCAGCGGGCGCGGCGCGCCCTCGCTCGATGTAGGACCAGCTGGGCGGCGGCGGGGAAGCGTGAGCGAACTGTGTGCGATGGACTGTTGGAGGACGTGAACGGGAAAGAGCCTTTCCAACTGGGGGCTTCGCCTTACTTGGCCCAATTGTCGTGACTGTTGCGGACTTGGGCTCATGAAGCATGGCTGCTCTAGCGAGCGCGTCGCCCGTCGGATTGAGAGGCGCACTCAAGACGGCGCGCACCAGGCCACGGGGCAGGTCGGACGCGTCGCGCTCGACGTGCGTGCGGAACACGTGCCACGCCGCTCCCACTGCGACGCTATTGCCCACCTGCCTGTACGAGGCAGAGTCCCGCTGGCCAGCGAAGGAGAAGGTACGACTGAAACCTTGAAGGCGCGCTGCCTCGTGAGGAGTCAGTCGGCGGCGACGGCTGCCGATGACCGAGTTCTGCGTGATAGCCACAGGAGTGGCGAGGTAGGTAGGCGCCTTGGCTCGGATCCCGGAGGGCCGGAAGTGCATGACCGTTCCCCACAGGGAGCCTGTGTCGTGAGCCTGCCATTCGAGCTTGCGTCTTGACTCGGGGAACGTAGCGAAGATGGGGTTCGCGCGCTTCCATTCCCGCATCACGTCCCGGTGCTCGTCGTAGAAGCGGGCGTTCTTGACCAAAATCTGCGACTTCCAACTAGGCAGTTCTTCAAGGTCGAACGGATCTAAGCCACGCTCCGGGATCCAGGCGTCAGCCCATAGTGGGAAGCCAGGGAGGCGGACGCCCCGAGACGACCACATCCGCTGGACGAGGTCGTCCCACACATCAACCCACGTTGTCTCTTCGGCGGTCAGCTGGTACCTGGAGAGCTCTGCGATGGATGAGTCGTCGTCCAGGATCCATTCGGCACTCCAGTCGTGGACGTTCCAGTCCTCGACGGGGGCACGGACCACTGTCGGCGGAACGTCCGTCTCGCTCAGCGCACGCTCCCGGCCGACGTAGGTGCCCAGGATGAAGACTCGTTCCCGGACCTGCGGCGTCCCTCCGAGAGAGGGTGGGAGGAGATGTGGGGAGAACACCGATGGTGTCGATGAGACGCGGTAACCGATCTCGCGCAGCGTCTGGATGATGACGTCCCACTCATGCGTGTGCCGTGGCCCAGCGATGTTCCGCACGTTCTCGAGAAGGACAACAGCCGGCGTGCGGTCCTCGAGGACGCGGGCGATGTTCCAGAAGAGCGTCCCCCGTACCTCGTCCATGCCCCGCTGGTAACGAGACCCCGAAAACGGTTGGCACGGAAACCCTGCGGCGAGGACGTCGTGTGCCGGGACGTCGACCGGGCCGTCATCGGGAGTCGCCATGGTGATGTCGGTGTTGACCACAGGGTGCCGCGACTCGGGCAGCGGTTCTACCCAGTTGCGAAGGTAGGTACCGCGCGCCTCTCGGTCGCTCTCGGACACGTAGACGCACCGTCCGCCGGCGTGATCCAGCATGGCGTGGAAGCCGCCGATGCCCGCGAAGAGGTCTGCGTAGGCAAACGGTGCGGAGTGTGTCGCCATGTCGGCAAACGTAGCCGAACTCAATCTCGTGCGCGCAGGTGGTCAGGTCAGCGCAGGCGAACGTTGCGTCAGGCACGTCGAGGACTTCTAGATGGGTGGTATGAGAAGTTCCATCTTCGGGAAGCCTTGACGCCTACCCAGCAACCGACCCGTAGCCGGCATCTGTGGCGAGCCCGGTTAGTTTGTGGCTCCCCGCGCTGGGACGTGTCTAGCAAGAATCTCATTTGGCCGCAACGGCGCTGTCTTGGCCGCCTTCAGAATCCGGCGGCCCTCGGGCGTCCTGCTCAGGATGCTGGCGTCCCGCTTGACGTGCTCTCGGAAGACGTGCCACACAGCGCCTACGTTCACGCCGTTGCCCATCTGCTTGTACGTCGCCGAGGCGGGCTGGTCCGGGAAGACGAAAGTGTCAGGGAGACCTTGAAGGCGCGCGGTTTCGCGGGGGGACAGTCGTCGCTCACGTGGCCCAACGATCGACGTCTGGGTGATCGCGACGAGCGCGGGAAGGTAGGTGGACTGCTTGGCTCGGATACCTGAGGGGCGGAGATGCATGACGGTGCGCCACAGATCTTTTTCACCCTGGGCTTGCCACTCGAGTTTGCGGCGGGACGCCGGAAACCTGTCCGTGAAGACACCCCAGTAGTGCGCCCACGGGATTATGGCCTCGTAGTGCCGCGCGAACATGTCGTGGTTCTTCGCGAGATGTGACTGCTTCCACGCTGGGAGGGTCCCGTCGATGACGGGGCGCGTGACCCGCGCCGGAACCTTTATCGTCTGCGCGCTCCACTTGATCCGCTTGGCCTCCGGGAAGTCAAGCCAGGCGTCTGCCCAGATCGGGTGTCCGGGCAAGTGACGGTCGCCCATCAACGGGCGCATGATCTTGACGAACTCGTTCCAGGCGTTGATCCAGTGCATCTCGGTGTCCGAGAGCTCGCAGCCGGGAACGTTGTGAGCGTCGTCAAGCAGGTCTTCGAGGTGCCAACCGTGCGTGAGGCTGCGCGCTTGGAACCAGTCTCCGTCGAACTGCCGCCGTACTTCGTCGGACCATACGAAGTCGAGTGTCGGCTCCGCGGGGAATAGGTCAGTCATCGCCGCCACGGGGGCAGGACCGCCGAGCTCGTCGTACTTGGCCGCGAGGTCGGGGGCGTGGGTAGCGGTGATGAACACTCGCTCACGCACCTGAGGCGCGCCCCCCATGGCGGGGGGCAGCAGGTGGGGCGAGAAGATCGCGGCCTCATCCGAGACGTGGTATCCCTCTTCGCGGAGGACGTCAATAATGGTGTCCCACTCATGTTGATGTCTGGGTCCGATTAGGTTCCGGACGTTCTCCAGGATCACCAGTTTGGGGTGGTGCGCACGAATGATCGAGGCGATGTTGAAGAACAGAGTCCCTCGCGTCTCATCCATCCCGCGCTGCGCTCCCGACTTCGAGAACGGCTGGCAGGGGAACCCCGCACACAGAACGTCATGTTCGGGAACGTTCATGATGTCACGGTCTTCGTCCGCGTCCTCAGTGATGTTGCCGAGCGCCGGGTGACCCCAGTTCGCTTCGTAGACGTTGGCTGCCTGCTTGTCGATCTCCACCGCGTACACGCATTCCCCCCCGTAGGCCTTCAGCGCGGCGTGGAAGCCGCCGACGCCGGCGAACAGGTCGATGAATCGGAACTTGGGGGTCGCCACGACCATACTTTAAGCCATTCGAGCTGATGTTCGACCGAAGCCGGGCGGTGTGTTGCTCGAGGCGCCACGGACGTTCGTCTGTTCCTGTGTCGCGGCCACGCCTGATCGGTTGAGCCGGCAGCGTCGAAACTGCCGAGTTGCTCCGCACGCGAGTGATGAGTCGAGCGCTCGGTCGTGATTCATGTCCAGCGTACGGTCCGGGAGGGCCGGTCACCGCGCATCGTGTAGCCCAAGCCACGCAGGGACCAGTTTCTTGACGTCAAGACGTCGTGCGATGAGTCGTGCGATAACTCCGGGCGAGCGTCGGCGTGTCGCGGTCATTCACGGTCATTGGCGACCGCCCGGAGGCGACCCGCCAATGAGTCACAGGAACGGCAAAACCGCAGGTCAGAGGCTTCTGACCTGCGGTTTCGGGTAGTGGCCAGGGGCGGGGTCGAACCGCCGACCTTCCGATTTTCAGTCGGACGCTCGTACCAACTGAGCTACCTGGCCGCGACAACGAGTGGAACTATAGCCGACCCCTCGGGGCATCAGGCAAACCGCCCGCGGCTGGCGCATCGCGTGCGTGTGCGGGATCGTCGGGGGGTATGGGAAGGACGGCCGGCGGGGGCTCAGGGCCGGGACTCCGTGCTCCGCACTTGCCAACGAACGAGGCGATAGTGAAAGATTCAAGCACCCTGGGTCGTGAGAGGATGCCGCGACTCATCCATCGACCTGCAGGGGAGAGACCATGACCGACCACGGATCCGCGTTGAGCGGGGACTGGGACTTCGACCCGGCCCACACCCGTATCGGCTTCTCGGCCCGGCACGCGATGGTGACGACGGTGCGCGGCTCCTTCAACGACGTGACCGGCCGCCTCTACGCCGACCTCGACGACATGGCCAAGTCCTACGCCGAGGTCGTCCTCAAGGCCTCGAGCGTCGACACCCGCAACCAGCAGCGTGACGACCACCTGCGCAGCGCCGACTTCTTCGACGTCGAGAAGTGGCCCGACATCCGCTTCGAGAGCACGCAGATCGAGGAGGTCGAGGAGAACGCCTACATGGTCTCCGGCAACCTGACGATCCGCGACGTCACCAAGCCCGTCACGATCCCGATCGAGCTCATCGGCGTGCAGACCGACGCCATGGGTGCCCTGCGGGCCGGCTTCGAGGGCTCGCGCCGGATCAACCGTCGCGACTTCGGCCTCGAGTGGAACATGCCGCTCGACGCCGGCGGCGTCCTCGTCTCCGAGAAGATCTCGCTCGAGTTCGAGATCTCCGCCGTCAAGCGCGGCACCGACCAGCAGGCCTGATCAGCAGGGCTGACCAGCAGGGCTGACCAGCAGGGCTGACCAGCAGGGCTGACCAGCAGGGCTGACCAGCAGGGCTGACCAGCTGGGCTGACCAGCTGGGCTGATCAGGCCCCCGGACCCTTCGTGCGCACGTCGGCGACGTGCGACATCGCCTCGCGCAGCTCGCCGAGCCAGTCGCTCTCGTGCTGCCCGACGAGCTTGACGCACCAGGCCAGCGCCTCGGCGCGGGACCTGGCGACGCCGGCATCGACGAGCGTGTCGAGGACGAGTCGCTCCGGCTGACGCAGCCGGGTCATCGCCGGCGCGGCGACGTGCGTGAACAGCTCCGTGCGGTCGCCGACGCGGACGGCCCACGACACCTTGCGCTCGAAGCGGTGCTCGGCCTCGCGGGCGATCTCGATGCGACGACCGCGGGTGTCCTCGCGGAACGCCTTGGCGCGCCCGGCGCGGGCCTCGTCACGCTCGGCGTCGCTCGACCCGTCGGGCAGGTCGACGTCGGTGACGGTGAGGACGACGGTGATCTCCTCGCGGTCGACAGTGATCTCGGGCGGCGTGCTGCGCCACTCCTCGGGCAGGCGGCCGACGAACCAGCCGCGCACCCGCTCCAGTGCTTCGTTCGTAATCATGTAATCAGGATTACTCCATTACGAGCGATCGTCAACGCCTTACGCCGGAGGCAGAGCGCGAGGACGTATGCCGCCGGGTGGCGTGCAGACGGCATACGTCCTCGGTGGAGGGCGTGGCGTGGCCCGAAGGGCCGTCGGGGCTCCGTGGCGCGAACCGGCTCAGCGCCGGCGGACCCGGATCGAGTAGGCGCCGGTCCCGCTCGGCCGGTAGTGGCGCACCTGGGCGACGTAGCGGCCCGGGGTCAGCCCGGCGCGCACGCGCGCGTTGACGCCGTACCCGCTGTCGTCGTCCTCGCCGACGAGGTCGGTGTCGCTGTTCGGTCCGAAGAGCGAGAGGTAGACGTCGGTCGAGCCGCGGGTCGTCACCTCGTAGAGCCCGTCGCTCGCGACGTCGAAGGCGTAGAGGTCTTCCTCGCCCGCGGCGCCGATCGAGCCCTCGACCTTCGGGCCGTCGACCGTCAGGGTCGCGGCGTCGGTGACGACGGGAGCACCCTTGGGGTACATGGCTGCTCCCGCGACGAACGCCTTGTCGAGCGACGACAGGTCGTCGTTGGCGTGCGTCGCGACGCCGTTGAGGGTCCACGTCGCCGGGAACGCGTAGAGCATGATCGAGTCGGGGTCGAACTGCGTCCCCTTGATCTGGTCGACGGCGTACTTCATGAAGACGTTGTGGCGCACCTTCGCCTCGTCCCAGCGGTTCGGGGGGCCCGCGAGGGCCGCGATGACGACCGGCTCGTTCCACTGGATGCCACCCTCCGGGTTCGAGTGCTCGTGGGCGAGCCCGATGGCGTGGCCGAACTCGTGCCCCGCGGTGCCACCGTCGAGGAAGCCGAGGTTCATCGTCGCCTCGTTGCTCGGGATGCCCTTGTTGTCGGTGCCGACGTAGGACCACGCGCCGTCGGTCGGGTCGAAGGAGATGCGAAGGTCGGCGTTCGGGTGGTTGCCGAAGTCGAAGGAGATGTTGCAGGCGGCCTGCCACCACGCGGCCTGCTCACGGGCCTTGGTCTGCTGCGCGGGCGTGCCCTCGAGGAAGCGGACGGTGAGCGTCGTGCCGTTCATCCACGCCTTGCCGATGGGCGAGATCGCGCGGTCCGCGCCGTCCGGGCCACGCTCGCGCCGGTGAGGGCGCATCAGGTCCTTGGGAAGGATCCGGTCGAAGCACACGTGCGGTGCATCCGTCATGGCGTTCCCCCAATCGGTCCGGGGCGCAGTCGCGTCCATCGTCCATCGTCCTCCCGCGCGCGCTCGCGCACAGCCGAACGGGCGTATGCCGTGTGGTTGCCCTGGGGGGCCGCTGCGGGCCGGTTGACTCCTGCACGAGCGACAGCCCACGATGGATGATTTGGGGCACCTCAGAGCAGAGGAGAGCGCCGTGGGCACGGTGGTCATGTACGGCTCGGTGTCGGTGGACGGCTTCGTCGCGGACGAGAACGACCAGCCCGGACCGCTGTTCGACTGGTTGTCCGACGGTGACGTCCCGTTGGACGAGAGTGGCGAGCTGCAGGTGTCGCAGACGTCCTACGACTACATCCGGCCGTACTGGGACCAGATCGGGGTGACACTCGTCGGCCGCCACGTATTCGACCTGACGGACGGCTGGGACGGGAAGCCTCCGAGCGGCATCGACCACGTGGTCGTCGTGACGCACCGGCCGCCGCCCGACGGCTGGGACCCCGAGGCGCCGTTTCACTTCGTCGACGGCATCGAGGCAGCCATGGCCCAGGCGCAGGAACTTGCGGGTGACCGCATCGTCGAGGTCGCCGCTGGTGACGTCGGGGGCCAGATGCTCGCCGCGGGCCTCGTCGACGAGGTGCGCATGGACGTCGTACCCGTCGTGCTCGGGTCCGGCAAGCGCTACTTCGGCTCGGTCCACGCCCAGCACCTGCTGGAGGATCCCGACGTGGTGATCCAGGGCGACCGGGTGCTGCACCTGCGCTACCGGGTGCGCCGTTGACCGATCCGAGCGGGTGACACCGGATCGGCCTCCGGCTGCGCCTGCGCGTCGCTGCCCCGTGCCCGACGCGCCAGCCGACATCCAGCTGGCGACGACCGCTCAACCCTGAAGAGCCGGTTCGGCGGCGGGCTCGGGACGCTCTGCTGCTGCGGTGGTCG
The DNA here is from genome assembly GCF_056403915.1 of Terrabacter sp. P2_E3. Taxonomy (NCBI): domain Bacteria; kingdom Bacillati; phylum Actinomycetota; class Actinomycetes; order Micrococcales; family Intrasporangiaceae; genus Terrabacter; species Terrabacter sp. P2_E3. Next base: position 65,620 of record NZ_JBFUEN010000021.1, read on the forward strand.
CGGCATCGGTGCGGGCGAGCCGGCTCGGCCACCACATCCGTGCCCCAATGTCGAGGTTGAGGGCGGTGACGAGGACCGAGCGGACGATCAGCGTGTCGAGCAGGACGCCGAGTGCCACGGCGAAGCCGATCTCGGCGAACGCGACGATCGGCATCGTCGCGAGCACCGCGAAGGTGCCGGCCAGCACGAGCCCCGCCGACGTGATGACCCCGCCCGTCGCAGCGAGCCCCACGAGCGACCCGCGCCACGTCCCGACCTTCTTCGCCTCCTCGTGGACTCGGGTCATGAGGAAGATGTTGTAGTCGATGCCGAGGGCGACGAGGAAGACGAAGACGAAGAGCGGGAACGAGGAGTCGGCGCCGGCGAACCCCAGCACGTGCCGGAAGACCAACGCGGACAAGCCGATTGCCGCTCCGAAGGAGAGCAGGACCGTCCCGATGAGGACGAGTGGTGCGGTGAGGGCGCGTAGCAGGAGCACGAGGATGAGCAGGACGACGCCGAGGATGACGGGGATGATCCGCTCGTTGTCGTCGGAGCTGGCCCGGAGCGTGTCGACGCGGGTCGCCGTGTCACCTCCCGCGATGGCGTTCGCACCCGGCACGGCCGCGATGGCCGTCCTGATCCGGTCGAGCGCCGCGGTCGCCGCGTCGGAGTCCGGGGCCGAGGTGAGGGTGGCCTGGATGAGCGAGCGGCCGTCCCGAGTCACCGGGTCGGTGACCGTGTCGACGCCGTCGACCGCCTCGAGCGACGACCGCACCTGGGCGGCGGCGGCCTCGTTCGCGAGGACGAGGACCGGGGACCCCCCGCCGGCGGGGAAGTGCTTCGCGACGATCTGCTCGCCGATCACCGACGGCGGCGTCGTGTAGTAGGAGTCCTTGTTCTGCAGCCCGACCGCGTTGAGCTGGAGCACCCCGAGCGACGCGATCGCGAGCAGGAGCGACGTCACCACCCAGGTGCGTCGCGGTGCCCGGGCGATCCGGGCGCCGACGCGGGCCCAGACCCCGTCGCGGGTGCCGTCGACGGAGCCCAGGGTCGGGCGGACGGGCCAGAAGACCCACCGGCCCAGGACGACGAGCAGGGCCGGCAGCAGCGTCAGCATGACGAGCAGGGCGACGGCGATGCCGATCGCGGCGACGGGGCCCAGTCCCTTCGTCGAGCTCATCGACGCGAAGAGGAGGCAGAGCATGCCGGCGACGACCGTGGCACCCGAGGCGAGGATCGCCGGGCCGGCGCGGTGCAGGGCAACCGCCATGGCCTCGTGCCGGTCGGCGTGACGGCGCAGCTCCTCGCGGTAGCGCGCCACGAGGAGCAGCGCGTAGTCGGTACCGGCGCCGAAGACGATGACCGTGAGGATGCCGGAGCTCTGTGCGTTGACCGTGAGGGTGTCGCCATCAGCGAGGAAGTAGATGACGCCCTGCGCGACGAACAGGGCGGTGCCCGCCGAGACGACGGGAAGGAGCCAGAGGATCGGGCTTCGGTAGGTGATGAGCAGGATGAGGATCACGACGGCCATCGCGCTGTAGAGCAGCTTGCCGTCGATGCCGGAGAACGCCTCCGACGAGTCCGCGCCGTAGCCGACCGGCCCGGTGACGTGCATCGAGAGACCGGCGGGCCCGTTGGCGGCGATGTCGCGCATCTGCGTCGCCGTGGTGCTGAGGGAGTCCCAGCCGGCTTCCCCGGCGTCGACCGGGACGATGACCTGGAGCGCCTGGCCGTCGGCGGACGGGATCGGGCCGACCGAGTCGCGCTTGACCGGCTCGAGGGCGTTGAAGCGCACGACCTGCGCGGTCACGGCAGCGAGGTCGGCCGGCGTGACGCCGCTCGGCCGCTCGTAGACGATGACGGCGGGGAACTCGTTGGTGCTCTGGAATGCCGAGATCTGGTCGACGACCTGGGTCGACTGGGCGTCCGCGGGAAGCCAGGACGCGGCCTCGTTGTTGAGGACCGACTGCAGCTTCGACGACGGGCCGGCGAGGAAGCCGACCACGACGATCCAGAAGCCGACGACGAGCCACTTCGTCACCCGGGAGGACGGGATTCGCGCAAGCCGCCCGACATCGCCGATCCTGTTGTCATTCATGGCATTTGCCCCCTACCGGAGTCTGCCGCGCAGTCGCGGCCCCATCAACGCTAGGGCCGCCGACAGCCGCGCGAACAGGGGTTGGGGCCAGGTTGGGGGTCCACTTCAGGGTCAGGTGGGGGAGGACCCTGACCCCCGGGCCCCGTCAGGGGCGGGTGCCGACCGCCGCTCGCACCGGAACCGCCTACCATGGGTTCCCGTGCAGTTCCTCAACGGTCTCCAGCCCCAGCTCGACCTCACCTACGACGACGTCTTCATGGTGCCCAGCCGCTCGTCGGTCACGAGCCGCCTCGACGTCGACCTGTCGTCGGTCGACGGCTCGGGCACGACGATCCCGCTCGTCGTCGCCAACATGACCGCCATCGCCGGTCGGCGCATGGCCGAGACCGTCGCCCGACGTGGCGGCATCGCCGTCATCCCGCAGGACATCCCCGTCGAGGTGGTCCGCGACGTCGTCGGCTGGGTCAAGCAGCGCCACCTCGTCCACGACACGGCGATCACCCTCGAGCGGCACATGACCGCCGGCGAGGCGCTCGTCCTCATCGGCAAGCGGGCCCACGGTGCCGCAGTCGTCGTCGACGGTCCGAAGCCCGTGGGCATCGTCACCGAGAAGGACCTGACCGGCGTCGACCGCTACACGCAGGTGCACGACGTCATGCACGAGGACATGGTCGTGCTGCCCGACTCCATCGACCCGCAGGAGGCCTTCGAGCGGCTCTCGGCTGCGCGGCGCAAGGTCGCCCCCGTCGTCTCCGAGCACGGCGAGCTCGTCGGCATCCTGACCCGGGGTGGTGCGATCCGAGCCGGTCTCTACCAGCCGGCCGTCGACGACAGGCAGCGCCTGCGCGTGGCCGCCGCGGTCGGCATCAACGGTGACGTCGCGGCCAAGGCCGCCGAGGTGCTCGACACCGGCGCCGACGTCCTCGTCATCGACACCGCCCACGGGCACCAGGACAAGATGATCGACGCGTTGCGTGCGGTGCGCGCGCTCGACCCGCAGGTGCCGGTCGTCGCCGGCAACGTCGTGTCTGCTGCCGGCACACGTGAGCTGATCGAGGCGGGTGCCGACGTCGTCAAGGTCGGGGTGGGCCCGGGGGCTATGTGCACGACCCGGATGATGACCGCGGTCGGTCGGCCACAGTTCTCGGCCGTGCTCGAATGTGCCGCGGCCGCAAGGGAGCTCGGCAAGCACGTCTGGGCTGACGGTGGAGTGCGGCACCCGCGCGACGTCGCCCTCGCGCTCGCGGCAGGCGCGTCCAACGTCATGATCGGTTCGTGGTTCGCAGGCACGCTCGAGTCGCCCGGGGACCTCTACACCGACAACGACGGGCGCCAGTACAAGGAGTCGTTCGGCATGGCGAGCAGCCGGGCCGTGCGCAACCGCACCGCGACCGACACGGACTACGACCGCGCCCGCAAGTCCCTCTTCGAGGAGGGCATCAGCACGGCGCGGATGTACATCGATCCCGCGCGCCCCTCCGTCGAGGACGTCATCGACGAGATCGTCGCCGGGCTGCGCAGCAGCTGCACGTATGCCGGTGCGCGCACGCTCGAGGAGTTCCACGAGCGGGCCGTCGTCGGGCTCCAGAGCACGGCCGGCTTCGCCGAGGGGCGCCCGCTCCACACCTCCTGGTGACGCCGGCGCCCGACGGCGCCCGACGGCGGCGGACGATCGGCGCGAGACCTGCCGCATGATCCGCCGTCCGGTGTGGTGATCACCCCGCCGAAGCGCGGACCTTCACGCGGTCACCGCTCGGAGGCGACGGCATACACGATCAGTGGCGCTTGCGGCCGACCTCGACGATGCGCCAGCCACGCTCGCGCGCGAGCTCTCGCAGCTCACGATCGGGGTTGACCGCGACGGCCTCGCCAACGCGCTCCATCATCGGCAGGTCGCTGACCGAGTCGCTGTAGGCGACGCACCGCGCGAGGTCGTAGCCGCGCTCGGCAGCCAGCTTCTCGATCTCGATGACCTTGCCTGCGCCGTAACAGAACTCGCCGGTGAGGTGCCCGGTGTAGCGGCCCTCCTCGTCGAGCTCGCTGCGCGTGGCGACGGCGCCCTCGAGCCCTAGCGCGGCCGCGATGCGGCTGACGAGCTCGATGGGGGAGGCTGACACGACGATGCGGTCGTGGCCGGTGGCGCGCGCCTCGGCGAGCAGGCCCATCGAGGCCGGGATCGCCTTGCGCACGATGCCCGGCGTGATCGCGTCGGTCAGGTGGATGATGTCGGACTGCGGGATGCCGGCCACCGCCCGGAGGATGCGCTCGCGCAGGGCCTCCGAGCCCTCGTCGGTGGATCCCTTGCGGTGGAAGGAGATCGCGTTGAGGGTGTCCTTGACGAGGTCCTTCCACGGCACGTGACCGCCGCGGAAGGCGGCGATCGCGAGCGGGTAGTTGGCAGAACCTCTGATCAGGGTGCGGTCGAGGTCGAAGAAGGCGGCCGTCGGCACCGGTCGTGCCGACGACACGGCAGCCTCAGCCGACACGGGCCACCATCGGCAGGGCGGGACGCCGCGGCGGGACCGGGGCGTTGACGGCGCGGGCGGCGTTCTTCGGCAGCGGTCGCGGCCGGTTCGGCAGGGCGAGGCGGAAGACCTTGGCCCACGCCTGGTAGACCTGCTTGGGCAGCGGGCCGGTCGTGTACGGCAGGCCGTAGCGCTCGCAGATCTCACGCACCTCGACCGCGACCTCGTGGTAGCGGTTGCTCGGCAGGTCGGGGAAGCAGTGGTGCTCGATCTGGTGGCTGAGGTTGCCGGTCATGAGGTGCATGAGCTTGCTGCCAGAGATGTTGGCCGAGCCGAGCATCTGGCGGATGTACCAGTCGCCGCGGGTCTCGCCCTCGATCTCCTCCTCGGTGAACGTGTCGACGCCGTCGGGGAAGTGGCCGCAGAAGATGACCGAGTGCGCCCAGACGTTGCGGATGGCGTTGGCCGTGAAGGTGCCGATGAGCGCCTGCTTGCCCGAGCCGAAGGGGACGGCGGCGAGCGGGGTCGCGGCGTAGTCCTTCGTGAACTGGCGAACGACCTTGCGGCCCATGGCCTTGAGGTCCTTCTTGAGGTCGTCCTTGGACTTCTCGCCGTCCTTGACCGCTTCGAGCTCGAGGTCGTAGATGGCGATGCCCCACTCGAAGAACGGCGCGAGGATCATGTTGTAGAGCGGGTTGCCCAGGTTGCCGGGGTGCCACGGCTGGTCCTCGTCCATGCGCAGGATCGAGTAGCCGACGTCCTTGTCCTTGCCCAGCACGTTGGTCCACGTGTGGTGCAGGTCGTTGTGCGTGTGCTTCCAGGCGGCCGCCGGGGTGACGAAGTCCCACTCCCACGTCGTGGAGTGGATGTCGGGGTCGCGCATCCAGTCCCACTGGCCGTGCAGGACGTTGTGGCCGATCTCCATGTTCTCGAGGATCTTCGCGACGCTGAGCATCGCGGTGCCGGCGACGAACGCGGTGCGCTTCTTCGAGAAGAGCAGCGTGGCGCGGCCGGCGACCTCGAGGGTGCGCTGGACGCGGATGACGCGGCGGATGTAGGCGGCGTCGGCAGCACCACGCGTCGCGATGACGCGGTCGCGCAGGGCGTCGAGCTCCTTGCCGAGCTGCTCGACGTCGGCGTCGCTGAGGTGCGCGGCGGCGCTCGGCCGCTTGGCGGGTCCGCCGGACGCCGCGAGGACCGGCTTCCGGTTCCGGGTCGTCGGGGCGGTGCCCTCGGCGGCGCCGGTGGCGGCGGCCTCGAGGGGCGTCGTCGTCGGTCGGTTCGTGGTGGCTGTCATGGTGGTTCCCTTCTCAGATGTCCAGGTGGACGGGTCCGGCGGCCGCGTTGACACAGGTCTGGATGAGCTCGCCCTCGTCACCGTGGACCTCGCCGGTGCGCAGGTCGCGGACCTTGCCCGCGACGAGCGGGACGAGGCAGCTGCGGCAGATGCCCATGCGGCATCCGCTCGGCATGACGACGCCGCAGTCCTCGCCGGCTTCGAGGAGGGGGACGTCGCCGGCCGCCTCCACTTCCTTGTCGGACTTCTCGAACGTCAGCAGCCCGCCCTCGCCGCCGGAGCCCTCGAGCAGGACGGGCGCGAAGCGCTCGATCGTGAGGCCCGCGTGCGTCGCGTCGTCGCCGTCGCGCTCCCACAGCTCGGTGGCCGCGTCGAGGAAGTCCGTGGGTCCGCAGGCGTATGCCGCCCGCTCGCGCCAGTCGGGACAGAGCGTCTCGAGGTCGGTGACGTCCGACAGGTCGAGGCGGCGCCCGCCCTCCTCGCGCGTGAACCAGTGGCGGACCGTGAGGCCGGGGAACTGGTCGGCGAGCTCGAGCAGCTCGTCGTGGAAGAGCGCGTCGTCGCGGGTGCGCGCCGAGTGGACGAGGACGACGTCGGCGTCGGGCCGGCGGGGCACGAGCGTGCGGATCATCGACATGACGGGCGTCAGACCGCTGCCGGCCGTCAGCATGAGGAGCGGGCGGGGGTGCTCGGGGAGCACGAAGTCGCCCTGCGGGGTGTCGAGGAAGAGGATGTCGCCGACCTTGGTGCTGCGGGCCAGGGCCGTCGAGACGAAGCCGATCGCGGTGACGGTGATGGCGGGGTCGTGGCCGACGGCGGCCGACAGGGAGTAGCTGCGCCACTGGCGCACGCCGTCGATCTCGACGCCGATGCGGGCCCACTGGCCGGCGGCGTGGGGGTTCCAGCCGCGGCCGGGACGGAAGTGGATCGTCGTCGAGTCGGGGGTCTCGCGGACCACCTTCGTGACGACTCCGCGCAGCTGTCGGGCCGAGGCCAGCGGGTTGACCAGATTGATGATGTCCTCGGGCGCGAGCGGGGTCGTCAGGATCGACGCCACACGCCGGAGAGCTCTGATCTGGGTCATCCTCCTATGGTCCTCGCCGAGGGGCTTCCGGATCTTGGGGTGGCGCGTACTCTTTGGGGTAGGAAACTGTTGCGTGACGACAAAAGGCAGGAGGCCGAAGTGGCGTACGCCACGTCCGACCCGCCGTGGTTGTCTCTCCCCGCCGAAGTGACGACCGTGCTGCGTCCCGTCGTGACCGACATCGTCGAGGCGATCATCGAGGGCATCCCGCGCGACGTCCCGGTCTACGCGATGCCGATGGAGGGCCGTTTCGGGCAGGGCGTCCGGCGCGGTGTCACGGTCGCCCTCAACCGCTTCCTCGACCTGCCGGGGACCCGCCTGCAGGCGCTGTCCGAGGACGGCAAGTGGGTCTACGAGAACCTCGGTCGCGGGGAGGTGCGCTCCGGGCGGAGCCTCGAGTCCCTCCTCGCCGCCTACCGCTACGGCGCGCGCGTCACCTTCCGCGCGATCTCGCGCACCGTCGACGTGTCGCAGCTGCCGCCCGACGTGCTCCTCTCGCTCGGCGAGTCCCTCTTCGCCTACATCGACGAGCTGTCCGCGGCCAGCGCGCAGGGCTACGCCCAGGAGCAGTCCGAGCGCGCCGGTGAGCAGTTGCGGCTGCGCGGCGAGCTGCTCGAGATGATCCTGCGCGGCGACTCGAGCGACGGGGGCGTGGCACGTCTCGCGGCGGCCGTCGGCTGGACCCTCCCGGAGGTCGTCGTCGTCGCCCTCGTGCCCTTCCCGCACGTCGACGGGCTGCGCGGTGCGCTCGGCCCCGACGGCCTCGTCACCGAGCGAGGCACGGACGTCCTCATCGTCTTCCCGTTCCTCAGCCGCAAGGCGCGTCGTCGCGACCTCGAGCGCGCGCTTCGGGGCCGGCGCGCCATCGTCGGGCCGGCGCGCCCGTGGCAGCAGGCGGGTGAGTCGCTGCACCTCGCGACGGCGGCGGGGGCCCACGGCGTCGCGCCCGGACCGGACCGGCCGGACGCCGACGGCGCCCCCGTGTGGGTCGAGGACCACCTCGCCGAGCTCGTCGTCCTCGCCGAGCCGCTCGCCACGGACGATCTCGCCCGCACCCGCCTCGCGCCCTTGGACGGCCTGCGACCGGCCGTGCGCGAGCGCCTCACCGAGACGCTCCTGTCCTGGCTGCGCCACCAGGGCCAGCGTGCCCCGATCGCGGCCGAGCTGTTCGTCCACCAGCAGACCGTCGGCTACCGCGTGGCGCAGCTCAAGGAGCTCTTCGGCGAGGCGCTCGACGACCCCGAGGTCCGCTTCGAGCTCGAGCTCGTGCTGCGCGCCGGCCACCGCTGAGGTCACGGGCGCGGTCGGGCCGGCCGGACGGCATACGCCGTCGGGCAGGTCGTGCGCGCGATCGCGCGGCTCGGGTCGCCGGGGCGCAGCCGCCGCGCGACCTCGCGCCCGACGAGCGGTCAGAGCGTGCGGATCGGGGAGCCGTCGAGGTATGCCGTCACGTCCTCGACGACGCCGGCCCAGAACGTCGCGTAGACGTCACGCGTCACGTAGCCGAGGTGGGGCGTCAGGAGCGTGCGCGGTGCGGTGCGCAGCGGGTGGCCGACGGGGAGAGGCTCCTCGTCGAAGACGTCGAGGCCGACGCCCCCGAGGTGACCGCGCCGGAGGGCCGCGAGCAGGGCTCGCTCGTCGACGATCGGGCCACGGGAGGTGTTGACGAGCAGTACGTCCGGGCGCAGGAGCGCCAGCTCGCGCTCGCCGACGAGGCCGCGGGTCCCCTCGGCGAGGACGAGGTGGATCGAGACCACGTCGGACCCGGAGAGCACGGCGTCGAGGGAGGCCGCCCGGACTCCCGCCTGCTCGGCGCGCTCAGCCGTGAGGCTCCGGCTCCAGGCGACGACGTCCATCCCGAAGGCGCGGCCCACGGAGGCGACCTGCGTGCCGATGCGGCCGAGCCCGAGCAGACCGAGCGTGTGCCCCGCGAGGTCGCGGCCGACCGTCGTCTGCCAGCCGCCCTCGCGCACGGCGGTGGCCTCGGGGACGAGCTGTCGTGCCAGCCCGAGGACGAGGGCCCACGTCAGCTCGGCAGGGGCGGTGGCGAGGCTCTCGGTGCCGCAGACGGTGATGCCGGCGGCGGTGGCCGCGGCGACGTCGATGCTCGGGTTGCGACGGCCGGTCGTCACCACGAGCCGCAGGCGGGGGAGCGAGGCGAGCACGGCGGCCGGGAGCGGGGTGCGCTCGCGCATGACGACGACGGCGTCGTAGCCGGCCAGTCGCTCGACGAGGGCGCCGACCTCGCTGACGTGGTCGCGGAAGACGTCGACGGTGCACGGAGAGCTGGGGTGGTCCGTGACCGGAGACCAGTCGGCGCTGGACAGGGCGACGCCCTGGTAGTCGTCGAGCACCGCGATCCGCACGGTCCCCAGCGTACGAGGCGCCGGACATGCGAGAAGCGCCGCTCTCTGATGAGAGCGGCGCGCTAACCAACTGCGCTACGGGGCCTTACTGGGTGGTGCGTGTCGAACTGTACTGCGTATCCCCAACGGGATTCGAACCCGTGCTGCCGCCGTGAAAGGGCGGAGTCCTAGGCCGCTAGACGATGGGGACCTGCCCGACCTATCCGTTGGGACGTCGAAACTATATGGGAGATTCTGGCACCGTCCAAATCGGCTCCGAACCCCCGTCCTGGGGCGGCCGGATCGCCTCCGGGACAGTCTCTCCGATCAGCCCTTGGCCCACGCCCGGACCTCGTCGACGGGCCACGTCGTGACGATGCGCTCGGCCGGGATGCCGAGGCGCTCGGCGCGCTCGCAGCCGAGCGACTTCATGTCGAGCTGCCCCGGGGCGTGCGCGTCGGAGTCGATGGTGAAGAGGCAGCCGAGGTCGCGCGCCAGCTCGATGAGCTCGTCGGGCGGGTCGCACCGCTCGGGACGCGAGTTGATCTCGACGGCCACGTCGTGCTCGAGGCAGGCGCGGAAGACCTTCTCGGCGTCGAACTGCGACGGCGGACGCTTGCCGCGGTTGCCCGTCACGAGCTGGCCGGTGCAGTGGGCGAGGACGTTGGTGTGCGGGTTGCGCACGGCGGCCACCATGCGGGGCGTCATCTCGAACGAGGGCTGCCGCAGCTTGGAGTGGATCGAGGCGGTGACGACGTCGAGCTGGTCGAGCATGTCGTCGTCCTGGTCGAGCGTGCCGTCGAGGTGGATGTCGACCTCGATGCCCCGAAGGAGCGTGAACGCGTCGCCGAGGCTCGCGTTGATGGCGTCGACACGCTTCAGCTGGTCGGTGAGGCGGGCCCGGCTCAGGCCGTTGGCGACGGTGAGGCGCGGCGAGTGGTCGGTCAGCGCCATCCACTCCTGCCCGAGCTCGACGGCGGCGAGCACCATCTCCTCGATCGGGCTGCCGCCATCACTCCAGTTGGAGTGCGCGTGGAGGTCTCCGCGGAGCGCGGCGTAGAGCTCGGCGCCCCCGGTCGTCAGCGGCGCGCCGTGCTTCTCCTCGGCCGAGACGAGGTAGGCCGGCAGGACGCCGCGCACCGCCTGGCCGATGATCGCGGCGCTCGAGTCGCCGATTCCCTTGATCTGCTTGAGGGTTCCGGCCTCGACGCGCTCCTTCAGCTCATCGTCGCTGATGAGCGTGATCGCCTCGATGGTCTTGCGGAACGCGTCGACGCGGTAGCTGCTCTCGCGGCCGCGCTCGAGGAGGAAGCAGATGCGTCGCAGCGCGTCGAGCGGGCTGATCGGTGCCTGCGGAGGGGTCGGCTGCTCCATGTCGAGCAGCCTAATCGCGGCGGCCGACGCCGCGCCCTGCTACTGCTGCAGGGGCGGCAGCGTGCTCCCGTCGGGGAACTTGCCCGGGGGCGTCTGGGTCGCCGGGACGACCCGGACGATGTCGCCGTACTGCTGCGCGATGACGCCGGCCGAGGAGCCCTCGTCGGCCATCACGAGCACCCGGTCGGTGCGGGCGTCCTGGGTGACGGCGATGATCTCGATCCCCTTGGAACGCCAGAGCATTCGCTGGTCGACGATCTCCTTGGCGACCTTCTCCTTCTCGGCCAGGGTGTGCTTCATGACGATGAACTCCACATCGGTCGGTGACGGCATCGCGGCGGTTACGAAGGCCTCGAGCTCGGCGTCGTGCCGGGTGACGACGACGGCCACACGGGCACCGGCGGCGTCGGCGGCATACGCCCCCGAGAAGACGTCGGGCCAGCGCGCGGCCACGGTGGGTTCGACGGCGGTGAAGGCGTTCGTCTGCCGCGTCGAGAGGGTGCCGAACCAGCGCGTGGTGTCGCGGGCGGGCGGCGCCGACGGCACGAGGTCGACGGCCGTCGGAGGCAGGCTGCCGCTGAGGGTCCCGGGTCCGCGAGCGCCGTTGTCGGCACCTGCGCTCCCGGTCGCGTCCTTCATGACCTCGGGCGCCGAGCCGGCGCTCGCGGTGCTCGACGACGCGCCGTGGTTGCCGGCCGCCCAGGAGGCGCCGACGGCACCGACGACGACGAGTGCGGCAGCGGCGCCGAGGAGCGTCGAGCGCCGGCGTGAGGTGCGCGCCCGTCCGCGCATCAGGGCGCGCTGGGCGAAGAGGTCGTCGCGGGGTGGTTCGAGGTCGTTCATCGTGGACAGCGCCTTTCGCAGCTGCAGCTCGCCTTCCTCCGGCGCAGCGCCGGGTCCGCTCGTGGTGTCGTCGCTCATGGAAACGCTCCCGCCCCGGTCAGTGGTGGTTCGGCGAGCCGGTCGCGCAGGGCGGCGAGCCCGCGCGAGATCTGGCTCTTGATGGTGCCCTCGGCCACGCCCGTGCACTCGGCGATCTGGGGCACCGTGAGGTCCTCCCAGAAGCGGAGGACGAGGACGGCACGCTGCTTCTCGGGGAGGTCGCGCAGCAGGTCGGTGAGGGTCATCGCGAGCTCGCGGTCGTGGTCGGTCGTCTCCGGCTCGGGCGCCTCGTCGGTGAGGACCTCGCGCCGCCGTTTGCGCTGGTCGTTGAGGTAGAGGTTCATCATCGTGCGTCTCGTGTAGGCGGTCTCGGCCCCCGTGGCGATGCGAGGCCAGGCGACGTAGACCCGCGCCAGGGCCTCCTGGACGAGCTCGTCGCCGTCGGCCCAGTTGCCGCAGAGCAGGTAGGCGCGTCGGCGCAGCATCGTCTGCCGCTCCTCCACGAAGCTGCGGAACGCCGCCTCGTCCCTCCGTCTCATGTGCTCCCGCCGGTCCCGGTCGTCATCGGTGGTGCCGATCGTCTGGCTGTCAGTGTCGTACACCCCCTAGACACAACGGCACGGCGAACCGTTGCACTCGGGTCTCGATCCACCGCGATGGCGTATGCCGGGTGGCCCGGTCGTCGGGGCGTCGCGGGCTCGCGGGAGGGTTCAGGAGACCCGCCCGAGGGCGACGAGCGCGAGCATGAGCGCGGCGATCGTCTCGCCGTCGGTGATCGCGCCGTCCCGGACGAGACCGATGACCTCGCGGACCGGGACGCGCCGGACGTCGCGGATGCCCTCCTCGGCGCGGGCCGCGCTGGCGGGGGCGCCGGGGACCCGCGCGAGCCCGGTGGCGAGGTAGACGACCTCGGGCGCGCGGCACACGCCGTTGAGGGCGTTCATCGTGCCGATCTCCCTCCAGTCCCGGGCCACGAGCCCGGTCTCCTCGGCGAGCTCCCGCCGGGCGGCCACGAGCGGGTCCTCACCGTCGGTGCCGCCGGCGGGCACCTCGACGGAGGTGCCGACGGTGTGCCGGTCGACCGTGACGAGGACGACCTCGTCGGCCTCGGTGAGGGCGACGACGAAGACGGCGGGGCGTTGCAGCTCGACGACCCCGTAGATGCCGTCGGTGCCGTCGGGCCGGGTCACGGCGTCCTCCCGGACCCGGATCCACGGGTTCTCGTAGACGACCGTCGTCGCTCGCACGGGCCAGCTCACGACGGGTCTCCGAGGCGCATGCCCCGATCGTGCCACCCGTTCCCCTCGAGTGAGCGCCCCGTCCCACTCGAGTGAGCGCCCCGTCCCGGCGGGTGGGGTCGAGCCTCAGTCGAGGAGCGTGATGAGCACGATGGCGCGGCCCGCCGTGCCCGCGCGCACCTCGTCGAGCGTCGGGGGCCGGTCGACGTTGACCTTGAGGGCGACGCGGTTGGCACGCTTGGGTCCGAGCTCCTTGAGGAGCCGGTCGAAGATCTCCGCCACACGGTCGGGGTCCTCCTCGAGGACCGCGTGCGCACGGCGTCGACGCCCGTCGATCGTCACCTCGAGGTCGGCCCCGCCGCGCAGGTTGGCGCGCCAGGCGCCGCCCCCGTAGGTCATCAGCTGCCCGTCGAGCTCGTGGCGGCCGACGGGGACGTCGTAGACGCGGCCAGAACGCCGTCCGGTCACGTGCAGCACCAGCAGGCCCTTGCTCGCGATGCCGTGCAGCGGAGACGAGAGAAGCCCGCGCAGCACCGGGTTGACGATCTTGACCATCGCGGCGGGCGCCAGGGCCTCCTCGACCGCGGGCTTCGGCGTGTCGGTCACGGCCTCAGCATGACACCGCGGACGCCGACTCCGAGGCCGATCGCCGAACCCGCCCCCAACCCACTCGAGCGAGCGCCCCGTCCCACTCGAGTGAGCGCCCGGTCACGGCAGACGCAGGTCAGGCGGCGTGCTCGAGGGCGAGGAGGCGCTCCTTCGTCTGGAGACCGCCCAGGTAGCCGCCGAGGGACCCGTCCGACCGGAGGACGCGGTGACACGGAACCACGATGGGCAACGGGTTCGTCGCGCACGCCGACCCCACGGCCCGCACGGCCCGTGGGCTGCCGGACGCCACGGCGACCTCGCCGTAGCTCTCGGTCGAGCCGTACGGGATCTCGCTCAGGTGCCGGAGCACGGTGAGCCGGAAGCCGCGTGCCAGCCGCAGGTCGAGCGGGACGTCGAAGCCCTGCCGTCGTCCCGTGAAGTAGTCGTCGAGCTCGCGCGCCAGCGGATCGAGTCGGTCGCCGCCGCGGAGGATCCGCGAGCCGACCGACGACCCGAGCGACTCGAGGACCCGGTCGTGGTCCTCGATCTCGAAGGCCAGGCGTACGACCCCGAGCTCTGTCGCGGCGAGCAGGAGCGACCCGACGGGCGAGTCGACGAGGCGGTAGGTCACGTCGACGGCGGACTCCGCAGAGGCGCGGTCGACGAGGGCTGCGTGGAGGACGGTGAGGCGCTCGGCCTCTCCGGAGGCGGCCTCCGTGAGGAGCTGGATCGGGTTGTCAGACATGGTTGCTCACCCTTCCGTCGGTGGCGTAGGTGGACCGGAGCCGCGCGATGCCGTCGGCTGCCGCGCGGCGCGCTGCCGCGGGCGTGCCACCGACGATGCGGGCGACCTCGGGGTGGGGCAGGCCCGCGACGTGGTGGTAGGCCACGCAGAGGCGCTGCTTCTCGGGGAGTGCGGCGACCGCCGTCCAGAGGTCCCCGTCGGGCAGGGCCTCCTCAGGCTGGTCGACGCGTGGGGCCGCGGTGTCGGGCACCGCCGCGACCGGGACCGCGTGACGGGCGCCCGCTCGGGCGACGTCGACGGCCTTGCGGTGCGCGATGGTGACGAGCCACGCCCGGACGTTCGCGTCGTCGGGGAGGTCGGGCCACGCGCGCAGGGCCGAGAGGAAGGTCTCGGACCACGCGTCGTCGGCCTCGATCGGGCCGAGCACGGCGCGGCAGACGCGCAGCACGACGGCCCCGTGCTCGGTGACGGCCTGCTCGAACGGTCGCTTCATGCCCTGTAGACGCTCCGGCCCGCGGAAGTGTGAGGTCCCAGTGTGACGGACGGGGCGGCCCGCTCACTCGAGTGGGGCGGGGCGCTCACTCGAGTGGGGGGAGGGGTCAGAAGAGGCGGCCGGAGTCGGCGGCGGGGGGCTCCTCGAGCGCGAGGAGGAAGCGCTTGCGACCCAGCCCGCCGGCATACCCCACGAGGGAGCCGTCGGCGCCGATGACGCGGTGGCACGGCACGACGACGGCGATCGGGTTGCGTCCGTTGGCCGTGCCGACGGCCTGGGCGAGGTTGCGGTCGCCGAGCGCCCGCGCGAGGTCGCCGTAGCTGCGCGTCTCGCCATAGGGGATCTCGCGCAGCAGCGCCCACACCTTCTGGTGGAAGACGTCGCCGCGCGGGGCGAGCGGCAGGTCGAACTCGGTCAGGGCACCGGTGAAGTACGCGGCGAGCTGCACCGCGGCCGCCGCGAAGGGCTCGTCGGCCGGGTCACCGGCCTCGCCGAGGACGTCGGGGTCGTCAGGGCGGTACTTCGCGGCGTCCATGAGCAGGTGCGTGATGGCGCCGTCCTCGGCGACGACGGTCAGCTCGCCGATGGGCGAGGGGAGGACGACGTGCGCACGGCTCATGCCTGCTCGTCGCCTCGCGTCGCCGCCCCGTGGGACGCGACGATGTCGTCGTGGGTCGGGATGGGGAACTCGGCCGCGTAGTCGCCGTAGGCACGCGGGTCCTCAGAGGGCTCGAGGTGGCAGGTCAGGGCGATCTCGCCGAACTCGCGGTGGACGGCCTCCTCGACCTCCTCCATGAGGTCGTGCCCCTGCTGCACCGTCCACGCGCCGGGCACGAGCACGTGCACCTCGGCGAAGCGGTGGTGGCCCGAGACGCGGGTGCGCAGCGCGTGGAAGTGGACCTCGCGCGTGACGAACCGGGCGAGGATCTCGGCGATCGCGCTGTTGTCCTCCTTGGGCATCGAGATGTCCATGAGGCCCTCGGTGGACTCACGGATGAGCTTCCAGCCGGTCCAGATGATGTTGATGCCGACGAGGAACGCGATGACCGGGTCGAGACGTGCGATCCCCGTGAGGGCGACGAGCACGACACCGATGACGACCCCGGCGGACGTCCACACGTCGGTCATGAGGTGCTTGCCGTCGGCCGTCAGCGTCAGCGAGCGGTAGCGGCGCCCGGCGCGCAGCAGCACGACGGCCACCGCGCCGTTGACCGCCGAGGCGACGACCGAGATGGCGAGGCCGATGCCGACGTTCTCGATCGGCTGCGGGTGCAGGAAGCGCTCGACCGCGGTGTACATGATGACGAGCGCGGCGACGAAGATCATCATCCCCTCGACCGCCGCCGAGAAGTACTCGGCCTTGGTGTGGCCGAAGTGGTGGTTCTTGTCGGCCGGCATCGCGGCGACCTTGAGCGCGATGAGCACGGCGATGGCGGCGACGAGGTTGACGACCGACTCGGCCGCGTCGGACAGCAGGCCCACCGAGCCGGTGATCCGCCACGCGATCACCTTGAGCGTGATGGTGACGATCGCGGCCGCGATGGAGAGGTAGGCGAACCGGCTCAGGTCGCGGGTCTGGGGCGCGCGACCGGACGGCGTGGACGCTTCGGGCTGGTCCGCCGCGGGACTCGGGTTCGCTGACACCACCCCAGTGTCGCAAAAGGTGCCGACGCCCTGTGACGTGCGACGCCCCGCTGGACGTCGGTGGTCCGGATCTGGTGGCGATCGACGGCGACCGGGTAGGGGGAGAGGTATCTGATCTACGGCGAAAGGAGCCCTGACATGGGTACCGAAGACAAGGCCAAGAACATGGGTGAAGACCTGAAGGGCAAGGCCAAGGAAGCCACCGGAAAGGTCACCGACAACGAGCGACTCGAGGCCGAAGGCAAGACTGATCAGGCCTCGGCGGACCTCAAGCAGCGGGGCGAGCAGCTCAAGGACGCGGGCGAAGACGTCAAGGACGCCTTCAACCGCTGACCTTCCGGAGCGGGGTGGGCCGGTCCCGACGGGGGCCGGCCCACTGCTCTGTCCGGCCGCGCCGGTCGACGAGGGCGTATGCCGTCCCGCCCGGTCGCGCGGTCGCGGGACCTTCGACCCCTTGTCAGCAGGGCGCCCGTCGGTGAGGCTCGTGGGGACGCACGATCGCCGACCCCTCGAGAGGCCCTGCCGTGACGACGAGCCAGACCCCCACGACCGCCACCGTGCCGGCCCCGACCGTCGACGAGATCGCGTCGATGGACGCGTGGTGGCGGGCCAACAACTACCTGACGATCGGGCAGATCTACCTCCAGGACAACGCGCTCCTGCGTCGGCCGCTCGTGCCGGACGACATCAAGCCACGCCTGCTCGGACACTGGGGCACGAGCCCCGGGCTGTCCTTCGTCTACGCGCACCTCTCGCGCATCATCCGGCACACGGGTCAGCAGGCGATCTACCTCACCGGCCCCGGCCACGGTGGTCCCGCGCTCGTCGCGGCCGGCTACCTCGAGGGCACGTACTCCGAGATCTACCCCAAGGTGACGTGCGACGAGGACGGCGTGCGCCGCCTCTTCCGCCAGTTCTCGGCGCCCGGCGGCATCCCGAGCCACGTCTCCGTCACGACGCCGGGCTCGATCCACGAGGGTGGTGAGCTCGGCTACGTCCTCGGCCACGCCTTCGGTGCCGTCATGGACAACCCCGACCTGCTGGCGCTCGCCGTCGTCGGTGACGGGGAGGCCGAGACGGGCCCGCTCGAGGGCTCCTGGAAGGGCATCTCGTTCCTCAACCCGCGGCGCGACGGTGCGGTGCTGCCGGTCCTGCACCTCAACGGCTACAAGATCGCCGGGCCGACGGTGCTCGGCCGCAAGGACCCGGCCGAGGTGCGCAGCCTCCTCGAGGGGCACGGCTACGACGTGCTCGAGGTCGAGGGTGACGACGTGCCGGGCATGCACGAGCGCTTCGCGGAGACGCTGGCGACGGCGTACGGCCGGATCCGCGCCATCCAGCAGGACGCACGGGCGGACGGCTGGACGATGGGGGAGCGGCCTCGGTGGCCACTCATCGTGCTGCGCACGCCGAAGGGGTGGACCGGGCCGGAGGAGGTCGACGGCATCCCGGTCACGGGCTCGTGGCGCTCGCACCAGGTGCCGCTCTCGGGTGTCAAGGACAACCCCGAGCACCTCGCGGTCCTCGAGACGTGGCTGCGCTCCTATCGGCCCGAGGAGCTCTTCGACGAGTCGGGCAGGCCGACCGACGTTGTGCTGCAGACCAACCCGGAGGGCGACCTGCGGATGAGCGCCTCCCCGCACGCGAACGGCGGGGTCCTCACCACCGAGCTCGACATCCCCGACTTCCGCGACTTCGCACGGGACGTGCCCTCGCCGGCGGCGGCCCGGGAGGAGTCGACGCGGGCCCTCGGCGAGCTGATGCGCGAGCTCTACGTGCGCAACCCGACGACGTTCCGGCTCTTCAGCCCCGACGAGACGAACAGCAACCGGGTGGGCGCCGTCTTCGACGTGTCCGACCGGATGACGGCCGAGCGGGTGCTCGAGCAGGACGAGAAGCTCTCGCACGACGGGCGGGTCATGGAGGTGCTCTCGGAGCACTCGTGCCACGGTTGGCTCGAGGGCTACACGCTGACCGGCCGGCACGGGCTCTTCGCGACGTACGAGGCCTTCGCGATGGTGAGCGCCTCGATGACGGTGCAGCACAGCAAGTGGCTGCAGGAGGCCAACAAGCTCGACTGGCGGGCCAAGGTGCCGAGCCTCAACATCCTCCTGACGTCCACGGCGTGGCGCAACGACCACAACGGCTTCTCGCACCAGGGCCCCGGCCTCATCCAGACGGTGCTCAACGCGCGCGGCGAGGTGTCGCGGATCTACCTCCCGCCGGACGCGAACTGCCTTCTCTCGGTGGCCGATCACTGCTTCCGGTCGAAGAACTACGTCAACCTCGTCGTCATCGACAAGCAGCCGCAGCCGCAGTGGCTGACGATGGACGAGGCCGTCGCCCACTGCGCGGCCGGGGCGGGCATCTGGGACTGGGCCGGCACCGACGACGGCGACCGCGACCCCGACGTCGTGCTCGCCTGCGCGGGCGACGTCGTGACGATGGAGGTCGTCGCCGCGGCCCAGATCCTCAAGGAGAAGCTGCCGCAGCTGCGCGTGCGCGTCGTCAACGTCGTCGACCTCATGACCCTGCCGCGCGTGCGCAGCCACCCGCACGGCATGGACGACGTGCGCTTCGGTGAGCTCTTCACCGACCACGTCGACGTCGTGTTCGCCTTCCACGGCTACCACGGCGCCATCCACCAGCTCGTCCACGGGCGGCCCGACGCCGACCGCTTCCACGTGCGCGGCTTCAGCGAGGAGGGCACGACGACGACGCCGTTCGACATGGTGGTACGCAACGGCGTCGACCGCTACTCCCTCGTCATGGATGCCATCAACAACGCCGGTCGCCAGGTGCGTGGGTCGAGCGAGGTCAAGGCCTGGTGCCAGGCCGAGCTCGACAGGCACCACGAGTACATCGTCGAGCACCTCGAGGACATGCCGGAGGTGCGTGACTGGGTCATGACGACGGTCGTCGAGGACTGACCGCCCGCCACGACCCCAGAGGGCGTATGCCGCCCACCCGGCTGGGCGGCATACGTGGCCTCGTCAGTCGCGTCGGGGTGCGATGACGACCTCGATGCCGTTGTCGCGGAAGGCTCGCAACGCCACGGGATCGGCGGACTGATCGGTGACGAGGGTCCACGTGCGGGGCATGACGGCCCACGCGTGGAACGGTGACTGGCCGAGCTTGTCGGCGTGCGCGAGGACGTAGGTGTGCTCGGCGCGACCCATCATGAGCTCCTTGAGCCGGGTCTGCTCGAGGTCGGCCTCGCAGATGCCGCGCTCGGCGTGCACGCTGTCGGCGCCCATGAACGCGCGGTCGAAGGACAGTCGCTGCACGGCGGCCTCGGCGAGCGGTCCGACGAAGGCCTGGCTGAGCGGGCGCAGCCGGCCGCCCAGGGCGATGACGTCGATGCCGACGCTGTCGGCGAGCGTACCCATGGCGCTGATGCCGGCCGTGACGACGGTCAGCTCGGTCAGCTCGGGCGTCTTGGTGATGGCGTCGGCGAGCGCGCCCATCGTCGACCCGGCGTCGAGGAGCACCGTCTCGCCGGGCTCGATCTGGTCGGCGGCCCAGCGGGCGATGTCGCGCTTCGCCGCGTGCGCCTCCCCGAGACGCTGGCGCAGCGAGGCCTCGGGATGGTGGGCCAGGCTCATCACACCGCCGTAGGTGCGGGCCAGCTTGCCCTGGGCGGTCAGCTTGGCGAGGTCGCGCCGGATCGTCGACGCGGTGACGCCGAGCTGGTCGGAGAGCTCCTCCACGCTCGCGAGCCCACTGGTGGTGGCGAGGCGGACGATCTCGCCCCGACGCGTCTGTGCGGTGTGCTTCGCCACGCTGGGCACCTTAGGCGTCCACGGGCCGTGGCGCCATCTCCGCGCCGAGGCGCAGCGCCTCGATCATCGAGCGGTGGTCGGCGATGCCGGTGCCGGCGATGTCGAAGGCCGTGCCGTGGTCGACCGACGTGCGGATGACGGGCAGACCGATCGTCACGTTGACGCCCGCCTCGAGGCCGAGCACCTTGACCGGCCCGTGGCCCTGGTCGTGGTACATCGCGACGACGAGGTCGTAGTCGCCGCGACCGGCGAGGAAGAAGAGCGTGTCGGCCGGTAGGGCGCCGTGCACGTCGATGCCGTCGGCGCGGCAGACCTCCACGGCGGGGTCGATCTTCTCGGCCTCCTCGCCGTAGCCGAAGAGGCCGTTCTCGCCGGCGTGCGGATTGATGCCGCAGACGCCGATCTTCGGGGTCGGGTTGCCGGCGTCGACGAGGGCCTGGTGGCCCCGACGGATGACGCGCTCGACGAGACCGGGCTCGATGCGGTTGACGGCATCGATGAGGCCGATGTGGGTCGTCACGTGGATGACCTTGACCCTCTCGGTCGAGAGCATCATCGAGACCTCGGGCGTGCCGGTGAGGTGGGCGAGCAGCTCGGTGTGGCCGGGGAAGACGTGGCCGCCGGCGTGCAGCGCCTCCTTGTTGAGCGGCGCGGTGCAGATGGCCTGGACCTTGCCGGCCATCGCGAGCTCGGACGCGACGCGGATGTAGTGGTAGGCGGCGTCGCCGGCGACGGCCGACAGCTGCCCGAAGGGGAGGTCCGCCGGCAGCAGCGCGAGGTCGATGACGTTGATGCGCCCGGGGATCTCGCTCGCCTCCTCGACGTCGTCGATGGTGACGATGTCGACGGGGACGCCGGCGATGTCGGCGGCCTGCTTGAGACGCAGCGCGTCACCGACGACGACGACGCGCGCCATCGTCGCCACGTGCGGGTCGGCCAAGGCCTTGACGATGATCTCGGGGCCGATGCCGGCGCCGTCTCCCATGGTCACGGCGATGCGGGGAAGGGCGACGCTCATGAGTTCTCCTCGGTGGTCGCGCCGGGGGTGGCGCGGGGTGCGGTGGTGGTCGATGAGGTGCGGTGGTGCGGGGCCTGCGGCGGCACGGTGGTGGGCCCCAGCAGGTGCTCGACGACGCGGACGAGCGAGGTCGGGTCGCCGAAGCTGCCCGGGCGCGTGACGACGAGCCGCCCACCGGGGCGCCGGCTCACGACGGTGCCGGTCTCGACCTCGGCGACGACGTCGAGAGCGGGCACGTCGAGGCGGTCGAGGACGGCGCGGGCGGTCTCACCGCCGGAGAGGAACGCCGCGTCGAAGTGGTCGAGCACGGGCGAGACCGCGGCGGCGAGGGACTCGGTCAGGGCACGCGACCGGCTCGGGTCGGCGGGGGCAGCGGGGTCGAGCGCCACCACGACGACGCCCTCACGGGCGCGCTCGGCGAGCTGGACGCATACGGCCCCCGGGTCGGCCAGGAGGCGGTCGGGCTGCAGCAGCACCGTGTGCGCGGAGCGCGCAGCCGAGAGCCGCTCGAGCTGGGCCGGGAGTCCCGGCGCGCGCGAGCCGAGCACGAAGAGCACCGCCGCACCGTCGCCCAGGGCTGGACGTTCGCCATGGTGCAGTTCCAGGGCGGAGTCGGGGCTGTCGGTCGCTGGAAGTGCGCCATGGCGCGGTTCCCGGGGCAGGGCCCGCACGGCCGCGTCGGCCAGGGCTCCGGAGCCGACGAGCAGCGTGTCGGAGCCGAGGGCCGCGCTCGCCCTGACGGCGGCGGCGTGGACGACATCGAGGTCGGCGTCCGTCACGGCGTCGCAGACCGCGACGAAGCCGGTGCGGGTGGCCTCGTCGAGGGCCGCCGTGACCGCCTCGACGCCGCGCAGCACGGTGGTGTGCGGGACGAGCACGGTGGCCAGCGGGTGCAGGGCCGCGGCCACCCGGTCCGGCGCCGGGGTCGGCTCGACGGCCCAGAGGTCGGTGTGGTGCAGCGGCGTGCCGCCGACGTGGAGCACGCCGTCGACGACGACGCGCTCGAGCGCGGGGTTGGCGACGGCCACGACCGGTGTGCGCTGCAGCTCCTCGGCGAGGGCGGCGACCTCCGCGGCGACGTGTCCCCGGAGCAGCGAGTCGACCTTCTTGACGACGACCGGTGCCGTCGTGACGAGGGCTGCGGCTGCGCGAACCGCGCGCACGGCCTCCGCGTGGGGGAGACGGCGCGAGTCGGTGTCGACGGTGAGGACGGCGAGTGGGTCGTCTGCTCCGCCCGGGGTGCGCACGTCGGGTCGGAGACCGGAGGCGGGTGCGATGGGCGACGACGAGGCCGAGAGAACGACTGTACTGCGCGAAACGCGCATGAGAGCGTGGGATGCGCACTCTGCGGCGCCGCTCAGATCATCGGCGACGATGCCCAGGGCGAGTGCCTTCACGTTCTCCTCCTCACGGTGTTTCCTGTGCGTTTCGTGCTGTGCGACAAGGAGATTGGCGACCCTGCCGATGGGGATGAAGGGTGCCGCGGCGTGCTCCGGGAGCGCACCGGACGGCATACGAACAACCGTCCCTTCACAAAAAACGCTACAGGTATTGCGCGAATCGCGCAATGGTGCGAAGGTGGTCCAACCCGAGGGGCGCAGCGTGCGCCGCCGACGGGGAGGCCACCGCTCAACGAGGAGTCCCGATGCCCCAGCAGCCCGCTCTGCTTCCCACGTCTGACCAGCCGACGCGGGAGGTCTCGCGTCGCTCGATCCTCAAGCTCGCCTCGCTGGCCGGCGCCGGAGCGCTCTTCGCTCCCGCGCTCGCCGCCTGCGCCGGGCCCAAGTCCGCCACCACCGCGAGCACTGCCGGGGCAGGGGCTGCGGGGGGCACACTGAGCATCGTGCTCAACCGCAACCTGGTCAGCCTCGACAACAAGCTGAACCAGTACGACGCGGCCGTCACCGTGCAGCGCGCCGTGCGTGAGGCCCTGACGAAGATCGGCGACAAGCTGACCCCCGAGCTCGTCCTCGCCGAGTCGTTCGAGCAGACCAAGCCCACCGAGTGGACGGTCAAGCTGCGCAACGACATCCACTACTCCGACAAGTCGAAGGTCACGGTCGAGGACGTCGAGACCGCGCTCAGGCTCTACTTCGAGGTCAAGGCCGGCTACGTCGCCTCGCAGTTCCCCGAGCAGCCGACCTTCACCAAGGTCGACGACACGACCTTCACCCTGACGACCAAGAGCCCCGTCGTCTCGCTCAACTCGCTGATGTCCAACATCCTCATCACGCCGGCCAAGGACAACAAGGCCGAGGAGCTCGGCACCGGCCTCGGCACCGGACCGTTCACCATCGCGAGTGCCGACTCCGGCACCGGCACCTACCGCCTCGTGCGCAACGACAACTACTGGGGCACGCCGGCCAAGCTCGAGACGGTCAACGTCGGCTACCAGGAGGAGGAGGGCGCGCGCGTCATCGCCATCACCTCCGGCCAGACCGACGTCATCGACACCATCACGCCCGAGTCCGCGACGTCGCTCAAGACGAACGCCGACATCGACGTCATCGAGACCCCGGGCACGCGCCTGATCCACCTCTTCTACAACTTCCGCAAGCCGGCCGGCAGCCCGCTCGCCAACCCCAAGGTGCGCGAGGCGCTCACCTACGCCGTCGACCACGAGTCGCTCATCAAGGCGCTCATGAACGGCCAGGTCAACTCGGCCGAGGGTGTCGTCCCGACGACCCTCGCGGGCTTCGCGAAGACCGGTGAATACACGTACGACCCTGCCAAGGCCAAGCAGATGCTCGCCGACAACGGCGCGTCCGGGCTCAAGGTGCGGATCATCTGGGAGGACTCCGAGTTCGCCGGTGCCTCGCGCGTGCTCGAGGCCATCTCGCAGATGTTCGCGGCCGTCGGTGTCACCGCTGAGCTGAAGATGATCCCCAAGGGCGGCGAGATCAACGCCTGGCGTCGCGGCGAGGCCGGTGACTGGGACATCCTCGCCAACGGCTACGGCAACCAGACCGGGCTCGCGCTGACCAACCTGCAGGGCCAGTACGGCGGCACGGCGGAGAAGGAGAAGACGCGCGACACCTACCACGGCTTCGTCGTCCCCGAGATCACCGCCCTGCTCGACCAGGCCGCCGCCGAGAGCGACGAGGCCAAGCGCAACGACCTGCTCAAGCAGGCCCAGGAGAAGATCTGGGCGCAGTGGCCCGCAGTGTGGGCCTGGACGCCGAACAACGTCCTCGCCAAGCGCAAGCGCGTCCAGAACCTCAACCTCCGGGCGACGAACTCCTACGACCTCGCCGCCGTGACCGTCTCCGGCTGATCCCAGCCGACCAGACCAAGGTGATCCCATGCTCACGTACGTCCTCAAACGAGTCGGCCAGACGGTCCTGACGGCCTTCCTGGCCGTGGCGACCGTGTTCGTCCTGCTCCGCATGGCCCCGGGCGACCCCGCGGCCAACTATGCGCCGCCGAACCCCAGCTCGGAACAGCTCGAGGCGATCCGCCAGCAGTTCGGGCTCGACCAGCCGATCCCCGTGCAGTTCTGGACGTTCCTGCAACACCTGTTCCAGGGCGACGTCGGCACGTCGTTCTTCTTCAAGCGCCCCGCGCTCGACGTCGTCCTGGAACGCCTGCCCTACACGATCACCCTCGCGGTCGCGGCGATCGTCGTCACGTCGGTCGTCGCGATCCCGTTGGGGGTGTGGATGGCGCGCCGCAACAACACGGCTCCCGAGCTGGGGGCCAACATCGGCACCATCGCCGGTCAGTCGATGCCGGACTTCTGGATCGGCTTCGTACTGCTCATCCTCTTCGCCGTGAACCTCCACTGGTTCGCACCGTCGGGGTTCGACTCGGCCGCCTCGATCATCCTGCCGACCCTCACGATCGCGATCCTCCAGATCGCGCTCATCTCCCGGCTCGTGCGCCGGGAGATGGTCGTCAACCTCGCGTCGCCCTACCTGACCGTCGCCCGGTCCCGCGGCGTGTCCGAGCGTGCGCTGACCTGGCGCTACGCCTTCGCCAACGCCGCCTTGCCGGTCGTGACCGCGCTGGGCACCCGCTTCGCGGCGATGCTCAACGGCGTCGTCATCGTGGAGGTCGTCTTCAACTGGCCGGGCGTCGGCGAGCTCGTCGTCAACGCGCTCAAGCAGCGCGACTTCCCGCTGATCCAGGCGACCGTCCTCGTCACCGTGCTGCTGGCGCTCGCCGTGCAGCTGCTCGTGGACCTGCTCTACCCGCTCATGGACCCGCGGGTCCGACTCGGAGAGGCCAGCTCATGACCACCTCGACGAACCTGCCCGGCCACCCGCAGGTGCCGAACCTCGCCGAGGTCCCCGGCTCCATCCTCGGCCGCGAGTCGGCCGTGACGAAGGTGCTGCTGCGCCGGTCGGCGGCGGCCCGCCGGGCCCGCTACAGCACCGTGAAGATCTGGGTCGGGGCGATCTGCGCCGGTGTCGTCGTCATCCCCGTGGTCCTGGCCAACGTCCTCCCGCTGCCCGACCCGATCGTCGGTCGGCTGAGCGAGTCGTCGCTGCCACCGTTCAGCGCGGGCCACCTGCTCGGCACCGACCCCAACGGACGCGACCTCCTCTCGCGCATCCTCCACGGTGGCCAGACCTCCCTCGTCATCGGCTTCCTCGCGATCTTCGTCTCGGGGCTCTTCGGCATCGTCGCCGGCGCCGCGGCCGGCTACTTCGGCGGCTGGGTCGACACGATCATCTCGCGACTGCTCGAGGCGCAGATGGCATTGCCGCTGCTGCTCATGCTGCTCCTCGTCGTCGCGCTCTTCGGCCCGTCGATCCCCGTCATCACGCTCGTCATCGCCTTCGCCCAGTGGCCCGAGCCGGCGCGCATCACCCGCGCCCTCGTGCTCGTCGAGCGGGAGAAGCCGTACGTCGCGGCCGCGCGGGTGCTCGGACTGCCGAAGCTCTCGATCCTCAGCCGGCACGTCGTCCCCAACATCCTCCAGCAGGTGCTCGTCGTCGTGCTCCTGCTGCTCGCCCAGGCCGTGCTGCTCGAGAGCGCCCTGTCGTTCCTCGGAGCGGGCGTCCAGCGGCCGTACCCCACGTGGGGCGGCATCATCTCCGACGGACGCGAGCTCTTCGTCACCGGCAAGCCCTGGCTCGTCACCGTGCCCGGCGTGGCCATCGCGCTGCTCGTCGTCGGCGTCAACCTCGTCGGAGACGGCCTGCGCGACCGGGTGCGCCGCGCGAAGGGAGACCAGACATGAGAGTCCTCGAGGTCACGGACCTGCAGGTCGAGCTGCTGACCGGGACGAGCGTCGTGCGTGCCGTCGACGGCGTCAGCTTCCACATCGACCAGGGCGAGACGGTGACGATCATCGGCGAGTCCGGCTCGGGCAAGTCGACGACGGCGATGGCGATCCTGCGCCTGCTGCCCGACGACCTCGCGGTCATCTCGGGCGAGGCCCGCATCGGCGGCCAGGACGTCACGGGCAGTCGGAAGGTCATCGACAAGCTCCGCGGCCGGGCCGTGGCGCTCATCCCGCAAGACCCCATGACGGCCCTCAACCCGATCCGCACCATCGGCCGGCAGATGACCGAAGCCGTCCGGATCAAGTATCCCGACCTCGGCCGGGCGGAGGCGAAGGCGCGGGCCCTGTCGCTCATGGAGCAGGTGCACATCCGCGACCCCGCCAAGCAGTTCGACGCCTACCCGCACCAGCTCTCGGGCGGCATGCTCCAGCGCGTCCTCATCGCGATGGCGGTCTCGACCGACGCCGACCTCATCGTCGCCGACGAGCCGACGAGCGCGCTCGACGTCACGGTGCAGGCGGGCATCCTCGACCTGCTCCTCGAGCTGCAGGAGCAGACGGGCATCGCGCTGCTGCTCATCACCCACGACCTCGGCGTGGCGAGGCTCATGAGCGACCGCGTGCACGTCATGAAGGCGGGCGCCTTCGTCGAGGGCGGCCCGGTCACCGACGTCGTCGACCACCCCCAGCACCCCTACACCCAGAAGCTGCTCGGAGCGATCCCCGAGCTCGGCCCCTGGGAGGACCCGGGCGCCCGCGAGCCGCTCGTCAAGGAGGCCAGCCATGGCTGAGGACCTGCTCACCGTCAGCAACCTCGTCGTCGAGTACGGCACCGGCAAGGACGTCTTCCGCGCCGTCGACGACGTGTCCTTCAGCGTCCCGCGCGGCGGCACCCTCGCCATCGTGGGGGAGTCCGGCTGCGGCAAGTCGACGATCGCCAAGGCGCTCGTCCGGCTGCTGACGCCGACCTCCGGTGTCATCGACCTCGACGGCACCGACCTCGCCCGGCTCTCCGAGAAGCAGCTGCGCCCGATCCGCCACCGGGTGCAGATGGTCTTCCAGGACCCGTACGGCTCGCTCGACCCCCACCTGACGGCGCAGGAGATCGTCGCCGAGCCGATCCGGGTGCGCGGGGAGAAGTCGCGCAAGGCCCAGCGCGACAAGGCGGCCGCGCTCATCGAGCGGGTCGGACTGCCGCGCACGGCCCTCGAACGCAAGCCCCCCGAGTTCTCCGGCGGGCAGCGCCAGCGCATCGGCATCGCCCGGGCGCTCGCGTCCGGTCCGGAGCTGCTCGTCTGCGACGAGGCGACGAGTGCGCTCGACGTCTCCGTCCAGGCACAGGTCCTCGAGCTGCTCGCCGACATCCAGGCCGAGACGGGCCTGACCTACCTCTTCATCTCGCACAACCTCGGCGTCGTCCGTGCCATCTCGCAGGACGCGGTCGTCATGCGCGCCGGCCGGATCGTCGAGAGCGGGCGCACCGACGACCTCCTCTCGCGGCCGCAGGAGGAGTACACCCAGCGCCTGCGCCGCTCCGCGCTCGAGCCGGGGCTCATGACCGGCATCAAGCCGCGTCACCTCATCCGCCACATCGCCGCCTCCCGCACGGCCGAGACCGAGAAGGCCTCATGACGACCGCAGCCCTCCCGACCACCGACCTGCCGGGTCTCGACCGACCGCTCTCGCGACTCGTCCTCGGGACCATGACGTTCGGCGACACCGTCGACGTCGACACGGCCCGCACCATGGTCGACACCGCGCTAGACGCCGGCATCACCTCGATCGACACCGCCAACGGGTATGCCGCCGGGCGCAGTGAGGAGATGCTCGCCGAGATCCTCGTCGGCCGGCGTGACGCCGCGACGATCGCGACCAAGGCCGGCATCTACCCCGGCGACGCGGGTGACGCCCCGCTCCTCTCGGCCGCAGGCCTGCGGGCCTCGCTCGAGGCCAGCCTGCGCCGGCTGCGCACCGACCACGTCGACGTCTACTACCTCCACCAGCCCGACCGCTCAGTGCCGATCGACGAGACCGTCGCTGCCCTGGGCGAGTTCGTCAAGGAGGGCACGGTCCGCGCGATCGGTGTCTCGAACTTCTCGGCCTGGCAGATCGGCGACGTCTTCGCGGCGTGCGACGCCCTCGGCACGCCACGACCGATCCTGGCCCAGCAGCTCTACAACCTCGTCGCCCGTCGGATCGAGGCGGAGTACTCCGAGTTCGCGACGAGCAAGGGCCTGGCGACCATCGTCTACAACCCGCTCGGCGGCGGCCTGCTCACCGGTCGCCACTCCTTCACCGAGTCGCCGGGCGAGGGGCGCTTCGGCTCGTCGACACTCGCGGCGATGTACAAGGACCGCTACTGGAACGCCGAGACGTTCGCGGTCATCGAGGCCCTCGGCGCCATCGCGTCGGAGGCCGGCATCACCCTCCCCGAGCTGTCGCTGCGCTGGCTGCTGAGCAAGCCGGTCGTGACGTCGGTGCTGCTCGGGGGATCCAAACCACACCAGTTGGAGGCCAACATCACTGCTGTACAAGCCGGTCCGCTCCCCGACGACGTCATCGCAGCGTGCGACGAGGCAGGCCTGGCGATCGCCGGGTCCATGCCGGGGTACAACCGATGAGCGGCGGAGACACGGCGATGGGGCGCAGCCGCGAGCGGGTGCTCGACTACGCCCGGCGGGTCCGGGCCCGCGAGACGATCCTCGGCTACTGGGTCATCATCGACTCCCCGGCGTCGACGGAGCGGCTCGCCCGTCTCGGCTACGACTACGTCTGCTTCGACGCCCAGCACGGTTTGCTCGACTACAAGGGCATCCTTGCCGGCATGACGGCCATCGACGCGGGCGGCGAGTCCGTCGGCATGGTCCGGGTCGGCGCCAACGACCCCTTCCTCATCGGGCAGGCCCTCGACTCAGGCGCAGCCGGCATCATCGTGCCCCTCGTCAACACGGCCGAGGACGCGGCCCGCGCGGTGTCGTTCGCGAAGTACCCGCCGCTGGGCATCCGCTCCTACGGCCCGATGCGGTCGCAGCTGCGGATCGGCCCGAACCCCGCAGACTCCAACGCGGCGACCGTCGTGCTCGCCATGATCGAGACGCCCCAGGGCCTCGAGAACGTCGAGGCCATCGCGGCGACACCGGGGATCGACGGGCTCTACATCGGGCCCTCCGACCTGCGCATCGCCGTGGGTGGGGCGACGTCGACCGACCCCGCCGTCGACGAGGCCTTCGAGGCCGCTGTCGACCGGATCCTAAGCGCTGCCAAGGCTGCCGGCATCGCCGCCGGCTTCCACACGCCGAGCGGTGAGGTCGCCGCCAAGCGCCTCGGCCAGGGCTTCACCCTCGCCACCGTCTCGTCCGACCTCATCCACCTCGAGCAGGCCGCGACGGCCCACCTCAAGGCGGCGCGGGGAGAGTCGTGAGCGTCTCCAGTGCGTCCGCCGAGGTGCTCCCGACCGACGGCGTGCTGCGCCCGCGCGACGGAGGCGGCCACACGGCATACCTCCCCACCCCGACGGTGCAGTGCCACGCCGCCAACCTCGCGTGGCTGCCGAACGGCGACCTCGCGTGCGTGTGGTTCGGCGGCACCCAGGAGGGCGTCAGCGACATCACCGCTTACCTCAGCCGTATGCCGTCCGGCGCGGACACCTGGCTCCCCCCGGTGCCGCTGAGCGACGACCCGACGCGGTCGGAGCAGAACCCGGTCCTGTTCACGGCGCCCGACGGCGACGTCTGGCTGCTCTACACCGCGCAGCTGGCCGGCAACCAGGACACCTCCGAGGTGCGCCGCCGCGTGTCGCGCGACGGCGGGGACACGTGGGAGGAGCCGACGGTGCTGCTCCCGGCGACCGCGGCCGGTGGGGTCTTCGTGCGCCAGCCGCCCGTCGTGATCGCCGGCGGCCGCGTCCTGCTGCCCGTCTTCAACTGTGTCACCGTGCCCGGCGAGAAATGGGTCGGCAACGAGGACACGTCGAGTGTGTGGTGGAGCGACGACGGTGGCGCGAGCTGGTCCGAGGCTCCGGTGCCCGGCTCGCTCGGCTGCGTGCACATGAACATCGTTCAGCGACAAGATGGTTCGCTCTGGGCCTGCTTCCGGAGCCGCTGGGCCGACCACGTGTGGGAGACGACGTCGACCGACGCCGGTCTGACGTGGGCCGAGCCGACTCCGACCGCGCTGCCCAACAACAACTCCTCGATCCAGGCCGTCGCCGTCGGTGGCGGCGAGGTCGCGCTCGTCTTCAACCGGAGCTCGGCGCTCGACGCCACCGAACGCCGGGTGTCCCTCTATGACGAGATCGACGACGAGGGTGTCGTCGACGGCCTCGACGGTCCGGTCGTCGCGGAGCCGGCGCCCGAGGCGGCCGAGGCCGCAGGTCGACGGACGGCGTTCTGGGGGGCACCGAGGGCGCCCATGACGCTGGGCCTCAGCCCCGACGACGGGCGCAGCTGGCCCGTGCAGGTGGACCTCGAGACCGGCGACGGCTACTGCATGTCCAACAACTCACGTGACGGGCTCAACCGCGAGCTGTCCTATCCCTCGGTGCTGCCGGGCCCGGACGGTGACCTGCACGTGGCCTACACCTACCACCGGCGTGCCATCAAGCACCTGCACCTGCCCGCCGACGTCGTCGACCGCCTCCGCCGGGGCCCATCCCGGTGACAGCGCCGACGCGGCCCGAGCTGGCCGCCACCCCACCCGACGGGTGCGCGACACGCACCGCGGTCGTCACGGGGGCCAGCTCGGGCATCGGTCTCGCCATCGCCCACGACCTCGTCGGTGCCGGGTGGCACGTCCTCGGGCTCAGCCGCTCGCGCGGTGCGCTGTCGGACGCCGCCACGTGGGTGCCGTGCGACCTGGCCGACGTGATCTCGGCCGACGAGGCCGTGCGCGCGGTGCGTGGGACCGCGATCGGCGGCGTGGACGCCATCGTCCACGCCGCCGGTCTGCAGTACTCCGCCGGCGTCGGCGACCTGCGGCCCGAGCAGGGAGAGCGCATGTGGGCCGTGCACGTGCGCGGCGCCGAGCTCGTCGTGGGCGGGCTCATCGGCGTCCTCGGCGACGGGGGCCGGGTCGTCCTCGTCGGCAGCCGCACCATGACAGGGGTCCCCGGCAAGAGCCAGTACGCCGCGACGAAGGCCGCCCTCGCGGCCATGGCGCGGGCCTGGGCGTCGGAGCTCGCCCCGCGACGGATCACCGTCAACGTCGTCGCGCCGGGGCCGACGCGGACGGCGATGCTCGGCGACCCCAACCGGGCGTCGGTGCCACCCGTCGTGCCGCCCCTTGGCCGGCTCGTCGAGCCGTCGGAGGTCGCGGCCCTGACCCGCTTCCTGCTCGAGCCGACCGGCGCGATGGTGACGGGTCAGACCATCGTCATGTGCGGGGGCGCGTCCTTGCCGTGAGCCGCGCCGGCGCGTGGGGCGGACGTCCGCGGGTCGCGCACGCGTGCACGTTCCCCGCAGGGGTGCGCGCTGCAACCCGCACCACCGAGGTGAGGGCGCACTTCTGGGGAGAGGCCGCACTCGCCGCGCGTCCGCAGGTCGCGCGCCCCGGGCGTCTGCCGCGTGGCCGGGTCGCGCTCGACGTCCGGCCGGGGCTGCGAGAGCTCAGGCGCTGACGTTCTCGAGGACGACGGCGAGTCCCTGACCGACGCCGATGCAGATGCACGCGACGCCCCAGCGACCCCCGGAGCGCTGCAGGTCGCGCGCCAGTGTGCCGAGGATGCGGCCGCCCGAGGCTCCCAGCGGGTGGCCGATGGCGATGGCCCCGCCGTGCCGGTTGACGATGTCGGGGTCGATGTCCCAGGCGTCGACGCAGGCGAGCGACTGCGCGGCGAAGGCCTCGTTGAGCTCGACGGCCGACACGTCGGCCCACGTGATGCCGGCACGGGAGAGGGCTCGCTCGGCGGCCTCGACGGGCGCGAAGCCGAAGTACTGCGGGTCGAGGGCGCTCGCGCCGCGACCGGCGATGCGTGCGATCGGGGCGAGCCCGAGGCGCTCCTGGGCGCCGGCACTCCCGAGCAGCACCGCGGAGGCGCCGTCGTTGAGCGGCGAGGCGTTGCCGGCGGTGACGGTGCCACCCTCGGTGCGGAACGAGGTGCGCAGCCCGGCGAGGCGCTCGGCCGTCGTGTCG
The DNA here is from genome assembly GCF_056403915.1 of Terrabacter sp. P2_E3. Lineage (NCBI taxonomy): Bacteria > Bacillati > Actinomycetota > Actinomycetes > Micrococcales > Intrasporangiaceae > Terrabacter > Terrabacter sp. P2_E3. The sequence goes on from NZ_JBFUEN010000021.1 coordinate 98,014, forward strand.
GCGCGGATCGACTCGTCGCGGGCGAGCTCGACACCGGGGACCGGCACGACGAGGTCGTCGTAGAAGCCCTCGGTCCACGCTGCGTCCGCGAGTCGGTGCGACCGCGCGGCGAACGCGTCCTGGCGCTCACGGGTCACGCCGTGCCGCTCGCGCAGCTGCTCGGTGGCCTCACCGAGCGACACCGTCCACTCCGACGGCATCCTCGGGTTGACGAGGCGCCAGCCGAGGGTCGTCGACGAGAGCTCGAGATTGCCCACGGGATAGGGCTTCTCGGTCTTCGGCATGACCCACGGTGCTCGCGTCATGGACTCGACGCCGCCGACGAGCACGACGTCGGCGTCACCCGTCTCGATCTGCCGCGATGCGATGATCGCCGCGTCGAGGCTCGAGCCGCAGAGGCGGTTGACCGTCGTGCCCGGGATGCTCGTCGGCAGGCCGGCGAGCAGGGTCGCCATGCGCGCGACGTTGCGGTTCTCCTCGCCGGCGCCGTTCGCGTTGCCGAAGACGACCTCGTCGACGAGACCGGCGTCGGCGGTGAGGCCGGGGGACCGGTCGACGACCGCGCGTACGACGAGCGCCCCGAGGTCGTCGGGGCGGGTCGCCGCGAGGGCGCCACCGAAGCGGCCGAACGGGGTGCGTACGGCGTCGTAGACGAACGCGTCGTTCACGGTCGTGACTTCCTGTCGGAGCGGACGGCACACAGGGGGCGCACGCCTGTCGTATGCCGTGGCGTCACGCTCGTGGGCCCCGTCGGGCTCGAACCGACGACCGGCGGATTAAAAGTCCGATGCTCTACCGACTGAGCTAGAGGCCCGTGGTCCGACTCGGCGCGTCCGCACCGTTCCGAACCCGCCGTCAGTATGCCCGACCGCCCGACCCCAGCCGAACCCGCGACCCGCCGAGGCGCGATCGTCCGGCCCGGGTGGTCGGGCGCGGGAGTCAGGTGTGGCGGCCGCGCACCCAGTCCTCGAGGGTCCCGTCGACGTGGTCGCGCATCACGAGGGACCACACGAGCACGGAGGCCGCGAACTCCCCGACGGGCGCGGCGGCGGCGACGTCGTCACGCAGGGCCGCGAAGCCGGGACCGTCTGCAGGCCGACGGAAGCGCAGGCGCGGGGAGTCGAGCACCACCGCGCGGGCGCTCTCGGGGAGGCTCTCGACGGTGGCCGGTCGGGCCGCGGCCACGGCGCGTCGCGCGCGGATCGCCCTCACCCGGAGCAGGCCGCCGATCGTCACGCCGACGGCGGCGGCGGCCAGAACGACCGCCAGACCCAGCCCGAGGTCGGACTCGCCGACCGGCCAGCGCCACGCCACGACGGCGGCCCCGGCCGCGAGCCCGAGCGCGACCGCGAAGGGCCAGGCGAGGCGCCCCCAGGCCGCGTCCCGCTCGAGCCGCTCCTGCTCGTAGTACCGCGAGGCCCACTCGCGCACGGCGAAGACCGGGAAGCCGGACGCGGCCTGCGGCGCCGCCTCGCCCGCGGACGGCGGAGTCGTCGGCCCCGTCATCCGGTGCGTGGGCCCGCGTCGCACCGCGTCGGTGCTGTGCGCTTCTCGTTGCTCGCGCATCGGACCCCTGTCTGCTTTGTCACGATTCGTGACCTTCAGCGTAACGAGGGATCGCGTCGGACGTGGGACCTCCACGCCGGGCGGGCTCCGCGACTCCGTGGCGCCAGCGCCGTCGGAGCGCGTCAGGCGCCGGTGTCGGGCCGGTCCGGTCCCGCTGCGGCGGCCGGACTCTCGACGGGGCCGAGGGTTGCCCGCAGCTCGCGTCTGGCGGAGTCGATGTTGGCGCGACGGGCCCGGAACTGGTCGGGGTCGGCGGTGGGGGCGGTCGCGAGGTCGGCGCCGACGGCCTCCACGAGGCCCCGCAGGAGCCCCCGGATGTCGGTGGCTCGTTCGGCGCGGGCTCCGTCCGGCGCCTCCGTGGCGAGGGTGTGGAAGGCTTCGTCGATCTCCAGCAGTCGGGGCTGGGCGGCCGTCCAGATCGGCAGCGCCTCGGCGGCACTCCGCCGCTCGAGGACCTGGGTGGTGAGCGAGTCCTCGACCCAGGACGCCTCCTTCTCCGCGGCAGCCAGTCGGTCGTCCCAGGCCTGGAGCTCCGCCTGTGCCTGGCGCCGCCGGATCAGGAACCAGGCGAGGGCGCCGAGCAGGAGGAGCAGCAGCAGCCACGGCCACCAGGTCGTCCCCTGCTCCGAGGTGGGCGCCGCCGGCGCGGCCTCGGTCGGGGTCGGCGTGGGGGACTCGCTCTCCGATGGTGTCTCGGTCACCGTGGCCGTCTCGGTCCGGGTCACCGTGGCCGTCTGGGTCCTCGTCTCCGTCTGCGTCTGGGTCTGGGTCTGGGTCTGGGTCTGGGTCTGGGTCTGAGTCTGCGTCTGGGTCACGGTCTGGGTCTCGGCCGGGACGGTCCGGGTCGGCAGCTCCGGGAGCGTGACGGCCGGCGCGCTGGAGGTCGGCGCTTCTGCCGGCGCGCTGGCCGCCGGCTCGCTCGCGGAGGGCAGCGCCGAGCGGCTGATGCTCGGCAGCGTCGTCGGCAGGGTCACCGACCCGCTGCCGGAGCACGCGGCGAGAACCGCGATCACGACGAGGGTGGCCAACGCGCTGACCAGGGCAGGAATGCGTCTCATGGCCGATTGTCCGCGCACGACCTATGGCGCGGGCGTCACCCGCGCGGGGTGAGATGGCGCCAGCCCGCGGCGGTCACGGGTGCGCGCTCCGAACGGGACGGCATACGGACTCGGTGGGTATGGTGCAGACGTCAACGACTGAGCAGGAGGACCGCATGAGCCTGGACCGACCGGTCGCCCCGAACCCGTACGACCTGCTGCCGCAGGTGCCCTCCTTCACGGTGACGAGCACCGACGTCGCCGACGGGCAGCCACTCGAGGACGAGCAGGTGGCCGCCGAGGGCAACACGTCACCGCAGCTGTCGTGGAGCGGTGCGCCGGAAGGGACGCAGAGCTACGTCGTGACGTGCTTCGACCCCGATGCCCCCACCCCGTCGGGCTTCTGGCACTGGGTGCTGGTCGACGTGCCCGCCGACGTCACGTCACTCGACACGGGTGCGGCGTCGGCAGCCTTGCCGGGCAAGGCATTCCACGTGCGCAACGACGGTGGTGAGGCGGCCTTCATGGGCGCAGCCCCGCCCGAGGGAGACATGCCGCACCGCTACTTCTTCGTCGTCCACGCCGTCTCGGAGCCCGCGCTCGGCGTCGACGACTCGGCGTCACCGGCCGTCGTCTCGTTCAACCTCGCCTTCAAGACGCTCGCCCGAGCCGTCATCCACGGCACCTACCAGCACTGACGCCCAGCGGCGCCGGACGACGGCGCAGCCCGCACCGCCGTCGTCTGCGGTGCGGGCTGCGTGCTGCGTACTCCGGGACCGGGAGGTCCGCCCGTCAGGCGCTCATGAGCTCCGCGGACTCGAGGTGGCCGCGCAGCTCGGCGAGGACCCGACGCAGCAGCCGGCTCACCTGCATGGCGCTGAGGCCCATGGTCTGGGCGATCTCGGCCTGCGTCATGTCGTGGGCGAAGCGCAGCTCGACGATCTCCTGGTCGCGCGGGGGCAGCCGCTTGAGCGCTGTCCGAACGACGATCCCGTCGTCGAGGCTCGGGTCCGAGTGGTGATCCGCGCGGGCGTCGACGAGGTCGAGAACCGGACGGCCGCCCTCGGTCGTGGTGGCGTCGAGCGAGGCCGGCCGAAGGTTTGTCGAGGCGACCTGCGCCTCCTTGACCTGCTCGAGGGTCAGCTCGAGAGTCGTGGCGAGGTCGTCCTGGGTGGGCTCGTGGCCGAGCGTCTGCTCGAGGCGCGTGCGGGCGTCGGTGACCAGCTGGCGCCGCTCCTGCAGGCCGCGCGGGGGCCGGACGAGCCAGCCGTGGTCGCGGAAGTGGCGGCGCAGCTCACCGGTGATGGTGGGCGTCGCGTAGGCGCCGAACTCGGTCGCCTGGGAGAGGTCGAAACGCTGGATCGCCTTGAGCAGAGCGAGGAATGCGACCTGTTCGAGGTCATCCCGGTCGAGGCCCTTCCCGGCGTAGCGGTGGGCGAGGGACCGGGCCAGTGGCATGTGCAGCCGGGTCACCGTCTCGAGGGCCTGCGCCTTCTCGGTCTCGGAGTGCGAGGTGCGGACGGTGGTGATGAGGTCACGGGTGCGGGCGTCCTTGCGGGGACCGCGCGAAGGGTCGGTCATGTCTGCTCCATCCAGGGATGTGGGTGGCGGCGCTTGCTTGACCGACGTGAGGAACCTTAGACAAAGTCTCAACATTGCACAAGGGCTGAACAGATCAGCCCGGCCGGACCGGGCGGGGCAGACCCTCAGGCGGGGCGGTGGAGCACGGCTCCCTCGGGCGTCACGACGAGCTCTCCGTCCCCGATCTCGGCGACCGTGCCGTCGACGAGGAGCGACCGGTCGCCGGCCTCCCGCGGCGGGAAGACGAACGTGACGCCGCGGTGCTCGCCGACGAGGCGCGTGGCCGTCGAGCCGATGCGGTCGACGAGCAGACGGTCGCCGTCGAGACGTGGCCGCACCCCGAGCACGTGCGGCCGCTCCTCGCCGAGACACACGAGGAACGCGTAGTCGTGGTGCCCCATTGCCTCGCCCAGCTCCGACAGCTCCACCTTGACGCTCATGACGACCTCCACCGTCCGGGTCCGCGCCCAGGTGGCGCGGACGACTCACCTCATCGTCCACCTGCGCTGTGCGAGGGTGTGGGTATGCGTGTGGCGTTGATGGTGACCTGCCTCAACGACGCGATGTTCCCTGACGCCGGCAAGGCCGTCGTGACGCTGCTGCGCCGTCTGGGCGTCGACGTCGAGTTCCCCGCGGCCCAGACCTGTTGCGGCCAGCCGATGGTCAACACGGGCTACCTCGACGAGGCCGTCCCGGTCGTGCGCACCTTCGTGCGGGCGTTCGAGGGCTACGACGCGATCGTCACGCCGTCCGGGTCCTGCGCCGGTTCTGCCCGCCACCAGCACTCGATCGTCGCGCGCCGTTCGGGCGACGAGGGCCTCGTGGCCGCCGTCGCCGAGATCTCGCCGCGGGTGCGTGAGCTGTCCGAGTTCCTCGTCGACGACCTCGGGGTGGACGACGTCGGCGCCTCCTTCCCGCACTCCGTCACGTACCACCCGACGTGCCACTCGCTGCGGATGCTCGGCGTCGGTGACCGCCCCGAGCGGTTGCTGCGCGCGGTGCGCGGCCTCCGGCTCCTCGACCTCCCGCGGGCCGAGGAGTGCTGCGGCTTCGGAGGCACCTTCGCGCTCAAGAACGCCGACACCTCCGTCGCCATGGGCGCCGACAAGGCTCGGCACGTGCGTGAGTCGGGAGCCGAGGTCCTCGTCGCCGGCGACAGCTCGTGCCTCATGCACATCGGTGGCCTGCTGACGCGGCAACGAGCCGGGGTCCGCGTCATGCACCTCGCCGAGGTGCTCGCCTCGACGGAGGGCGTGACGCACGGGGGCGCCCGATGAGCCGCACCTTCGTCGGTATGCCGCCGTTCCCCACCGCCGCTCGCGCCGCCCTCGCCGACACGCAGCTGCGGGCCAACCTCGCCCACGCGACGACGACGATCCGGGCCAAGCGCGCGGCCGTCGTCGCCGAGGTCGACGACTGGGAGGCGCTGCGCCTCCGGGCCGCCGCGATCAAGGACGACGTCCTGCTCCACCTCGACGAGCACCTCGTCCGGCTCGAGGAGTCACTCACCGCACGAGGCGCCATCGTGCACTGGGCACGCACCGCCGAGGAGGCGTCCGAGGTCGTGGCGCAGGTCGCCCGGGCCCACGGGGTCGACGAGGTGGTCAAGGTCAAGTCGATGGCGACGCAGGAGGTCGAGCTCAACGAGTACCTTGCGGCACAAGGGATCTCGGCGTGGGAGACCGACCTCGCCGAGCTCATCGTCCAGCTGGGCGACGACCTCCCGAGCCACATCCTCGTGCCCGCCATCCACCGCAACCGAGCAGAGATCCGCGCCGTCTTCGAGCGCGAGATGGGCCGCGTCGGCCGGGCCGCCCCGGCCGACCTCACCGACGACCCGGCCCGCCTGGCCGAGGCGGCCCGCCTGCACCTGCGCGAGAAGTTCCTCCGCGCGAAGGTCGGCGTCAGCGGCGCCAACTTCGCCGTCGCCGACTCGGGCACCCTCGTCGTCGTCGAGTCCGAGGGCAACGGCCGCATGTGCCTGACCCTCCCCGAGGTGCTCGTGTCGGTCGTCGGCATCGAGAAGGTCGTCCCCACGTGGACCGACCTCGACGTCTTCCTCACCCTGCTGCCGCGCTCGTCGACGGGGGAGCGGATGAACCCCTACACCTCGACGTGGTCCGGGGTGACGCCCGGCGACGGGCCGCAGGAGGTCCACGTCGTCCTCCTCGACAACGGCCGCACGCGCGCGCTCGCCGACGAGGTCGGCCGCCAGGCGCTGCGCTGCATCCGGTGCTCCGCGTGCCTCAACGTGTGCCCTGTCTACGAGCGCACCGGCGGCCATGCCTACGGCTCCGTCTACCCCGGCCCCATCGGCGCCATCCTCAACCCGCTCCTCAAGGGCGTCGGCCACGACGACCAGACCGACTCCCTGCCGTATGCCTCGTCGCTCTGCGGTGCGTGCTTCGAGGCCTGCCCCGTGCGGATCGACATCCCCAGCGTCCTCGTCGACCTGCGCGCCCAGGTCGTCGACGCCCACCGGTCGGGGGTGCCCAAGCCCGAAGCCCTTGCCATGCGCGCGGCCGCCGCGACCTTCGGGTCCGGGGAGCGTCTGGCCGCAGCCGAGCGTGCCTCGGGGCTGGCCGGTCGAGCCCACGACGCGATCTCGCGGATCGCTCGTCGTGACAGGCGCGCCGGTGGCCGACGGCTCCTCGGTCGCCTGCCCGGCCCCGGCGCCGCATGGACCGACGCGCGCGACCTGCCCGCGCCGCCCGCGGAGTCGTTCCGCGCCTGGTGGAAGCGCACCGACGGCGGCACGCGGTGAGCGCCCGCGACGAGATCCTCGGTGCGGTCCGCGACGCCATCGCGTCGGCGCGGCGTCCCGTCGACGTCCCGGCGCTCGACCGGCCCGAGCGCGACGGTGACGTCGACCTCTTCGCCGAGCGGGTGGCCGACTATCGCGCCACCGTCGTGCGGTGCGGCCCGGACGGTGTCGACGCCGCCATCGAGGCAGCCCTTCCCGAGGGCGCCACCGTCGTCGTCCCCGACGGGATGCCGTATGCCGTCCCCGGCGCGGTCCCGGACGCGGCCCTCAGCGCGGCGGACCTCGACGCGACGACGGCCGTGGTCACCACGGCGACCGTCGCGATCGCGACGACGGGGACGATCGTCCTCTCGCACGGGCCGGGGGAGGGGCGGCGGGTGCTGACGCTGGTGCCCGACCTCCACGTCTGTGTCGTCCGCGCCGACCAGGTCGTCGACGACGTCCCGGCCGCCTTCAGGCGACTCGACCCGTCACGCCCGACGACGTGGATCAGCGGGCCCTCGGCGACGAGCGACATCGAGCTGAGCCGCGTCGAGGGCGTCCATGGCCCGCGCACCCTCCACGTCGTCCTCGTCAGCGGGGCGGACGGCATGCTCCCGGCTGACGGTGTCAGCTGACGCGGGTCAGCTTGTAGTGCAGGCGAACCGCGGTGGCCGACCACATCCTCAGCTCGTGGTCGGTGCGGAGAACGCCCTCGCCGTCGACGTAGACGCGGAAGCGCTCGTGGACGGGCGCCCGCGAGGCGTGGGCGCGGCGGTCGTCGGTGACCACGACGTACGCGCCGTCGCTGCCGAACGGCCCCGGGGGCGAGTCGAGCTGCAGCGACCCGTCCGGGAGGGCCGTGGGGCGCAGGAACACCTGCACGTTGCCGGCCTCGAGCGGGAAGGTCACGTGGACGCTCGGGCGGTCGGCGCCCGGCAGCACCCGGCTCGCGTAGCACCCGCTGTAGACGTACTCGCCGGTCGAGCGCAACGAGCGGATCCAGCCGGCGGCCCGCTGCCGACCGCTGTCGTCGGAGATGACGGCGACCCGGCTGTCCATCCCGTGGGCGACGTCGAGGGGGCGCATGGGCAGCGCCAGCTGCTGGACGCGTCGACCGAAGAAGCGCGACACGAGCTCGCCGCCGGGCTGGAAGGCCGCGGTCCACTGCGTCCACACCTCCATCCGCCAGCGCGACGTGTGCTCGTAGAAGTCGCGGACGTCGGGATGCAGGGCTGCGGCGCGGAAGCCCGGCCCGTCGAGCACGCCCAGGTCGGGGAGCAGGCCGGCGCCGTCGACGTCCTCGCGCACCTCGCCGCCCCACCGTGCCGCGGCGCTCGCCAGCCACGCGTCGCCGACGACGGCACCGTCGTGGACCGGCGCGTCCAGCCAGGCCTGCGCGCCCGCTAGCTCGACGGGCCGACCCGTCGTGCGCCAGAACGTGCGGGTGACGCGGTCGAGGCGCGGCATGAGGGAGCTCACGAGCGCAGCGTGCCAGACCGGCGCCGTGGGTGCCGGGGGTTAGCCTGCTGGGATGAGTGAGAGCGACCACCGCGCCCCCAGGCGGCCCGCCTTCTTCAGCGAGGCGGCCCTCGAGGCGCACGGTCCTGCCTACGACCCCACCGAGCAGATCCACGTCGCCCACGAGACGGCCCTCGCGCTCGTCCACGCCGGACGCGCGGCGTCCGACCCCGCCGTGACGCAGAAGCTCGTCGCACTCGTCGACGACATCGGCCTGTCGACGCTCGCCGAGCTGTGGTCCCAGCGCCCGGCCCGCTCCCTCCCGGGCGCGCTGTGGCGCCTCTACGTGCTCCGTGAATGGGTGCAGCGGGCGCCCGACGAGGCGAGCCGGGAGTACGCCGCCGGCATCCGTTTCACCGGCCCCAACCACGCCGTGGCCGGTGCCGCCGAGCCCCCCGGACCCCAGGAGATGGGTCGCGTCATCGACGAGGTGCTGCGCGGCGTCTTCGAGGGCGACCTCGCCGTCGCACTCGAGCGGGCCTCGGCGTTCTGCCGCGTCGTCTCCGCCGGTCGCGCCGACATCTCGTCGGGCGACGAGTCCGCCGAGCAGGCGGCCAACGTCCTCGTCATGGCCGAGGACCTCACCGTCTGCGCTCGCCTGTGGCGCGCCGACGCGCTCGACTGAGCCGGCGACCGACGGGTCTTGCGCCCGCACCTCTTTGGTGATCCGTTCGGGCGGCTTTATCCTTGACGCGCGTCGGGTCGCGGTAGCCCCGGGTCCCAAATTCAGCCGCTACGAGCGGCCCTGTGCCGAGAGGCGCTCCCGACCCGACGCAACCTCCTCGCCCGAGCACGCTCGGCGTCGGTCCACCGCAAGGGGTCACGCCCCCATCTCGTTTGGGCCTTCGCCCCACCGACCACCAGGCAGACGCCTAGATTGGACCCATGACGCCCGAGGAGGAGCGGTCCGGTGACCTGCTCGATGTCGCACTCGCCGACGAGATCGAGCTCGTGAGCGACCTCGTGGTGGCTGCATCCTCCAGCCCGCGTCACTTCACTCCCGACGAGGTCGACGAGCTCCTCGGCATCCCGGGTGACGTCTCCGGCACCCCGTCGGACGTCCCGCCGACGCCGCCGGGGGAGTGACCCGTTCCCGTCCGCACGCACGACCGGATGCTGCGGCATGCTCCCGGCTCGTCGCCCCGGCCGCAGCCAGGCAGGTCCGGATGAACACCGGATCGACGCCGGGTTGCGCCGGAGTGACTTCTACGCCGTAGCATCTTCCCCGGACCAGACCTCGATCGACCGGAGCGCCCCCGTGGGTTTTCGCCTCACACCCCAGGACACGAGCTTTTTCTCCCTCTTCACCTCTTCCGCCCAACTCCTCGTCGAGGCGACCCGGGAGCTGACCCGCTTCCTCGAGGTGGAGCCCGCCAAGCGGCAGGCGGTGGCTGACCGACTCAAGGACCTCGAGCACGCAGCCGACGACGCGACGCACGAGCTCATCAACAAGGTCAACAGCTCGTTCATCACGCCCTTCGACCGCGAGGACATCCACAACCTCGCCGCGTCGCTCGACGACTGCATGGACTACATCGAGGAGACCGCCGACCTCATCGTGCTCTACCGCATGGGTGAGATCCCCGAGGGTCTTGCCGAGCAGTTCGAGATCCTGGCCCGCATGGCCGAGGTGACCGCCGAGGCGATGCCGCGCCTGCGCTCGATGAAGGACCTCAAGAGCTACTGGATCGAGATCAACCGTCTCGAGAACCAGGCCGACTCCCTCCACCGCAAGATGGTGGCCGCCCTCTTCAACAACTCGCCCGACCCGGTCAACGTGATCAAGGTCAAGGCCATCGTCGACGGCTTCGAGAACGCCGCCGACGCGTTCGAGAAGGTCGCCCACGTGGTCGAGGGCATCGCGGTCAAGGAGTCCTGACCCGCTGATGGACACCACCATCCCCGTCCTCGGGGTCGCTGCGGTCATCGCACTGGCCATGGGCTTCAATTACACCAACGGCTTCCACGACGCCGCCAACGCGATCGCGACCTCGGTCTCGACCCGGGCCCTGACGCCTCGCGTGGCGCTTGCCATGGCCGCCATCGCCAACCTCTTCGGGGCCTTCTTCGGCTCCAAGGTGGCGGCAACCATCGGCTCGGGCATCATCGAGCAGCCCGAGGGCGTCGACGGGCTCTGGCTCGTCGCCGCAGCCCTCATCGGCGCCATCGGCTGGAACCTGCTGACCTGGTGGTTCGGCCTACCCTCGTCCTCGTCGCACGCCCTCATCGGCGGTCTCGCCGGCGCCGCGCTCGTGGCCGGCGTCGCCGTGAAGTGGGCCGTCATCTGGGAGAAGGTCATCATCCCGATGATCGCCTCACCACTCATCGGGCTCGTCGTCGGCTACCTCTTCATGACGGCCATCTTCTGGATCTTCCGCAACGCCAACCCGGGCCGGGTCACGCGCGGCTTCCGCCTGGCGCAGACCGCGTCCGCTGCCGCGATGGCCTTCGGCCACGGCCTCCAGGACGCCGCCAAGACCGCCGGTGTCGTGCTGCTCGCCCTCAACATCTCCGGCTACCACAACAGCACCACCGTCCCGATCTGGGTCCTCGTGCTGTCGGCCCTCGTGATCTCCGCGGGCACGTATGCCGGTGGCTGGCGCATCATGCGCACGCTGGGGCGGCGCATCATCGACCTCACGCCGCCCCAGGGGTTCGCGGCCGAGACGACGGCGGCCTCGATCCTCTACGTCGCGGGTCTCGCACTCGGTGCCCCGATCTCGACGACGCACACGATCACCTCGGCGATCATGGGCGTCGGAGCGACCAAGCGGCTCTCGGCCGTGCGGTGGAGCGTGGCCGGCAACATCGTCGGCGCGTGGGTGCTCACCTTCCCGGGCGCCGGTCTCGTCGCCGTCCTCGCCTGGTACGCCAGCTCGATCTTCCGCTGACCGCCGCGCGCGACCGCGCCCACGGCACACGACCGCGCCCACGGCATACGACAGTGCCCACCTGACCTCGACGGTCAGGTGGGCACTGTCGTGCGTGGAGCGGTCCGCCAAACGGGCCGGTGGTCCCGCGGCTCAGCCGAAGCGGCCGGAGATGTAGTCCTCGGTGGCCTGCTCGGTCGGGTTGTTGAAGATCCGCGTCGTGTCGTCGATCTCGACGAGCCGACCCGGCTCCCCGGTGGCCTTGAGGTTGAAGAAGGCCGTGCGGTCGGACACGCGCGCCGCCTGCTGCATGTTGTGCGTGACGATGACGATCGTGTAGTCGTTCTTCAGCTCGTTGACGAGGTCCTCGATGGCGAGCGTCGAGATCGGGTCGAGGGCCGAGCACGGCTCGTCCATGAGGAGCACCTGCGGCTGCACGGCGATCGCCCGGGCGATGCACAGGCGCTGCTGCTGGCCACCGGAGAGGCCGGCACCCGGCTTGCTCAGGCGGTCCTTGACCTCGGTCCAGAGGTTCGCTCCCTTGAGCGACTGCTCGACGATGCCGTCGAGGGTCTTCTTGTTCTTGACACCGTTGAGCCGCAGGCCCGCCGCGACGTTGTCGTAGATCGACATCGTCGGGAAGGGGTTCGGCCGCTGGAAGACCATGCCGACCGTGCGCCGCACGGTCACGGGGTCCATCGAGCTGGCGTAGAGGTCCTGGTCGTCGAGCATGACCTTGCCCTCGACGCGACCGCCGGGGATCACCTCGTGCATCCGGTTGAGGGTGCGCAGGAAGGTCGACTTGCCGCAGCCGGACGGCCCGATGAAGGCCGTGACGGAACGGGGCTCGACCGTCATCGAGACGCCCTCGACGGCCTTGAAGGAGCCGTAGTAGACGTTGAGATCGGTGACGTCGATTCGCTTAGCCATCGTTCAGATATCGCTTTCTCTTACTTCTTGACGGCGCCGAAGTGCGCAATGACACGGCCGATGACGTTGAGGAGCAGGACGAGCAGGATGAGCGTGAGGGCCGCGCCCCACATCCGCTCGGCTGCAGTCGCGAGCGCGAAGTCGCCACGGTCCTGGTTGATCATCATCGGCAGCGTCGGGAAGTTGCCGTTGAACAGGTCGCGCTGGAAGTTCTTCGTGTACGGGGCGAGGATCAGCAGTGGCGCCGTCTCGCCCATGACGCGGGCGATGCCGAGGAGCACTCCGGTGACGATGCCGGAGAACGCCGTGCGCAGCACGATCTTGACGACCGTGGCCCACTTGGGCACGCCGAGGGCGTACGCCGCCTCCCGCAGCTCGTTGGGCACGAGCTTGAGCATCTCCTCGGTGGACCGCACGATGACCGGGATCATGAGCAGCACGAGCGCGAGCGCGGCGGCGAACCCCGAGCGGCTGAAGCCGAAGGCGGTCACCCACACGGCGTAGATGAACAGCGCCGCGACGATGGACGGGACGCCCGAGAGGATGTCGACCGTGAAGCTGATCGCCTTGGCGAGGCGCCCGCGGCCGTACTCGACGAGGTAGACGGCGGTGAGGATGCCGATGGGCACGGCGATGAGGGCGGTGAAGCCGACCATCTGGAGGGTGCCCTCGATCGCGTGCCGCGCTCCGCCACCGAAGTCGTCGGAGTTGATGTTGCGCTGGTTGCCGGTCCACCACGTCGCCGTCGTGAGCATGTGGAAGCCCTTGGCGACGACCGTGCCGAGGATCCACACGAGCGGGACCATGGCGAGGAAGAAGGCGGCCCACATGACGACCTTGGCGACGACGTCCTTGACGGCGCGAGCCCGGTGGGGGTTGCTCATCTCGGACAGGGCCTCCCGGCCCGAACGGCCGCCGGGTGGCGTCGACGTCTCCCCGGGGACGACCTGGTCGTCGGGGACGCGGCGGTCGGTGGCGGTGCTCATTCGGTGAAGGCCTTCCTGCGCTCGATGACCACGCGGGCGATGCTGTTGACGACGAAGGTCAGCACGAAGAGGACGAGCCCGGCGGCGATGTAGGCACCGGTCTTGTTCGGGTTGCTGAACTCAGAGGCGTTGTTCGCGATCTTCGACGCGAAGGTCTCGCCGCCGTTGAAGAGCGACCACGACCACGGGTTGCCGTCGGCGAGGGCCGACACGAGGAACGTGACGGCGATCGTCTCGCCGAGGGCTCGGCCCAGGGCCAGCATCGACGCGGAGATGACGCCGGGTCGGCCGAAGGGCAGCACGGCTGTGCGGATCATCTCCCACTGGGTCGCGCCCAGCGCGAGAGCGCCCTCCTTGTGGGCCGTCGGCGTCTGGTCGAAGACCTCGCGCGAGAGCGCCGTGACGATGGGCAGGACCATGATGGCGAGGACGACGCCGATGAAGCAGATGGTCCCGCCGCTGATGCCGGTCGGCGCGAAGAGCGGGAACCAGCCGAGCTTGTCCTGGATGAACGACTGCACCGGCTTGAACACGGGCGCGAAGGCGATGAGGCCCCAGAGGCCGTAGACGATCGAGGGCACGGCGGCGAGCAGGTCGACGAGGCCCGCTGCGGGCCTCCGCATCCACGACGGGGCGTACTGCGTGAGGAAGAGCGCGACCGCGACGCCGACGGGGACCGACAGCGCCATGGCGATCGTCGACGCGGTCACCGTCGTCCAGAGGAACTCGAGGATGCCGAACGCGGGCTGCTCACCACCCGGCGCCCAGACGCGGCTCGTGAAGAAGTTCGCCGAGTTGTCCATCAGCGCAGGCACGGCCTGGACGATGAGGAAGATCGCGATGAGGGACACGAGGACGATGACGAGGACGCCGGAGACGGTGGCGGCTCCGCCGAAGAGCCGGTCGCCGACGCGACCGGTGGAGGCCTGGTCCGCCTGCAGGGGTCGGCGCCCGTCGGGCCCGGGAGTCTGGTCCGCGGCGGACACACCCGTCACTGTCGACACGTGGAGGCCTCTTCCTTCGGTTGCGGGGCACTGGCACAGGGGCGGGCGCCGAGTGTGGCGCCCACCCCTGCGTGGACGACCCTGCCGGATCGCTCCGGCCGGGTCAGGCGGTTCAGGAGATCGCGTCGACCGCGGCCTGGACCTTGGTCGCGACCTCGGTCGGCAGCGGGGCGTAGCCCTTGGCCTCGAGGCCCTTCTGGACCTCGTCCGAGGCGAAGGTCTTGAGGAAGCTCTTGACCTTCTTGCCCGTCTCGGCGTCGGCGTACTTCGAGCAGACGATCTCGTAGGTCACGAGGACGATCGGGTAGGCCCCGGCCTCCTTCGTGGCGTAGTCGATCTTGAGTGCGAGGTTGTTGCCCATGCCCGTCTGCTTGGCCGTGGCGATCGTCTTGCCGGCCGACTCGGCGGTCAGCTCGACGGGACCGGAACCCGTGTCGATCTGGGCCATGGGGAGCTGGTTCTGCTGGGCGTAGGAGAGCTCGACGTAGGTGATGCCGCCGTCCTGGCCCTTCGTCGCGGTGGCGACGCCGGCCGACTTCTCCTTGCCCTCGCCCTTGCCGGTCCACTTCTTGCCGGTCTCGTAGGACCAGGCGTCGGGAGCGGCGGCCTTGAGGTACTTCGTGAAGTTCTCGGTCGTGCCCGACTCGTCGGAGCGGAAGAAGACCTTGATCGGCGTCGCGGGAAGCGTGACGCCCTTGTTGAGCGCGGCGATGGCCGGGTCGTTCCAGGTCGTGATCTTGCCGTCGAAGATCTTCGCGGCCACCTCGGCGTTGAGCACGAGCTTGTCGACGCCCTTGACGTTGTAGGCGATCGCGATGGGGCCGGTGACCATGGGCAGGTTCCAGGCCTCGGTGCCGCAGGACGCCTTGGCGTCGTCGGCCTCGATCTTGCCGTCCTTGGGCTCGGTCTTGAGCGCCGAGTCGGACCCGGCGAAGTCGACCTGCTTGGCGATGAACTGCTTGATGCCGGCACCGGAGCCGGTGGGCTGGTAGTCGATGTTGGCGTCGGCGCAGGCCGTCTGGTACGCCTTGATGGCCTCGTCGATGGCGTTCTTCTGGGCCGAGGAGCCCTCGGCCTTGAGGTCGCCGCTGAAGCAGTCGCCGGCGGCGGTCGAGCCAGCAGCGGTCGAGCCGGCACCGGGGGTGGCGCCGTTGTTCTCGGACGCGCAGGCCGAGAGCGCAAGAGCGCCGGACAGGGCGATGGCGCCGAGAGCGCTGATACGCGAAACAGACACGAGTGTGATCCCTCTCGATGGGGTGTACCTGGTGGTCGTTCGGTCAGATCCGAGCGACGTTGCTGGACGTTGATCCACCGCGAACATAGGTGGGCCGGATGACGAGTCGTCCACGTGCGGTTAACGCAGGGTGAACGCGGGGCGACGTCTTGGGGTGGGGTGCCGGCTCGAGATGCGGGGCGGCCCCGGCCGCCCGACGATGAAGGATTCGGCAGGCCCGAAAGTGGCCGAGAGGGGTCCTCGAAGCTCCGGCCGGCGCGTCAGGTGTCGATGCGCTCGACGTCGACGACGCGCGCGTCCTCTCCTCGCCCGACCAGGTGGCAGACGAGCACCTCGCCCTTGTGCATGGCCTCCTCCGCCGCGGCGTGCAGCAGCTCCGCGACGCCGACGCGCTCCAGGGAGTGCGCGACTCGGGTGTGGAGCAGGCCCAGGAGGGTCGGCAGCACGGGCCCGTGGCTGCAGAGCGCGGCCGGGTCACCGCGCTCGAGCAGACGCTGCACCTGGCCGACGGCCCCGACCTGGCTCTCCGCGAAGCCCTCCTCGGACAGCACGTCACGGGTGCGCAGGCGCAGTCCCCGCCCGGCGGCATACGGCTCGACGGTCGAGACGCAGCGCGCGGACGACGACGAGACGACACGGGTGACGCCGTAGGCCCCGAGCACGGCGGCGACGGTGTCCGCCTGGGCGCGCCCCACGGCGTCGAGCGGCCGTCGCCGGTCGTCACCCTGCCATTTGCCCCGCGGTGTCGCCTTGGCGTGCCGGACGAACACGAGCGGCCACGTGCGCAGCTCGTCGGCACGCTCGGCGCGCACGAGGGCGAGCAGCTGCTCACGGTCGCGGGCGTAGTCGAGCCGGTCGTGTGCCGTGCGCACGTCGACCCAGGCGACCTCGTCGATCTCGTGCTCGAGCGCGCCGGTGCCGCCGGTGACGCGGGCCGACCAGTAGTGCACCTGCTTCGTGGCCGGGCCGCCGGTCGGGTCGAGGACGGGGTACTCGGCCGAGGGCAGCGGGACGCCGAGGCGCACGACGAGTCCGGTCTCCTCGAGGGTCTCGCGGGCCGCCGCGACGCAGGGATGCTCGCCGGGGTCGAGCTTGCCCTTGGCCCAGGACCAGTCGTCGTACTTCGGGCGATGCACGAGGGCGACCTCGAGACGTCCGTCGCGACGCCGCCAGGGCAGCGTGCCGGCGGCGGGGATCACTGAGGCCACGCGCGCCAGTCTGCCTGATGCCGGGGCGCTGGGCGCCCCGAGCGCCACAACCCGCCCGTACGCGCGTCGGCCCAGCAGGTCCTTGAGGCGGACAAGGCGCGGCGCCTTGGCGCGCGGCCGGCGCATCATGGATGGATGAGCGACGACGACGACTTTCTGACGTGGGTGAAGACCGAGCTGTACGACGCCGAGGTGGCCCTGCACCACGGCGACCCCACGCCCAGACGGGCGCTGTGGTCGCGCCGAGAGCCGGTGAGCGTGCTCGGTGCCTGGGGGAATGCACGGGGGCAGCAAGAGCTCGACGAGCTGTTCGCCTCGCTCGGCAGGTCGTTCTCCGAGTGCACGTCGTACGCGTTCGAGCTCGTCGCACACGACGTGACGGGCGACATGGCCTACACCGCAGGCTTCGAGCACACGTCGGCCTCCGTCGACGGGCAGCCGCGGACATACACCCTGCGAGCGACACAGGTGTACCGACTCGAGGACGGCCAGTGGCGCGTCGCCCATCGCCACGGTGACACCGTGACCGGCTGAGCGGCGCGCCGGTTCTGCACAGCCACGCGGGCTGACTCCCGAGCCGTCGCGCCGTCGCGCCGTCGCGCCGTCGAGCCGTCGAGCCAGAGGTGCTCAGCGGCGGCGGGCCTTGCGGCGGCGCTTGTCGTGGCGCTCGATGAGCCTCTCCTGGAGGTCGTCGAGCGGCTCGCCGGACTCGGACAGGTGGTGGCGCACCCAGCGGCCGTCGGAGCCGAGGTCCCAGCGCGAGGTGGTCTCGGCGAAGGCGAGGTCGATGAGGTCGGCGAGCTCGACGACGTGGCTCGGCTCGACGATGCGCACGAGTGCCTCGACGCGGCGGTCGAGGTTGCGGTGCATCATGTCGGCGCTGCCGATGTAGACCTGCGGGTCGCCCCCGTGGTCGAACCAGAAGACGCGCGAGTGCTCGAGGAAGCGGCCGAGGATGGAGCGCACCCGGATGTTCTCGGACAGGCCCTCGACGCCGGGACGCAGCGCGCAGATGCCGCGCACCCAGATGTCGACCCTGACCCCGGCGATGCTCGCCCGGTAGAGCGCGTCGATGAGTGCCTCGTCGACGATCGAGTTGGCCTTGATGACGATCCGGCCGTCCGGCGCGCCGTCGCGGCGCGACTGGTGCAGCTCGATCTCCTCGTCGACGAGGTCGATGAGGCCCGAGCGCACCGACCGCGGCGCGACGAGGAGTCGCTTGAACTTGCTCCGGGGCGCGAAGCCCGAGAGGAGGTTGAAGAGGCGCGAGAGGTCCTCGCCGACCTGGGGGTCGGTGGTGAAGAGGCCGAAGTCCTCGTAGACGCGGGCCGTCTTCGGGTTGTAGTTGCCGGTGCCGATGTGGCAGTAGCGCACGAGCCCCTCGGACTCCTGGCGCACGACGAGGCACAGCTTCGCGTGGGTCTTGAGGCCGACGACGCCGTAGACGACGTGGACACCGGCCTGCTCGAGCTGACGGGCCCACGAGATGTTGTTGACCTCGTCGAAGCGGGCCTTGATCTCGACGACGGCGAGGACCTGCTTGCCGGCCTCGGCGGCGTCGATGAGGGCGTCGATGATCGGGGAGTCACCCGAGGTGCGGTAGAGCGTCTGCTTGATCGCGAGGACCTTCGGGTCGTTCGCGGCCTGCTCGATGAAGGCCTGCACCGATGTCGAGAACGAGTTGTAGGGGTGCTGGACGAGCACGTCCTTCTGGCGCACGGCGGTGAGCAGGTCGATCGCCTTCGCACTCTCGGTCGGTGCGAAGTCCGGGTGGGTGCGCGGGAAGAACTTCGGGAACTCGAGGTCGCTGCGGTCGACGTCGGCGATGGTGAAGAGGCCGCGCAGGTCGAGCGGCGTCGGCAGGCGGTAGATCTCGCGGTCGCTGATCTGGAGCTCGCGGGCGAGCATGTCGAGGACCTTGGGGTCGATGTCGTCCTCGACCTCGAGCCGGATGGGCGGACCGAAGCGGCGCCGGGTCAGCTCCTTCTCGAGGGCGGTGAGGAGGTTCTCGGCGTCGTCCTCCTCCACCTCGAGGTCCTCGTTGCGCGTGACGCGGAAGCTGAAGTGCTCCTGCACGAGCATCCCGGGGAAAAGCTGGTCGAGGTGGCTCGCGATGACGTCCTCGAGCGGCACGAAGCGCTTGCGCACCACGTCGGCGTCGAGGTCCTCCTCGACGAGGATGAAGCGCGGCAGGCTCGGCGGCACCTTGACGCGGGCGAAGTGCTCGGTGCCCGTCTTGGGGTTCTGGAGCAGCACCGCGAGGTTGAGCGACAGTCCGGAGATGTAGGGGAACGGGTGCGCCGGGTCGACGGCGAGCGGGGTGAGCACGGGGAAGACGCGCTCGGCGAAGAAGTAGTGGAGGGGCTCGCGGTCGTCCTCGTCGAGGTCGTCCCAGCGCACGACGGTGATGCCCTGCTCCTCGAGCGACGGCCGCACGTCGTGCTGGAAGACGCCGGCGTGCTGCTGCATCAGCTCGTGCGCGAGCCGGGCGATGCGCTCGATGAGCTCGCGCGGCTCGAGGCCGGCGGCGGTGCGCACGGCCAGCCCCGTGGCGATGCGGCGCTTGAGGCCCGCGACGCGGACCATGAAGTACTCGTCGAGGTTGTTGGCGAAGATCGCGAGGAAGCGGGTGCGCTCGAGGAGCGGCACGGCGGGGTCCATGGCGAGCTGGAGCACCCGCTCGTTGAACTGCAGCCAGGACAGCTCGCGCTCGAGGTAGCGGTCTGCCGGCAGGTCGTCCTCGTCGTCGCCCTGCGTTCCGGCGCCGACGAACCGTCCGTTCGGGGCGCGGGCCGGGATGCGCCGGTTGGGGACGGTGCTCGTGAACGAGCTGACCTCGGCCGACTCGCTGGCCGACTCGCCGGCCGACTCGGTCGCACCCTCGGTGACGCCCTCGGTGACGCCCTCGGTGGAGGCCTCGTCCGGTCTCGCGTCGCGGGCGTCCGCCGTGGCGACGTCCTGCTCGTCCAGGTCGGTGGAGGTGAGGCTGCCGGTGCTCATGCGACCATCGTGGCACCGAAAGGCGACGTGGGGGTGAACTCGTCTCAGCCGACGGCGGGCGAGGAGACCCCACCCACCTGGTCCGCCGCGTCGCCCGCCTCGCTCGCCCGAGCGAACTGCCGGTGCACCTCGACGTCCTCGAAGCCGAGGGCGGCGTAGGTGCGCACGGCCGCGACGTTGTCCTCGTCGACGTAGAGCACGACGCGCGCCAGGCCGAGCGAGCGCAGGTGGTCCAGGCCCAGCACCGTGACCGCGCGCCCCAGCCCTTGGCCCTGCCGGTCGGGTGAGACGGCCACGACGTAGACCTCGCCGACGTCACCGTCCGGCGGGTCGACCTTGGTCCAGTGGGAGGCGGCGAGCACGTCGGGGTCGGCGGCCTCGACGACGAGGACGAGCCCGGCCGGGTCCCACCACGGCTCGGCCATCCGCTGGTCGAGGTCGGCCCGACGCAGCGAGCCCTGCTCCGGGTGGTGCGCGAACGCCGCCGCGTTGAGGGCCAGCCACGCGTCCTCGTCACGTCCGGGCTCGAAGGAGCGGACGGCATACCTCGGGTCGAGCGACGCGGCCGGCCACGCGGGCCCGTCGCGGAGCGACCGGCCCATGACGTGGAGCGATCGCACCGGCACGAGCCCGGTGGCGCGGGCGAACGCCGTGGCGGCGTCGGCCGCCGCTCCCGTCGCGTGGCTCCACAGGCGTATGCCGTCCGGCAGGCGCGCGAGCAGCGCCGTGCCCACCCCGGACCGGCGCGCCCCCGGCGCCACGACGAGCTCGCCCGACGGTGGTCGCTCGCCCGAGCGCGACTGGGCGTAGCCGACGAGCGTCCCGTCGGGCCCGAGCGCGAGGAGGTGACCGACCCCCTCGTGCTCCCGGGACCGCGCGGACAGGCGGAACTGCTCCGAGAGCGGCTCCGACCCGTCCGCGTCGGCGGCATCCGCGGCCAGCGCGAGGACGGCGGCGGACTCGTCCGGGGTGAGCGGGTTCGTCGTGTCGAGCAGGGCGACGGTCGGGCGCGGCATACGGCGATTCCACCACAACGACCCGGCGGGGGACTCCCGCCCGTCGCCCGCTCCGGCTAGGGTCCGGTCAGGGCTCGGGGGCCCTGCACGCAGCTCACGGCACCGGTTCTGCACTCGAGTCGGCACTCGAGTCGGCACCGGGGCACCTGGCCGTGCCAGCAGTTCACAACACCGTCACGCAGCAAGCCCCTCCCGGCACTCTCCTGGCACTAGCCTCCCGTGGGTGCCGATGGGCACGCGATCCACACCGCTGATCAAGGGGAAGACATGTCCCGTACCACCCGCCGCACCATGGGCGTCGCCGTCGCAGGGATCTGCGCCGCGGCCCTCGCGGCACCGGCCCTCGCCGCCGCACCGGACGCGAGCAACGCACCGGGCAAGACGCAGATCGACATCCAGATCCTGTCGTTCAACGATTTCCACGGGAACCTCGAGACGCCGAGCGGCTCCAGTGCTCGTGTCGTCACCGGTCACTTCGTCGACTCGGCCGACACCGACAAAGACGGCAACGTGACCGAGATCCTCGAGTCCGGGCCGAATGCCGGAGGTGTGGAGTACCTCGCGACCCACCTCAAGGCGGCTCGTGTCGGGCACGAGAACACCGTGACCGTCGCCGCGGGTGACCTCGTGGGTGCCACGCCGCTGCTGTCGGCGGCCTTCCACGATGAACCGTCGATCGAGGCGATGAACGAGCTCGGCCTCGACGTCGCGGCCGTGGGCAACCACGAGTTCGACGAGGGCTACCGCGAGCTCCAGCGCCTCGACGCGGGCGGCTGCATCGACGACGGTGACGGCCTCAACAACCAGAACTCGTGCCCCGACGGCTCCTTTGCCGGCGCGTCCTTCCCCTACCTCGCTGCCAACGTCATCGAGACCGCCACGGGCAAGCCGATCCTGCCGGCCTACACGATCAAGAAGTTCAACGGTGCCAAGGTCGCCTTCATCGGCATGACGCTCGAGGGCACCCCGAGCATCGTCACGGCCGCCGGCGTCGCCGGGCTCTCCTTCAAGGACGAGGCCGACACGGCCAACGCGCTCGTGCCGGTCCTCAAGGCGCAGGGCGTCAACGCGATCGTCGTGCTCCTGCACGAGGGCGGCAACCTCAGCCGGATGCCGTGGACCGACCCGGCGACCGGTGTCACGTCGCAGGTCAGCGCCGACTACGACTACGTGTGCGGTCGCGGGGGCACGCTCTCGGGCCCGCTCCTCGACATCAACAGTCGACTCGACCCGGCCATCGACATGATCGTCTCCGGCCACACACACCAGCCCTACGTCTGTGCACTCCCCGACAAGGCCAACAAGCCGCGCCTCGTCACCTCGGCCTCGTCGTTCGGTCGCCTCTACACCGAGACCAACGTCAAGTACGACCGCCGCACGTCCGACATCATCCGCCCGACGATGGCAGACTCGGTCAACCGGATCGTCTCGCGGGACGTGGCGAAGGACGCCGGAGAGACCTCGCTCATCGCCAAGTACAAGACGCTGGTGGCCACCATCGCCAACAAGGTCATCGGTCAAGTGGCAGGCTCCTCGGTCAGCCGCACGGCCAACGACGCGGGCGAGTCCCCTCTCGGTGACCTCATCGCGGACGCCCAGCTGGCGGACCCTTCGACGATCCCCCCGGGTGGCGTCGCGCCGGTCGTGTCGTTCATGAACGCGGGCGGCATCCGCGGCGACCTGCAGGAGAACTCCGCGGGCGACGTGACCTACGAGGCCGCCTTCACGGTGCAGCCGTTCAACAACTACCTCGTGTCGCTGAGCCTGACCGGCCAGCAGCTCGTCGCCGTGCTGAACCAGCAGTTCGTCAACTCCGCGGGTGCACCGACCCGTCCGTACGTCCTCGCGACGAGCGCCGGTCTGACCTACACGCACAATCGCGTGTCGGTCAGCAACGTCAAGATCAACGGCGTCCCGGTCGACCCGGCCGCCACCTACCGGGTCGTGACCAACAACTTCCTCGCCGACGGCGGAGACGGGTTCCCGGCGTTCCGGGACGGGACCGGCAAGTACTTCGGTGGGCTCGACATCGACGCCTTCGCGAACTACCTGACGGCCAAGTCGCCCTACACCCCGCCGCCGCTGGACCGGGTCACCTACACCCCGTGACCGTCTGACGCGTCCGTGAACGGAGAGACGGGCCCGCGCCAGGTGGTGGCCGGCCCGCCCGAGCTTGGCGCGGAGGCGCCGCACGTGCACATCCACGGTGCGGGTGCCGCCGTAGTAGTCGTAGCCCCAGACCTCCTGGAGCAGCTGGGCGCGGGTGAAGACGCGTCCCGGGTGCTGCGCGAGGTACTTGATGAGCTCGAACTCCTTGTAGGTCAGGTCGAGCGGGCTGCCGCGGAACTTCGCGGAGTAGGAGGCCTCGTCGATGACGAGCTCGCCCGAGGTGATGGGCAGGTCGAGGTCGGCGTCGTCGTCCTGACCCTTCGTCATGGCGAGGCGCAGGCGGGCGTCGACCTCCGCGGGCCCGGCCGTGTCGAGCAGCACGTCGTCAAGGCCCCACTCGGCCGTCAGACCAGCGAGGCCGCCCTCGGTGAGGACGGCCAGCAGGGGGGTGCCGATCCCCGTCGTACGCAGCACCCGGCACAGGGAGCGTGCGCTCGCCAGCTCCCGTCGCGCATCGATGATCACGACGTCGCAGTCGGGCGAGTCGACGAGGGCGGTGGCCTCGGCGGGCAGGATGCGCACCGTGTGGCTCAGCAGCCCGAGGGCAGGCAGCACCTCGGCGCTGGGGGCCAGCGCGTTGGTGAGCAGCAGCAGTCGGGCCATCTCATGCAGGATAGGCGAGACTGGTCACCAGCGGATGAGACCGCACCAACGATGAGACGGAGTGAGATGGCCCCGAGTGGACCCGAGTCGCGCACGGTCGGGACGACCGGGCCGGCTCTCGCGACCGTCACCGTGCGCTACTGGGCCGCGGCCCGTGCGGCGGCCGGCGTCGACAGCGAGGCGCGCACCGGCGCGACGGTGGGCGAGGTCGTCGACGCGGCCGTCGCCGACCACCCCGACCTCGCCCGGGTGGCGCGCGTCGCGAGCTTCCTGCTCGACGGGCGGAAGGTGGGTCGCGACGCGCGGGTGACCGACGGCGGCACCGTCGAGGTGCTGCCGCCCTTCGCCGGCGGGTGATGCACAATGGCCCCCGTGCCTGAGGACAACGCGGCCCTCCGCGAGCCCGGTCCCGACGCCTCCGACTCCTCGGTGGCCGCCGGGTCGCTCCGCCTCCCGCTGTCCCCCGCCGGCGCCGACCGCATCCGCTGGGTCAGCGTCGGCGCGACGCTCGTGGCCGCCGTGGCCCTCCTCGTCGCCCAGGGCACGGGGTATGCCGCCACGCTCGGTGTGACGCTCGCGCTCGCTCTCGCGGTGGCCTGGGGCTGGCCGCTCCTCACCGGGTCGTGGACCCCGATGGCGACGACCGTCGTGCTCGCGGTGGCCTCCGTCGCGATCGTGCTCAGCGCGCTGCGTCAGGACCTGCTCTGGGTCCCGGCCGCCGTCGCGTTCGGCATCCTGCTCGCCTTCTCCGGTCAGCTCGTCCGTCGGACGGGCCGTGAAGGGCTCGTCCTGACGCTGCTCTCGTCGTTCGGCGGCCTCGTCGTCGTCGCGTCCGGCACCACGGCGGTCGTCGCCGCCAACAGCGACCGGGGCCAGGCGGTCGCGGTCGTGGCCATGGCGGCTGTCGGGGCGGCCGTCGTCACCGACCTGCTCGTCGGGGTGCGTGGCGCGACGCCGTTCCTCGGGTTCGTGGCGCTCGCGGCCGCGGTGCTGGCGGCCGTCGTCGCCTCACGCGGCTCCGAGGTCGGCACCCTCGAGGCGCTGGGGATCGGTGCCGCCGTCGGCACCGTGTCGTGGTCGTTCCGCCGGGTGCTCGCGCTGCAACCGGCGATGCTGACGGTCCGGGGCCAGGTCGGCGCCGGAGCCGGGTCGGTGCTCGCCGTCGGCGCCGTCGTCCACCTCTTCTCCGTCCTCACCTGACTCCCCACCCCCAACCGTCGAGGGGCCACGTTCTGCGGGTCAGTAGACGAGGGCCTGCACCCCCGGGGCCATGACCTCCTCGACGAAGACGGCCGCGCCCTTGATCACCGCACCGTCGACCAGCTGGTCCTGCGTCAGGTCGCGCCGGGCCGCGCACTGCGTGCAGACGGTGAGCCGGCCACCCGCGAGCACGGCGTCGCGCAGGTCGACGAGCGGGGCGGCATACGCCAGCTCGAACTCCTCGGCGCGTCCGGGGACGGCCATCCACGTGGACTCGCCCGTGAGCCACAGCGAGACGTCGACGCCGCTCGCGACGGCCGTCGCGGCGACGGTGAAGGCCTGCGAGAGGCGCTCGGGAGCCTCGGTGCCGGCGGTGACCTTGACGACGAGCGAGCGCGCGGGGGTGTCCATGGGATCAGGCTACGATCGGGCGCATGTTCAACCTCGACCAGGACATCCCGGAGCCGCTGCGACCCCTCGCCTGGCTCATCGGACGCTGGGAGGGCGCGGGCGTCGTCGGCTACCCGACGATCGAGTCCGCGCACTTCGGCCAGGAGGTCGAGGTGACGCACGACGGGCGTGGCTTCCTCAAGTGGGAGAGCCGGGCGTGGATCCTCGACTCCGAGAACGGCGCCAAGGTGCGCCCGGCGGCGGTCGAGTCCGGCTTCTGGCGTCCGCTCGAGAACGGCGAGGTCGAGCTGCTCCTCGCGCACCCCACCGGCATCCTCGAGCTCTACTACGGCAAGATCGAGCCGGCCAAGATCCAGCTCAAGACCGACGGCGTCCTGCGCGCCCCGGGAGCCAAGGAGTACAACGCCGCGACCCGCATGTACGGCCTCGTCGAGTCCAACCTCCTCTGGGTCATGGACATGGCCGCCGTGGGCCAGGAGCTCCAGAGCCACGTGTCGGCCACCCTCAAGCGCGTGGAATGAGGTAGACGCCGTGAGCGTTCCACCGGGCATGAGCGACCTGGAGCTGCCGACCCGCCCGACGACGAGGAGCCCGCTCCTGTCGCGCCCGGGTGCCGTGGCCGGCGAGGGTCTCGAGGCGGGGGTGGCCCTGCACCACGGTGACCCCATGCGCGAGCAGCGCCTCCTCGAGGAGGGCCTCGCGGTCGTCGATCTCTCGCACCGCGACGTCGTCACCGTCACCGGACCCGACCGGCTCAGCTGGCTCCACTCCCTGACGACCCAGCACCTCCTCGGCCTCGAGCCGCGCCAGTCGCGCGAGGCCCTCATCCTCAGCCCCAAGGGCCACGTCGAGCACTCGCTGCACCTCGTCGACGACGGCACGACGACGTGGATCACGACCGAGCCCGGCGCCGGTCCGGCCCTCGTCGAGTGGCTCGACAAGATGCGCTTCATGCTGCGCGTCGAGGTCGCCCTCGTCACCGACGACTGGGCCGTGCTCGGTGAGCCGCACTCCAGCGAGTCCGTCGACGGCGAGCCCCTCGCCTGGCGCGACCCGTGGCCCGACCTCGTCGGCGACACGACGGCATACGGCCCGGTCGACGGGCACCCCGGCACCGACCGCGCCTGGCGCGAGGTCCTCGTCCCGCGCGCCGATCTCGTTGCGGCCGTGGGGGATCGGCCGCTGGCCGGACTGTGGGCCGCCGAGGCGCTCCGCATCGCCGCCTGGCGTCCCCGGCTCGGTCTCGAGACCGACCACCGCACGATCGTCCACGAGCTCGACTGGCTGCGCACCGCGGTGCACCTGCAGAAGGGGTGCTACCGCGGCCAGGAGACCGTGGCGCGCGTGCACAACCTCGGGCGACCGCCGCGCCGCATCGTCTTCCTCCACCTCGACGGCTCTGGCCACGTCCTGCCGGCGCAGGGGAGCGAGGTCCGGGCGGGCGACCGCGTCGTCGGACGTGTCACCTCCGTCGGGCGCCACCACGTCGACGGGCCCATCGCCCTCGCCGTCATCAAGCGCAACACCGACCCGACCCTCGAGCTGCTCGTCGACGACCTCTCGGCCGCGCAGACGACGATCGTCGCCCCCTGACCGACGGCGCTCCGGGCGCTGGCAGGATGTGCGGCATGAGCACCGCACGCACCGCCGCGAGCACCCTGATCACCGTCGCGCCCACGGGCGCCGAGACCGCCAAGTCGGACGTCGCCGCGCTGCCGACGACACCGGAGGAGCTCGTCGAGACCGCCGTCGCGTGCGAGCGTGCGGGCGCGGCCCTCATCCACATCCACGTGCGCGACCGCGAGCACCAGCCGACGCTCGAGCCGGCCTTCCTCAAGGAGGCCGTCGACGGTGTCCGTGAGGCCACCGACCTCATCGTCCAGCTCTCGACCGGCGGCTCCATCACCGACCCGCTCGAGAAGCGCCTCACCGTCCTCGACGCCGACCCCGACTCGTGCTCGCTCACGTGCGGCACGACGAACTTCGGCGACGGCGTCTTCCTCAACCCGTGGGGCTTCATGGTCGACCTCTACCGCCAGGCCCAGGAGCGAGAGGTCGTGCCGGAGTTCGAGCTCTTCGAGCTCGGCCACGTGCACGCGCTGCGCCGCCTCATCGACGAGTGCGGCCTGCCCTTCGGCGGCAAGGTCCACGTCGACTTCGTCACGGGGGTGCCGGGCTCGATGCCCGGCACGCCGCAGGCGCTGCTCGCGGGCGTCGCGATGCTCCCGCCCGAGGTGACGAGCTGGTCGGCCACCGGCATCGGGCGCGCGCACCTGCCGATCGTCGCGGCCGCGTTGTCGGCCGGCGGTCACCTCCGCGTCGGCATGGAGGACAACCTCATGTATGCCAAGGGTCGCCCGGTCGCGCACAACAGCGAGCTCGTGTCCCGAGCCGCCGAGATCGCCACGGTCATGCAGCGCCCCCCGATGTCGACCACCGAGGCGCGTGAGGCCCTGTCGATCAAGGATCGTCGCACCCGCTGACGCCGCGACGCGCGGGCGGCCTCGTTTCGCGCGCTCCTGATCCGAGCGCGCGACATGTCCCTCCAGCGCGCACTCCTTCCCGCGCCCGGTCCTCTGGTCTCGCGCTTCTGGTCGGAGCGCGCGAACCGGTGTGGGACGTCTCACGCTGCCCAGAGTTTGCATTCTGCTTGCTGTAGTTAGCACAATGGAGGCATGAGCAAGCTTCCGCTACCCGACCTCGGGGCCTACTTGCGCGAGCAGCGCGAGAGCGCCCAGCTGTCGCTGCGGCAGCTTGCCGAGATGGCCGGCGTCTCCAACCCCTACCTGTCGCAGATCGAGCGCGGGCTCAAACGCCCGAGCGCCGAGATCCTGCAGCAGATCGCCAAGGGGCTGCAGGTCTCGGCCGAGTCGCTCTACGTCCGGGCCGGCATCCTCGACGAGCGGGTCGCCGACGACCCTGCCGCCGTGCCCGACGTCCTCTCCGCCATCGCGGTCGACCCGGTCCTGACCGACCGGCAGCGCGCGGTGCTCGTCGACATCTACCTGTCATTCGTCGGCGATGACGAGACGACGCCCGAGACCACGCGTCCTGCGCGACGCCCACCCAGCCCACCGCCTACGCCGGCTGCAGCACCTCGCCGGCGCCCGTCGCGCAGCACGACCGCTGCCGCGACCCCCGAGCTCAACGAGAAGGAGAACTGAGATGGCACTCAGCAAGAAGATCACCAAGGCCGTCAAGGACGCCCAGAAGCAGGCCGAGGCCGCCGTCGCCGACGTGCGCGGCCAGCTCGTCCAGGTCGAGGACCGGATGCCCGATGTCCAGGTCGACCCGACGCCGTTCTACGCCGTCGTCGGCGCCGCGAACATCGCGATCGACACCGTCCGCACGGCGGGCGAGCAGCTCGAGGTCGCACGCAAGCAGGCCAAGTCCGTCGACCTGCGCAAGGGTGCCAAGAAGGAGGCCGACCAGATGCAGAAGGACCTCCAGAAGCGCATCATCGACCTCCAGGGCCGCACGACCGAGCTCCAGAAGCTCGCGACGACGTATGCCGAGCGCTTCGTCACGCGGGCCCAGGACCTCCCGGCGCGCGTCCTCAACGAGGGCCTCGTCATCGCGAGCAACGCCAAGGACCAGTACGACGCCGCCGCGGCTCGTGGCGAGAAGGTCGTCACCGACCTGCGCGCCCAGGGTGAGCGCACGGCCTTCGGCCTCGCCGAGCGTGGCACCGCCACGGTGACCCGTGGTCGCCGCGTCGCCGAGACCGCCGTGAGCGAGGGCGAGAAGGTCGCGAAGACCCTCAAGGGCGCCGTCGTCAAGGACGCCTCGAAGCTCGGCTCGCAGGTCTCGGCCTCGGTCGACGCCGTCGAGTCGGCCGCCGCGCCGGTCCCGGCCAAGCGCACCGCCGCCCACCAGACGGCGATCCGCAAGTCGGCGGCCCAGAAGTCCGCCGCGACGCGCAAGGCCAACGAGGTCGAGGCCACGACGACCCGCAAGGTCGCTGCCCGCAGCTCGGCCACGACCGACGACCCGCAGGCCACGGTGGCCCGCAAGGTCGCCCCGGCCAAGAAGGCGGCCAGGAAGACGGCCACCAAGACGGCCACCAAGACGGCTGCGGCGACCAAGAGCGCGACGAAGACCGCCGCCAAGAAGGCCACGCCGGCCAAGAAGACGGCCCGGAAGGCGTCGACCGCCCCGAGCACGACGTCGACCACGGCTCCGAGCGCCTGACCGGCCGCGCCCTCCAGCCGGGTCCCCCCCGGCGCCACAGGCACGACAGGGCCGCCACCCCGCACCCGGGGTGGCGGCCCTGCTGCGTCGCTCCGGCATACTGCGGGGCGTGTCCCATCTCCTGGCCCCGTCCTCCACCCATGTCAGCGCGGCGCTCGCCGACGCCCCGGTCGTCGCGCACGTCGTGCGGGCCGGTTTCGTCGAGTCGGTGCACCACGGCACGGCCGTCGTCACGGCTCCCGACGGCACGGTCGAGCTCGAGGTCGGCGACGCGAGCGGTGCGGTCTTCCCGCGCAGCTCGAGCAAGCCCCTGCAGGCGCTCGCGATGGTCCGCAACGGGCTCGCGAACGACGGCCGCCTCCTGTCGCTCGCGTGCGCCAGCCACTCCGGCGAGGACTTCCACGTCGAGGCGGCCCGCGAGATCCTCGCCGGCGCCGGCCTCACCGAGGCCGACCTGCAGAACACCCCCGACTACCCCTACGACGAGTCCGCCCGCATCGGCTGGATCTCGAGCGGCCGCCCGCGACAGTCGATCGCGCAGAACTGCTCGGGCAAGCACGCCTCGATGCTCGCGACGTGCGTCGTCAACGGGTGGGACCTCGCGACCTACCGCGATCCCGAGCACCCGCTGCAGGTGGCCGTCACCGAGACGGTGCGTGAGCTGACCGGCGCCGAGCCGAGCGCCGTCGCCGTCGACGGGTGCGGCGCACCGATCCATGCCGTCCCGCTCCGCGCCCTCGCGCTGTCGTTCGGCCGGCTCGCCGCTGCCACCGAGGGGCCGGAGGCCCGGATCGCGACGGCCATCCGGGACTTCCCGGAGTACCTCGGCGGCACCCACCGCGACGTCACCGCCCTGATCCGCGGCGTCAACGGCCTCATCGCCAAGGACGGCGCCGAGGCCGTCTACGCCGTGGGCCTGCCCGACGGCCGCGGCATCGCCGTCAAGGTCGCCGACGGCTCGTCGCGCGCCCGCAGCGTGCTGCTCGCCGCGGTGATGCGGCGCATCGGCGTCGGCAGCGACGACGTCCTCGCCGTGCTCGAGCACCAGCCGGTGCTCGGCCACGGCCAGCCCGTCGGGTCCGTCGTCGCCGTCGGCGTCTGAGCCGGATCGAGACGGGCCCGTGAGGTCGAGATGAGGGCGGTGCTCCAGCGCGTCACGAGCGCGCGGGTCGAGGTCGACGGCGAGGTCGTCGGCGCCATCGACCGCCCCGGCCTGCTGGCCCTCGTCGGTGTCACCCACGACGACGGGCCCGAGCAGGTCGAGCGGATGGCCCGCAAGATCGCCGAGCTGCGCATCCTCCGCGACGAGGCGAGCCTCACCGACGCCGGGGCGCCCGTCCTCGTCGTCAGTCAGTTCACGCTGCACGCAGACACCCGCAAGGGTCGCCGTCCCTCGTGGAGCGCGGCCGCATCGGGGACCGTGGCCGAGCCGCTCGTGGCCGACCTCGTGGCGGCGCTCCGGGGGAGGGGCCTCGAGGTCGCGACGGGTCGTTTCGGCGCGATGATGCAGGTGTCGCTCGTCAACGACGGCCCTTTCACCCTCGTCGTCGACGCCTGACCGGCGCACCGCAGCAGCCGACCTCGCGGGAGTCTGGGAATCGGCTGGGAGGGGTCGCGCGACCGTCGCCGGGTTACGCTTCCACCATGCAGCTGTACTCGGGGTTCCAGAACGTCGTCCTCCTCGTGCTCGGAGTCGTCGCGCTCGGGTGCGAGGTCTTCGCGTTCGTCGACGCGCTGCGCTACCCCGAGAAGGCCTACGTCGCCGCCGGCAAGCGCACACGGACCTTCTGGCTCGTGCTGCTCGGGGTCGCCCTCGCGATCGGCTTCGTCACGCTCTTCAACCCGCTCAGCCTCTTCGGTCTGCTCGCCTTCGTGGGTGCCGCCGTCTACCTCGCCGACGTGCGCCCCGCGCTGCGGCAGGTCAGGGGCATCGGGGGGCGCTCCAACACCGGGTGGTGACCCTCACGCGCCCGCTCGGGACACCGGGCCTTGCGCGTACGGCACACTGGTGCACTCACAACCGATAGGAGAACCATGTCCGACCAGCAGCCTGCTGCTGCCGTCGTCGACCACGAGCTCGACGCCCACCAGCACCAGAACGTCTCGTCGCCGCGTCACACCGCGGACGAGTACGACCTGGGCAACCGCAACCCGACCGAGGACATCTTCGTCGCCGAGCGGCCGTGGGGCGAGTTCCAGCAGTTCGTCTCCAACGAGCAGGTCACCGTCAAGATCATCACGGTGCAGCCCGGTCACCGGCTCTCCCTCCAGCGGCACGACCACCGCGGTGAGATGTGGCAGGTCCTCGACGTGCCGATCGACGTCACCGTGGGTGACCGGACGTGGAGCGCCAAGCCGGGCGAGACGGTCTGGGTCCCGCGCAACTCGATCCACCGCATGGGCAACTCCGGCGAGCACCCGGGCCGCCTCCTCGAGGTCGGCTTCGGCCACTTCGACGAGTCGGACATCGAGCGCCTCGAGGACGACTACGTCCGCTGAGGACGCACGCAGCACGACACACGGACGGACGTATGCCGCCGGGCCCGGCCCGGCGGCATACCGCTGTCCGCGGACGGTCGGCAGTGACGGACGCCGCTTTCCGGCGGGCTCAGCCGGCGCGTGACCGGCTCGGGTCGAGCAGCAGCTCGGCCCACACGACCTTGCCGCCGGGCACGGGGCTGTAGCCCCACCGCTCGGACAGCGCCGCCACGATGTCGACGCCGCGTCCGCTGACGTCGTCGGCCTCGGCGGCGCGTCGCTGGAGCGGGGTGAGGGCCGCGTCCTCGACACCGATCCGCAGGCCGCCCCGACGCCGGTCGACGACCGCTCGGAACGGGGAGGCTGCGTGCGTCAGGGCGTTGGTCGCGAGCTCCGAGACGATGAGCGCGGCGTCGGCCGTGAGGCTGTCGTGGCCCCAGGCCCGCAGCACGTCGACGACGAAGTGACGGGCCGCCGGCACCGACTCGGCCGTCGGCAGGTAGACGCGCGAGCACGCGTGGCCGGCCGCGAGCTGGGCGCCATCGGTCGAGGACGCACCGCCGACGGGCATGAGGTCGGTGTGCAGGTCGCAGACCCGGCGCACGTCGACGAGCTCCGCGTGCTCGAAGACCCCGGTGGGGTAGGCGCACAGCAGCGAGAAGTCGTACTCGCGGAGCAGCTGGTTCCACAGCAGCTCGAGGTCGATGGCCACCTCGACCTGTCCGCGCTGCCAGAGCAGTGCGACCATCTCGCCGAAGGCGCGGATCGGCCGCCCCGCGACCGAGGCCTCGGTGACGACCTCGCCGACACGTCGCATGAAGTGGTCCGCGTCCAGGTGGCCGTCGACGACCAGCTCGGCCAGGGTCTCCTCGGCGTCGAGCGTGAGGTAGCGGCCGGCGGTCTCCCGCGCGGCGGGGTCGTGGCCCATCCCCACCAGGAGCGCCTCGACGGCGACGCGGTGCGGAGCGGTGGCGACGACGACGACGCACTCGTCCCGGTCCCACCCGTCCGCGACGAATCGCGCGACGGCGCCGAAACCCTCACTGTCGAGCGTGTAGAAACTCACTGCATGACCTCGCCCCCACGCGGTCATGCCGCCGTGCGACATGGTGCCGAGCGTACGCCGACGGCACGGCCGTCGGTGGCTTGCGTTTCCTGTGAGTCCCCCGCGGGGGGCGGCGCCACGGCCAAACGGGCGCAAACCTCCCGAACCGCCTCAGCGGCCGAGCGGGGCCACCGCTGTCCAGTCGACGGTGAGTTCGCCGAGCCGCCAGCGCGAGGGGCCGTCGAGCAGCGGCCAGCGCTCGCGGACCTCCGTCGCAGCGGCGAGGAAGCGCTGACGTGCGCCCCACGACGACTGCGGCGCGCTACGGGCCCACGCCCGGTCGAGGTCGGCGAGGAAGGCGTGGACGGGCTCGCCCGGCACGTTGCGGTGGATGAGCGACTTGGGCAGCCGCTCGGCGACGTCGGACGGGCGCTCGAGGCCGCCCATGCGCAGCGAGATCGTCAGGCTGACGGGACCGGCTTTGTCGACCGCGACCCACGATGCGCGGCGGCCGATCTCGTCGCACGTGCCGTCGACGAGGAGCCCGTCCGGCGCCAGGCGCTCCTGGACGAGGGCCCAGGCGGCCGGCACCTCGTCCTCGGCGTACTGCCGCAGCACGTTGAAGGCGCGCACCACCGTGGGACGCTCGCCGTCGTCGAGCGGCACCTCGAAGCCGCCGAGCCGGAAGGTCAGGCCGTCCCGCTCGAGCGGCTTGCCGGCGGCCACCCGAGCCGGCTCGATCTCGATGCCGACGACCCTGACGTCGGCGCGCACCTGCCGCAGCCGTTCGTGCAGCTCGACCGCCGTGATGGGCGAGGCGCCGTAGCCGAGGTCGACGACGACCGGGGGTGTCGGGCTGCGCCGGAGGCGCCACGCCTGCGGTCCGGCGATCCACCGGTCGCACCGCCTCAGCCGGTTCGGGTTCGTCGTCCCACGGGTCACGGTGCCGACGGGGCGCTGGCGTGGGGGCACCTCCGCAGCCTAGCCAGCGCCGGTCGGAGGTGTTCCGGGGTCGCCGGCGACCGCGGAATACATCGAATCGCGCGTGTGGTTGAGTCGAGGAAGAGCATGACGACGAACGACGCGCAGGACGAAGGGATGCCGATGGCGGCCGATCCGAGACGGGTGGCGATGATCAGCGTGCACACCTCGCCCCTCGAGCAGCCCGGTACGGGTGACGCCGGGGGCCTCAACGTCTACGTCGCCGAGACCGCGAAGGAGCTCGCCGCGCGCGGGATCGAGGTCGACATCTTCACCCGCCGCACCACCGGCGCGACGCCGATCGAGTCCGACCTCGTGCCGGGCGTGCGCGTGCGCCACGTGACCGCGGGCCCCTACGAGGGCCTCGCCAAGGAGGACCTGCCGGGCCAGCTCTGCGCCTTCTCGGCCGGCATCATGCAGGCCGGGCTCTCGGTCCCCGAGGACCACTACGACCTCGTCCACTCGCACTACTGGCTCTCGGGTCAGGTCGGCTGGCTCGCGGCCGACCGCTGGCGCGTCGCGCTCGTCCACACGATGCACACGATGGCGCGCGTCAAGAACCTCCACCTCGCCGAGGGCGACCCGCCGGAGCCCCGCGGCCGCGAGATCGGTGAGGTCCAGGTCGTCGAGGCGGCCGACCGCCTCATCGCCAACACCCAGGACGAGGCCCGCGAGCTCATCGAGCTGTATGCCGCCTCGCCGGCCAAGGTGTCCGTCGTCCCCCCGGGCGTCGACCTGACGACCTTCACCCCCGGGGACCGCAGCGAGGCCCGGCGCGCCCTGGGCCTGCCCGTCGAGGGTCAGCTGCTCCTGTTCGTGGGGCGCATCCAGCCGCTCAAGGCACCCGACGTGCTGCTCCGGGTCGCCGGCGAGCTGCTCCGCCGCGACCCCTCCCGCCGCGAGCGCCTCACGGTCGCCGTCCTCGGCGGCCCCAGCGGCAGCGGCCTCACCCGGCCCCACGAGCTCGAGGAGCTGGCCCGCTCGCTCGACATCGACGACGTCGTCCGCTTCGTGTCACCGGTCGACCGCCAGGTGCTCGCGCAGTGGTATCGCGCCGCCGACCTCGTCCTCGTGCCGAGCCACTCGGAGTCCTTCGGTCTCGTCGCCATCGAGGCGCAGGCCTGTGGCACCCCCGTCGTCGCGGCGCACGTCGGCGGCCTCCCGACCGCCGTCGGAGACGCCGGCGTCCTCGTCGACGGTCACGCGACCCCCGACTGGACCGACGCCGTCGAGTCCCTGCTGCGCGACGACGACCGCCGTCTCGCGCTGGGCTCCGCGGCGGTCGCGCACGCGGCGCAGTTCGGCTGGGGAGCGACCACCGACCGGCTCCTCGAGGTCTACCGGCAGGCGATCCGTGAACGGGCCGACGGCGGCAACGAGTCGCCCATCGACGAGGGCCAGAGCCTCGTCGGGGTCCCGACGGCGGTGATCCCGTGAGCGCCGAGCCGCAGGAGACCGCCCCCGCTGATGACTCACCGGGCGCGGCCGCCGAGGCCCGCCTCACGGCATACCTCGACTCCGTCGGGCTCGAGTGGGAGCTCGGCGGGCGCCCGGGGGAGTACGTCGTCACCCTGCCCGGCGAGAAGAAGCTCAAGACCGTCGTGTCGGTGCTCGTGCGCGACCGGACGACGAGCGTCAGCGCCTTCGTCATCCGCAACCCGGACGAGAACCACGAGGCGTTCTACCGCACCCTCCTGCGCAAGAACCTCCGGTTGCAGGGCGTCGCCTACGCCGTCGACACCGACGGCGACGTCTACCTGCGCGGCGAGGTGCCGACGGTCGCGGTGGAGCCCGAGCACCTCGACCAGCTCTTCGGGATCGTCCTGTCGGCGAGCGACGACGTCTTCAACGAGCTGCTCGCGCTCGGCTTCCTCGGCTCGATGCGCAAGGAGTGGGCCTGGCGGGTCTCACGCGGCGAGTCGACGCGCAACCTCGACGCCTTCCGTCACCTGCTGGACGACGGCTCGGACGCGTGATCGGCCGTCGCTAGGCTGGCGCCATGACCTACACGCTCGTCCTCGTCCGCCACGGCGAAAGCGACTGGAACGCCAAGAACCTCTTCACGGGGTGGGTCGACGTCGACCTCACCGACAAGGGCCGTGCCGAGGGCGTGCGCGCCGGCGAGCAGCTCAAGGCCGCCGGCATCCTGCCCGACATCGTGCACACCTCGCTCCTGCGCCGGGCCATCACGACCGCGAACCTCTCGCTCGACGCCGCGGACCGCCACTGGATCCCCGTCAAGCGTGACTGGCGCCTCAACGAGCGCCACTACGGCGCGCTCCAGGGCAAGGACAAGAAGCAGACCCTCGAGCAGTACGGCGAGGAGCAGTTCATGCTGTGGCGCCGCTCCTACGACGTGCCGCCGCCGCCCATCGAGCAGGACGACGAGTTCTCGCAGCATGGTGACGCGCGCTACGCCGGCCTCGGTGCCGCGATGCCCGCGACCGAGTGCCTCAAGGACGTCGTGACCCGTCTGATGCCCTACTGGGAGAACGAGATCCAGACCGACCTCGCCGACGGCCTGACCGTCATGGTCGCCGCCCACGGCAACTCGCTGCGCGCCCTCGTGAAGACGCTCGACGGCATCTCCGACGACGACATCGCCGGCCTCAACATCCCGACCGGCATGCCGCTCGTCTACGAGCTCGACGAGTCGTTCCGCCCCGTCACGCAGGGTGGGCGCTATCTCGACCCCGAGGCCGCTCGCGCCGCCGCGGAGGCCGTCGCCAACCAGGGCCGCTGACCGGCCCAAGCCTCTGCCTGCCTGGAGGGTTGGCGCTGCTCCGGCAACGTCAACCCTCCATGCGCCGGCGGACCGCGCAGTCCCGACGGCGGCATGGACGCGCTCGTCCGGACCATCCGCGGCTGCGGAAGATCGCCTCGAGCTCGAGTGCCGTCTCGCACGGCGTCACCGCGACGTCGGTCCAGTAGACCCGAGCCGTCAGCCAGTCGTCGGCGGCGTTGCGTCGGTCCCGGCGGCCGTCACGCTGCTGGTTCGCCCAGCCGGCGTGACCGAGTCTGCCGTCGACCTCGACCTTGACGCGAAACGGCTCGTAGTCGTTGTCGCACCGTGTGTCTCCGCGACCGGCGGACTGTCGGTGCGCTGACGGGAGCCCGTGCGCCTGCTCCACGTCGCGGGTGTAGCGACGTTCGGCGGGGCTCTCGGCCCCGTCCTCGACATCGCCCAAGACCTCGAGCAAGAGGGTCCTGTGCGCCTGGCCGGGCCGCTGCTCCAGCGCGTTTCGGAGGTTGCGCAGGGTCGTGCGGCGCGTTTGGACGGCCTTGGCGATGAGGCCGACGGCGCGGTCCACAGGCCGGCCGGCGGCCAGGTCAAACACCGTGTGGTCGAGGCTGATGCGGTGGGGCCACGCACGCTCGTCGGTACGTTGGTAGGCGTACTGGCTCCGGGTCACGACGATCCCTTCGGTTGCCTCCGGCCTTCGGTCGACCGGGACGGCGACGTGGATGTCCGGTCCCGGGTGCGGGATGAGTCCCCAGAGGAAACCGGCGCTCGGTCCGCACAGGGCTGCGGGGATGCCGATCCTCAGCAGGGCGGCCAGGGCCCGCGACTCCCAGTCGTCACGGCCCGGCGTCGTGGAGTAGACGCCGCGCTGCACGGCGACCCAGCGTCCGGACTCGACACGCCATCTGACCGCTGCCTCGGTCAGGCCCGCCCCGAGGGCCTGGGTGCGTGTGACGAGGCCCAGCTGCGCCGCAGCGTGGGCGGCAATGGTGCGCTGCATGACGCACATGCTCGCCGTAGGCGGGGCCCGCTGGCCGTGGTTGTCCCCAGCGTCCGGCGCACGCAGACGCGGGTGGAGGGTTGGGGGGGGGGGGGGGGGGGGGGGCGTGGTCGTAGCTGACCTCGGAGTCGTACTCACCCGTGACGAGGTAGATGACGCGGCGAGCGACCGACACGGCGTGGTCGGCGAAGCGCTCGTAGTACCGGCCGACGAGCGTCAGGTCGAGGATCGAGCTGCGCGACCACGACGTGTTCTCGTCGAGCAGGGCGGCGAAGAGCTCGCGGTGGAGGTCGTCCATCGCGTCGTCGTCCTTCTCGAGCGCGATGGCCGCAGCGACGTCCTTGCTCGCGATGATCGACCCGCACTTGGCGACGATCGACTCGGCGACCTGGCCCATCTGCAGGATGTGCGAGCGCAGCTCCGGCGGCACCGCCGAGTCGGGCGTGCGCAGGCGGGCGACCTTGGCGACGTGACGGGCGAGGTCGCCCATCCGCTCGAGGTCCGAGCTCATGTGCATCGCCGTCACGACGATGCGCAGGTCGGTGGCCACGGGCTGCTGGCGGGCCAGCAGGTCGATCGACAGCTCGTCGAGCTCGATGCGGATGTCGTCGAGCTTGCGATCGGCCTCGATGACCGACTCCGCGAGGTGGACGTCGGCGTCGAGGAGCGCGGTCGTGGCGCGGGAGATGGCCGACCCCGCGAGCCGGGTCAGCTCGACGAGCTGGTCCGAGATCGTGTCGAGGTCCTCGTGGAACTGGTCGCGCATGGTCTTCCTGTCAGTTGCCGGTCGTGCGTGGTCGTGCGTGGTCGTGCGTTGCCGTCTGCACCGGTGTGACGTGCGGCTGCGCCGTGTCGGGAGCCAGCCTGCCACTCGCGACGCGCGCGGGACGGCATACGTTCGCGGTGTCACGTCCCCCGCTGGTGCAGAGGTTGGCAGGGCTTCGTGAATGGGTGGGGACGCCAAGGTGAACAGTGGGTTCGCGCTCCGCACGCGCGTGTCCCGCGTGGTCCGAGTCTGTCGGCGTGATGCGTACGCTGAGTGTCGTGGACCCGACGACAGCGGCAACGCTCGGTGGCATCGCCGGCCTCGCCCTGGGCGGCGTGGCGATGGTCGCCGTGCGCCTGTCGGACCGCTCGACGGCGGCCGAGACGCCCTCGCCGCCCGCTCCGCCGCTGCCCCCCGGCGTCGGTGAGGTCATCGCCGTGCTCCGCTCGAGCGGCATCCTCGTCGACTCGTCCGACCGGGTCGTCAACAACTCACCCGCCGCCGTCGCCCAGGGCCTGGTGCGCGGCCAGGAGCTCGTCCACCCGGAGCTGCTCCACCTCGCCCGCGCCGTGCGCCGCGACGGTGTCATCCGCGAGGCCGAGCTGACCCTGCAGAAGGGCATCGGCGACGGCCGTCTCGTCGTCGCCGCCCGGGTCGCGCCCCTCGGCGCCGACCACGTGCTCCTCCTCGTCGAGGACCGCTCCAAGGCGGCCCGCGTCGAGGAGATCCGCCGCGACTTCCTCGCCAACGTCAGCCACGAGCTCAAGACCCCGGTCGGCGGCATCTCGCTGCTCGCCGAGGCCGTGCTCGACGCGCACGACGACCCCGAGGCGGTCGCGCGCTTCGCGAAGCGGATCAGCGTCGAGTCCGAGCGGCTGACGCGACTCGTCAAGGAGATCGTCGAGCTCTCGCGCCTCCAGGGCGCCGACGTCATCAAGGACCCGACGGTCATCGACGTCGGTGCGTGCGCGCGAGACGCCGCCGACCGCAGCCGACTCATCGCCGACGAGCACCGCATCGAGATCGTGACGGCCATCGACGAGGGCTGTGAGGTGTGGGGTGACGCCGAGCTCGTGACCACGGCCATCAGCAACCTCGTCGGCAACGCCATCGCCTACTCCGACGGCGGCACCCGTGTCGGCGTCATGGTGCGTCGAGGTCGCCCGGGTGTCATCGACGTCTCCGTCACCGACCAGGGACTCGGCATCGCGCCCGACGAGCAGCAGCGCATCTTCGAGCGCTTCTACCGCGTCGACACGGCCCGGTCGCGGGCCACCGGCGGCACTGGGCTGGGCCTGGCCATCGTCAAGCACGTCGCCGACAACCACGGCGGCAACGTGTCGGTGTGGTCCGAGCCGGGCCGGGGGTCGACGTTCACCATCGAGCTGCCCGCCGCCAACGCCTCCGCCGCGATCGCGCCCGCCGATCCGACGACGTATGCCGCCCTCCCGCCGTCCGAGCCCGACGTCCCCTCCGAAACCCAGACCGAGGCCGAGGTCGACGCCGGGCGCGGCGGCGCGCCTGAGGCCGAGCCGTCCCGCGGCGCCGGCCCGACCCCGTCCGTCAACGCCTAGTCACGTCCCCACTGCCTGAGCAGCCCACCAGCCCCACGCTGCCCGACCCCGAGAGGCCCGTAGTGAGTCGCATTCTCATCGTCGAGGACGAGGTGTCGTTCTCCGACCCGTTGTCCTACCTGTTGAAGAAGGAGGGCTACGACGTCGCCGTGGCCGAGACCGGGCCCGACGGCCTGGCCGAGTTCGACAAGAACGGCGCCGACCTCGTCCTGCTCGACCTCATGCTGCCCGGCCTCTCGGGGGTCGACGTGTGCCGCGCGCTGCGCCAGCGCTCCTCGGTGCCGGTCATCATGCTGACCGCCAAGGACAGCGAGATCGACAAGGTCGTCGGCCTAGAGATCGGTGCCGACGACTACGTCACGAAGCCCTACTCGAGCCGTGAGCTGCTCGCGCGCGTCAAGGCCGTGCTGCGTCGCCTCGCCGAGCCGGAGGACCTGCTGCCCTCGACGCTCGAGTCGGGACCGGTCCGGATGGACGTCGAGCGCCACACCGTGAGCGTCCAGGGGCGGTCGGCGTCGCTGCCGCTCAAGGAGTTCGAGCTGCTCGAGATGCTGCTGCGCAACTCCGGTCGCGTCCTGACCCGCATGCAGCTCATCGACCGCGTCTGGGGCAGCGACTACGTCGGCGACACGAAGACGCTCGACGTCCACGTGAAGCGCCTCCGCGCGAAGATCGAGCCCGACCCGGCCAACCCGGTGCACATCGTCACCGTGCGCGGGCTCGGCTACAAGTTCGAGGCCGGCTGAGCCGAGCGGTGTGCCGGCGGCCGTGCCCCGCACACCTGCTGCGGTCTGACGATCGGGAGCAGTCTCCCGACGGTGGGGCTCAGCTGCCGGTGGGCGCGGGCGTCACCGTGGCGTAGTAGCCGCTCGCCGTGAGCACGGGCACCTTGACGACGGTCGTGCCACCGGCGCTCGACGTGATGGTGACGGGGACGAGGCCGCCCGGCTTGGTCTTGACGTCGGTCAGCTGCAGACCCTTGCCGGCGAGGTTCACCTGCTCGCGCGGGCCGAGCTGCACCTCCGAGCCGCTGGGCGCGCTCGTGGCGTTGGGGTCGGCCTGAGGCGCGATTTGGACGGTCATGTCCTGCTCGCCGAGGTTGATGGCCGAGCCGGAGATCACGACCGTCCCGCTGCCGTCACCGACGAGCGCGAGGTCGCGCACGGCGAGCTCTCCCACGTCGGCGGGGACGCCGTCGGCCGGGACGTAGGGCGTGTTGGTCTGGACGGGCGAGTTGACCTGGCACCCGGTCGTCACGACGGCGAGGGCGACACCGGCGAGCATCGTCGACACCCGGCGGGTGGACGAGCGACGCGCGGGGGTCAGGGCGGGGTATCGACGCTTCACGGGCGACAGCCTACCGGCGTACGACTCGTCGGACCCGTGCACCCGCCGTCACGGCTCGGCGGGCGCGCCGAGCCGACGTCGGCCGCGGCTCCGACGCGATGTCCACCGGCCGCCGACGGGTGCCTCGGCCGCCCTGATCCGTCCCCGAGAGGCTGGCGCGAAGCATGCCGAACGGCGTTCTGTCAAGACGTCACATATCGCGTCCCGGGCCTCGACTGTGGCTCTGACCTGCACAGATGCCGGATCCTGAGATCGCGATGTGCACAGCTTCGTGATAATCTGGAGGTCGCGAAAGGGGAAAACAGCAGATGGTTTTCAAGGTCGGCGAGACGGTCGTGTACCCCCACCACGGGGCTGCACTCATCGAAGAGATCAACACACGCACGATCAAGGGAGAGGACAAGCTCTACCTCAAGCTCAAGGTCGCCCAAGGTGACCTGACGATCGAGGTCCCCGCCGAGAACTGCGACCTCGTGGGTGTCCGCGACGTCGTCGGCAAGGAAGGCCTCGACCGCGTTTTCGAGGTGCTCCGCACGCCGCACACCGAGGAGCCGACCAACTGGTCGCGTCGCTACAAGGCGAACCTCGAGAAGCTTGCGTCGGGTGACGTCATCAAGGTCGCCGAGGTCGTGCGCGACCTGTGGCGTCGTGACCAGGACCGTGGTCTGTCGGCCGGCGAGAAGCGCATGCTCGCCAAGGCCCGCCAGATCCTCGTCTCCGAG
The DNA here is from genome assembly GCF_056403915.1 of Terrabacter sp. P2_E3. NCBI lineage: Bacteria > Bacillati > Actinomycetota > Actinomycetes > Micrococcales > Intrasporangiaceae > Terrabacter > Terrabacter sp. P2_E3. The sequence continues at coordinate 139,940 of NZ_JBFUEN010000021.1, forward strand.
CTCGCGCTCGCGGAGAAGACGAACGAGGAGAAGGCAGAGACCATCCTCGACGAGGTCCTCGCTTCCTGATCAGGGCAGCACACTGAACAACGAGACCGGAGCCGGTCGCGTCGGCGTCATCGTCGTCGCGGCCGGCTCCGGCTCGCGTCTGGGGGCACGTGTGCCCAAGGCGTTCGTGCCCCTCGCCGGGCTGCCCCTGCTCGGGCACGCCCTGCGGGGGGTCCTGTCGTGCGCCGCGGTGGCCCAGGTCGTCCTCGTCGTCCCCGACACCCACCGGGCGCAGGCCGACGAGCTCGCCGAGGGCGTATGCCGTGAGCTCGGGTCCGCGACGCCGGTGACCGTCGTGCCGGGCGGGGCCGAGCGGGGCGACTCCGTCGCGGCCGGTCTGCGGGTGCTTGGCGGGGACGTCGACATCGTCCTCGTCCACGACGCCGCCCGGTGCCTGACGCCGGTCGACGTCTTCGACCGGGTGGTCGCCGCCGTCGCGGCAGGCGCCGTGGCGGTCGTGCCCGGCACCGCGGTCGTCGACACGATCAAGCAGGTCGACGGCGACGGGTTCGTCGTCGCCACCCCCGACCGCTCGGGCCTGCGCGCGGTGCAGACGCCCCAGGGCTTCCGCCGTGACGTCCTCGAGCGCGCCCACGCCGGGTCGAGCGACGCCACCGACGACGCCGGGCTCGTCGAGCGGCTGGGGGAGCGGGTCCTCGTCGTCGAGGGTGACCCCCGGGCCCTCAAGGTCACGACGCCGAGCGACCTCGAGGCCGCGGCCCGCCTGCTCGGCGCCTCCTGACCTCGGACCCGACCGCGGACCCGAGCTCGGGCCCCACCGTCGTTCGAGGTGTTCCGCGGTCACGGGTGACCGCAGCACACATCGAACCCGGGAGTTGCCTATCCTCGGCAGCGTGACGACCGACCCCAGCACCGCCCTGTCCCGACCGACGGCTCTCATCACCGGTGGTGGCACCGGCATCGGTGCGGCCATCGCGCGGCGGCTGTCGCGCGACGGCTTCGACGTCGTCGTCGCCGGCCGTCGCCGCGAGAAGCTCGACGAGGTCGTGGCCGACATCGAGGGCGCCGGCCGCTCGGCCCGTGCGCTCGTCATGGACGTCACCGACCCGGCGTCGGTGACCGAGGGCGTCGCGTCGCTCGGTGGGTGCGACGTCGTCGTCAACAACGCCGGCGGCGCGCTCGGGGTGACTCGCGTCGAGGACGGTGACCCCGAGGAGTGGGAGCGGATGTTCGCCTCGAACGTCGTGGGGACCCTGCGCGTCACCCAGGCCGTGCTGCCGCTGCTGCGACGCTCCTCCCGGGCCACGATCGTCGACATCAGCTCGATCGCCGGTGAGCGCGTCTACGAGGGTGGCGCCGGCTACGTCGCGGCCAAGCATGGCACGTCCGTCGTCTCCGAGACCCTGCGCCTCGAGCTCAACGGCGAGAACATCCGCGTCGTCGACATCCGGCCCGGCATGGTCCACACCGAGGAGTTCTCCCTGACCCGGCTCCACGGGGACCGCGCCGCGGCCGACAAGGTCTACGACGGGGTCGACCGTCCGCTCGTCGCCGACGACGTCGCGGAGTGCGTCGGTTTCGTCGTCGGGCTGCCGCAGCACGTCAACATCGACACGATGGTCATCAAGCCGGTGGCGCAGGCCGCCCCGCACAAGATCCACCGCGGCCCGATCGACTGGAAGGACGCCTGATGACGTCGCTCCCGCGCGTCGGGGTCGGCGTCGACGTCCACGCGTACGCCCCCGAGGGGACCGACCGCGAGCTGTGGGTCGCCGGGCTGCACTGGCCGGGGGAGCGGGGTCTCGACGGCCACTCCGACGCGGACGTCGCGGCCCACGCGGCGTGCGACGCGATCTTCTCGGCGGCCGGGATCGGTGACCTGGGCGCGCACTTCGGCACGTCGCGCCCCGAGCTCGCCGGAGCCTCCGGCGTCACGCTGCTCACCGAGGCCGCACGGCTCGTGCGCGAGGCCGGCTTCGAGATCGGCAACATCGCGGTCCAGGTCGTCGGCAACCGGCCCAAGCTCGGCACCCGCCGCGCAGAGGCCGAGGCAGTGCTCACCGCCGCCGCGGGAGCGCCCGTGTCGGTGAGCGGCACGACGACCGACGGGCTGGGCCTGACCGGCCGCGGCGAGGGCGTCGCCGCCGTCGCGACGGCTCTCGTCGTCCCCACCTCCCCGTCGAGTGAGCGCTCCGCACCAGTCGAGTGAGCGCTCCGTCCCAGGCGGGGCACGGCGGTTTCAGGGCGTGTGCGCAACGTTGAGTAGTTCGTTGAGTTTATGGGCGGGGGTGTGGAAGCCGAGGGTGGCTCGGGGGCGGGTGTTGAGCAGTTGTTCGACGTGGGCGATCTGCTCGTCGGTGACGGTGGTGAAGCTGGTGCCTTTGGGGAAGAACTCTCGGATCAGGCCGTTGGTGTTCTCGTTGGTGCCGCGTTGCCAGGGCGAGTGCGGGTCGCAGAAGTAGACCTTGCAGT